>CAYOKR010000034.1:0-14515 GCA_964404625.1 uncultured Oscillospiraceae bacterium | reverse complement strand
ACGGTGGTGACCCCAGCACAATCGAATTCTGCCATAAAGTTGGTCTTACTTACGTTTCCTGCTCACCTTACCGCGTGCCCATTGCTCGTTTGGCAGCAGCGCAAGCAGCAATCAAATTCCCTCGCTAATTTTTAGCGTAATGTGAAAAGGCAAACTGCCTTATGACACAGTAGGCAAAGCAAAATAAAATTACGACCTTGTAGAAGAAATTCTATGAGGTCGTTTTGTTTTACGCTCAAAACCTTACAAAATAGCATTGAAGTAGAGATTTCAGGGATATTTACCCCGAAAAATTGGTGTTTTTTTGTAGTTTTGACGGAAAATTTGATGAAATCTCTATTTTCTGAACTTTTTCCGGAATGATAAACGGCTTTGCCTTTTTCGTGATAAAAGGTATTGCCAAAAAATACGTAAAGAACAAAAATTCGGGTTGCCATTTGACGGGCTGATGCAACGTTGCAGCCGTCAAACGATAGTGCAACGATGCTCTATTCAACCAAAAAGAAATAAAATCACAACCTTGTAGAGACTTTCTCCGCAAGGTCGTTTTTTTGTTTATTGCTACTTGTGTTACAGGCGGTCGCGTCTATTAGGTGGTAAATTGCTTTTGCGTAATATATGTAGTTATTTGGTAAGGGAAAATGTGCATTTAAGCTTAATGGAGGATAAAAGTGTTGCACTTAGTTTGACAATTAATCGGTAGTATGTAATATATAGTAGTATCTATTCGGCTGTAAATATTTTTACTCAATATTGAAAGGTCGTTTTTCCCTATCTTTTCGCTCATTCCAATATTTATTATAGAATCTTTTTGCTTGATAGGTACAGATTTGTTTATCGAAAATTTCCAAAAGTATTTTGCACGGTATCGTAATTTGTCAATAGTCCTTTGCTTGCTATTGTCGTGATTTTTCACATACGTATGCGCTTTTTGTGTCATTTTTCTTTCGTTGTCAATGTGTTTTGTCGAACACAACGCTCGATTATAAACAAATTCTTCGATATCTTTACGTTTGTTTGGTTAGTGTTGCTCGATCTTACTCAAAATGTATAAAAATGATTACAATCATATTAACGATTACAATCATATTCTTTAGTGGTTTTTACTTTGTCCGATTGTTATTGTGTGGTTTTATTCCAAAATCAACTTGTAATCAAATATTTCCAGCAAACGCACCTATCAAATTTGCATTATATAGTTTTATCTCAAATATTGCCAAATACTTGAAAATTGTTGCGGAATATGTTATCATAAAACGTACAATATTAAAGGAAGTATATGCATGAAAAACTTTATCACAATCGAGGGTTGCGACGGCGTAGGCAAAACCTTTCAAACAAATTTACTGCGTGAGTTTTGTAAACAAAACGGCTACGATAATGTTGTTTTTACTCGCGAACCGGGAGGATCGGACATTGCCGAACAAATTCGCAAAATCATTTTGGATGCCAAAAACAGCAGTATGGATGACCTTTGCGAAGCATTTTTGTACGCCGCGAGTCGTATTCAACACTTAAAGGACATCGTTAAACCTGCTTTGGAACAAGGTAAGGTTGTTTTTTGTGACCGATTTGTCCATTCGTCCTACGTGTATCAAGGTCTTGGACGTGGCTTAGGATTGGATCGTATAGTTAACCTAAACGAACTTGCAGTTGGCGACTATATGCCGGAGTTTACTATCTTTTTGGACCTTTCTCCCGCAAAGGCTTTCGAGCGTAAGGGCGGTGCCGACCAAAACGACCGTATGGAAGCTGTGGACTATTCCTTCCACCAAAAGGTGTACGACGGTTACCGTGCATTGATTGAAAAAGATCCATCCAAATTTGTGGTAATTGATGCATCCGGAACAATCGAGCAAACTCAACAAGCACTTCGCAAGGTGCTGTTTGACAAGGGAATTTTGCAATAATGATAACTTTAGATAACAATGTCGGCGGTTACCTTGTGCGTGCTTTTGCCGAAGGGTATGCCGTCCATGCCTACATAGTGGAGGGTGATAAATCCTATATTCCGTCGTTGCTAAAACAATGTGCAGTGGTGGCACTTTGTCCAAATCATACCGCTTGCGGTTGTGACATTTGCAAAAAGGTGCAAGACGATGCCCATCAGGACGTAATTTGTCTGCCCCGTGACGACCGTACTCGACTAAAAGTGGAGGATATATCTTACTTGGTGGAAGAAAGTTCACTTCGTCCGGTAGATAATTCCGTTGCGCGTGTATTTTTGATTGATGCAACAAATTCGGTAAGCGGTATCGGTAGCGATTTGTGGCAAAACAAACTGCTAAAAACTATCGAAGAACCAACCCCAGATACATACGTGTTTATCGGAGTTAGTGATGCCGACGGCTTGCTTGCTACCATTCGTTCACGCTGTCAAGTGCTAAAACAAACTCGTGTTACTAACGTGGAAATTTGCAATCAACTTGTTCAAAAGGGTTACGACTTAAAAACTTGCCAAATTGCAAGCATCATGGCAAACGGTAGCGTGCAAATGGCGGAGAAATTAATTGCCGATAACGGCATTTTTCAAGCGTATCAAACGGCAATAGACGTGTTAGAAAATATGTCGTCTACCAAGGTCGCTTTGCCTTATGTTAGCAGTATCGTCAACAACCGTGCAAACGTAAACCATTGCTTGGCGTTTATGACGGTGCTTTTGGGACAAAGTTTGCATTACCGCATAGCGCCGGAATTGTTCGAACTTTCTTCACTTAAAAAAACTATCGAAAAAATTTGTCAAAACTACTCGATACAAGCCAGCCGAGTTTGTATCGAAAAAATAAATTCGGCTAAAAAAAGTTTAGACGACGGATGTAACTTGAACGTTGTTATCGACAACCTTGCAAGTGACATTTTGGAGGTAAAATATAGATGTCGACTGTAATAGTAGGTGTTCAATATAAAACTAAGGGAAAGGTTTACTTTTTCGATCCTAAAGACAAAACTTTTCAAAAGGGCGAAGGGGTAATAGTAGAAACAGCCCAAGGTCAGGAATATGGTATTATTGCCATTGCCAATCAAGAAGTTGACGACTCGCTTATCAAAGGCGAATTAAAACCCGTGGTGCGCAAAGCAACGGAAAAGGACGAAAAACAACACCAATCTTTGATGGAAAAACGCACAAAGTATATTGCCGATGCGCAAAAGCTTATTGCAAAACACAAATTGGATATGAAAATCGTCGATGCCGACATCATGTTTGACAGTTCAAAAATCGTGGTGTACTTCACGTCGGAAAACCGTGTAGACTTCCGCGATTTAGTCAAGGAAATGGCTTCGCAATTCCGTATGCGTATCGAACTGCGCCAAATCGGTATTCGTGACGAATGCAAAATGAAAGGCGGTCTCGGTCCGTGCGGACGCGTTTGTTGTTGCAATGCTTACATGGACGACTTTGCTCGCGTTTCTATCAAAATGGCAAAAAATCAAGGACTTTCTATTAACCCGACAAAAATTTCCGGTCTGTGCGGACGTCTTATGTGCTGTTTGAAGTATGAAGACGACTACTATTCGCAAACACTCAAATTTATGCCCAAAGTTAATGCGGAAATTGAAACACCCGACGGAAAAGGCAAGGTAGAAAGTATCGACGTTTTGCACCAAACAGTACGTGTGCGCATTGTTCGTGCCGACGAAAGCGTGCAAGTGGACGACTACACTTTACCGCAACTGGGCATTGTTCCTGTTTACAAAGATACGCCTACTCAAACTGCAAGCGACGACGATTCAGAGGAATAGAGTATGTCTATACAAACAAAACTACTGGATTTTTCGCAAGAGCATTTGCAGTTGGCAGGTCAACTGATTCGTCAAGGTAAACTTGTAGCGTTCCCCACCGAAACGGTGTACGGACTTGGCGCAAACGCTTTCGACGAAGATGCGGTCAAATCTACTTTTACCGCCAAAGGTCGCCCTAACGACAATCCATTGATAGTGCATATCTACGATAAACACCAAATTGACGATATCGCACGCGAAATCAACGACGATGCACAAAAAATAATAGATAACATAATGCCGGCAAGCATTACCATTGTTTTGCCCAAAAAGGATACTATTTCCGACGTAATTACTGCAGGACTGGATACCGTTGCAATACGTATGCCCAAGTCATTGCAAGCGCGCCGATTTTTGCAAGCTTGCCAAGTGCCGGTAACCGCCCCCAGTGCCAACACAAGCGGACGCCCCAGTCCAACAACGTGGCAACGCGTTCAAGACGATATGGATGGCAAAATTTCCGCTATTTTGTGCGGAGATGCTTGTCAAGTAGGAATCGAATCCACCGTGTTGGATTTGTCTCACGACGAACCACTTATTTTGCGCCCCGGATTTGTTACCCCGGAACAAATTTCACAAGTGCTGGGAAAATCCGTGCGTGTGCTAACCAACCCTAAAGAGAAGGTTAATTCTCCCGGTGTGCGCTACAAACATTATGCCCCCAAAGTGCCAATGGCTCTAAATTTGGATGGCGATGTCAATAAACTTTGCACCTATTACGATACTCTTGTTGCGCAAGGACGTAACCCCATTTTGCTTGTGGAAGACGTTTCGTTGTACGGCAACCGCCACGTGTGTTGCATTGGCACTACGGACGAACAAGTAGCGCAAAATTTGTTTGAAAACTTGCGCATTTTGGAGCAATCTTTCGACTACATCATTGCAAGCTACACTTCAAAAACATCATTTGCACAAAGTATTTTGAACCGACTTGTGCGTTCGGCGGCAAACAACGTTATCTAACAAACCACATATTTTGCTGACATAAAAATACTCAAAATAATCAAACAGTTGCTAAATTTATAACGACAGTGTAAAAATCGTTTCAAACAGCATAATTCGTAACGTTATCGTGCATAATTTTCAAACGCACTTTGAATAATTATTGTGTTGTTACCAATCAATAAAGTAGTGCGGAGTTGTGCGTTGTCATTGACTAACGTTTGCAACTTCAACCGAAAAGAATAGCGAACAATATGCAAATATCGGCAACGGACAGTGTACACATTTACGCATTTTTAAGTAAAAATATCTATCGTTTTAATGGGAGTTTATCATGAAAATTTCTCTTGCTTGTGACCACGGCGGATTGCAACTAAAAAATCACGTTGCAGATTTTCTTACCGAACACGGCTACCAAGTCGTTGATTTCGGTACTTACACAACGGACAGTTGCGATTATCCCGATTTTGCCAAACAAGCGGCGCAAGCAGTAGCTAACGGCACTTGCCAACGCGGTATCGTTATCTGTACCACAGGCATTGGCGTGTCTATCGTTGCAAACAAAGTTCACGGTGTTAGATGTGCTTTGTGTACAAACGCAGATATGGCAACACGCACACGCGCCCACAACGATGCCAATATGATTGCTATGGGACAAATCTACGTGGATTTTGCTACTGCCGAAGAGATTGTAACGGCATTTTTAACCACCGATTTTATGGGTGGACGTCACCAAAACCGTGTAGACAAAATCGAAGACTAACTTGATAAAATTCGGTAAACAATTTTTTCGACAGCTCGCCGACAAAAAAACAGATAGTGTAAAACAACTTAAAACAGTAATAAGTTGCATAATTCGTTTTGTTTTATTTGTATGGCAATCTGTGGAATGTCTGTTGTTTATTGCAAGTATATACGTACTTACGTATCGTTCTATGGGTTTGACTACGTGCTGCGCACTTCGCTCAGGGGGACAGGGTATGTTGTCTTTGGCAAACATTTGGTTATTGATAGCACAATCATCGGCACTTGGCTTATGTAAATAATATGTAGTGTCAATATAATATATATTTCAACGGATTTTGTATTAAGAGTTATATTTTATTGTAGTGCGGTGGGTTACTGCCGCGAAACCTTGTGATTTACCCCCATAGACGTTGGCACTTTTTTTGCTAATCCACAAAATCCTCATCCAAAAAACCGCAAAGGACTTGCAAATTTGCAAGTCCTTTGTTCTATTTTTAGATATTTATTTCAAATGTAACGTTTACGCAATCAATCGACGTAACTCTTGTATTTTATATTTTTTGCATAAACGCAAAAACCTAAATATTTACCATTAAATGCCAACTTTCGTATATCTAAAGGTCTACTTTGTTGCATTTTGTGCAGTGGTGCGTTTTGCTTGAATGTAGTCTTTTACCGATGTTGTGTCAAATTGTGCAAGCTTTTTACAGTCAACCTTTGTCAAAGTCCGTTGTAACATGCTCGACGGTTCAATCAAACTACGGTAGTTTTTCCAAAAGGTGCTTGTCAACGTTTGATAGTATTCGTAGGTGAATAAATCGTCTTCCAGAACCTTTGCCACAGTGTTGCGTAAAAGTTGATTGTAATATTCGCTTCCACCTTGCAAAAAAGTTTTGCGATACAGTGGATTTTTGCACTCGCCACCCATCAAAACGTTAAGGTCGTTTGGACTTGCATATTCCGCCTTGATGTTATTATTGTCCCACGTGTTGCCCATGCTCCAGTCGTAATCGTACACGCCGAATATCGCTAAACCGCTTGGCGCAAAGTAGGTGTAGTAGTTGTTGTAGTTGTTGCGGATGCAATCGGGATTGCCCAACAAATAGTTTACCGCTTCCAGATGGGCAAAGTAGTTCATTGGTACAATCTTTTCCAGCTCCGTTTGAAAGTTTTCGTCCGTCGGGCTAATTTTGTTTACCGTTTGTATAAATTGTTTCAATCTACTGTGGTCACTGTAACCTTCTTTGTCAGGTTCGTTATTGGTTTTTAGGTCGTAAGTGGGCGTCCACGATGATGTTTCAATGCCGTAGTTTTCAAATTTGGTAAGGTCGGCAGGCGCATTTTGATATAAACATTTGTACAAATCACCACCTTGTTGAGCAGTATCAAAGTACCTTTCGATAAACTTTTCGTCGATAGTTTCGTACAGCGTACCCACGCCAATATTTTCCATTTTCCCGTTTTGCTTTATTGCAAAGTTTGTCCACGTAACGTGCGGATTCATAATGCCGTAGTTCCACAAAATACGCGATGCAAACACTTCTCGCGTGTAACTTGTATCGAGACTTTTGTTCCATTTTACGTAGCACTTTTTCATTGTGGCAAAGGTACGTGCTTTGCGTTGTTTACGTAACGCTTTGCCTTCCGCTGTATCTTTGTGCCAATCGTGGTAGATGTTTGTGTCCTTGTATTCGTCGCCGTCAAAGGTCTCGTTAAACTTAAAGCGGAAATTCACCAATGCATACATAATGCCGTTTTCGTCGCAAAACTCTCGCTTGGACGTGTTTCCGTGCATACGTATACCCACTTCTTCGTAGTAGTAATCCTTACCGTTTACCTTTATCGTTAGATTGCACTTGCGAAAAGTTTCCAACAAATCGGGATTGTCATCCTTGTGTAGATAAGCGTATGATATTGCATATAGTTCCGACGGTTCGATATCTATCTGGAAAGAAATTATTGTGTCGTTTTGCCACAGCGTTTGGTATAACGTTGTTTCTTCCGTCGAAAAATCATCGTAAAAATCGTTGTTTGCACCAAACTCTCTTAAAAACACGTTATCCGTCGGTTCGTCGGGTACGGGCGCATTTGGATTGTCCGGTATTGTTGGTGTGCAACAGCAAAAGGTTGCAACTAACGTTAAACACAATGCCACAAGTAGCACTTTTTTCATTTTTTACCTCGTTTACTTTAGTTGGGCAACGTTACGATGGCGGATATCTAATAGATATTGTCTCCGCCAAAGTTTAACTGCACAAATTATTAGTGGATTTTTCATAATAACAATAATTTAATTATTTTTTACAAATAAGAATATCGTTTCTGCAACAACAGTATTAGATTATTTCCGCTTTAACAATTATTTAATTATTTTCGCAACATTGATTATGTTCACTATAATGATATTTACTCATTCATGTGACAATATAATTGATTACCTTCATCTCAATAACAATTCTATTATTTTAGCAACAATAATGTTAGATTATTCCTGTTGTGATATTCGCTTATCCTCAACATAGCAATAACCACAGTAGTGCAATTTTTCCCCTATTTATGTATTTTACCAAAATTTTTTGAGTAAATCAATAGGTAAATAAAAATGATATACGCAAATATTTACCTATTTTGTGTAAAATGGTTACAAAAAACTAAATTTTTCACACAAAATCAAAAAAATCTTGAAAAATTTATTAAAAAAAATTAAATTTTTTAGGGGAAAATTTTTAGACGTGTCGAAATTGTTAATGGAAAAGAAAAAATGATACTTTCGTAGCGTTGTTGTTGCGTCAAAATGTCAAGTTTGGTTTTGCCGGTGGCAAACCGATTTTTCTTTTTACTACTCACCAAGGAGAAGCGTGCATGCCCGATTACCGTGATTTTATACAGCAAGTAAAACAAGCAAACGATATCGTTGACGTTATCGGCTCGTATATCGAACTGCGACAACGTGGTTCTAATTTTATGGCACGCTGTCCCTTCCACGGAGAAAAAACCCCAAGTTTCAACGTGAACCGCAATATGCAAATTTTCAAGTGTTTCGGTTGCGGTGAAAGTGGCGACGTTATCACCTTTGTGGAGAAGTATGAGTCTTGCTCCACTTGGGAAGCGGTAGAAATTTTGGCACGTAGGGCAAATATACCCATGCCGGAAACTTCCCAACAAAGGGAAGACAAGCAGTTTGCCGCACGCAAAAAACAACGTGAATTGCATCTTGAAATTTGCAAAGCTACGGCAATTTTTTACTATAAAAACTACTACTCCGCACAGGGCAAAATCGCTCGAGACTATTTTGAAGGGCGTGGATTTTCCACCGAAGTTGCAAAAAAATTCGGCATAGGCTATTCCCCCGACAGATCTTCCTTGCCAAAATACTTGGTATCTAAAGGGTTCAATTTGGAAGAATGTGTAAAGGCAGGAGTTGTTCAAAAAACCAAAGACGATAAAATTGTCGATGCCCTTTCTCACAGATTAATTGTGCCGATTTTTAATATGCAAGGCAAGGTTATTGCTTTTGGCGGTAGAGCGTTAGACGAGCAACAACTAAATTATGGCAAATACAAAAACACCGGCGACACTCCATTGTTTACCAAAAAGAACAATCTATTCGCTTTAAACATTGCCAAGGAGCAAAAACAACAATCGGCTTTGAAACACCTTGTGATGGTGGAAGGCTACATGGACGTTATCGCGATGTACCAAGCGGGCTTCAAAACAACCGTTGCAAGCATGGGTACGAGTTTAACCACCGAACAGGCACGTTGGCTCTCACGTCTTGCCGAAACGGTGTACATTTGTTACGACGGCGATTCTGCCGGTCAAAAAGCAACTGTTCGTGGATTGGATATTTTGGATCAGGCAGGGCTGGAAGTAAAGGTTATGTCCATTCCTAACAACCAAGATCCCGACGAGTACATCAAAGAACACGGCAAGGACGCATTTTTACAACTTATCGAGCAGGCAATGTCCTTACCTGATTACAAGATTTCGTTGTTGGACAAGTCTTTTGATATTTCCAATCCCGACCAAAAGGTGCGCAACAATGCAATGCCCAAGTATGTTAAAGGGGCAATTTCCATGCTAAAACAGTTAGACGAAACACGCCAAAGACACTACGTCTCTGTTTTGTCTGCAAAAACGGGCTATTCTAACGACTATTTTTTGCGCAAGATTGCCGAACCTACAACCGAATCGGTAACGGACGAGCAACAACTTACAACAACGTCAATGTCGTCGGAAACAATAGCAAAGTACTTTGTTGCAAGCTGTATGCTTCATGGGGAAGACTACGCCGTATTGGACGACAAACCTCGTTGCGACACGTTGTTTTTGTCTAATTTGTACACCTACTTGTTCGATTGCAAGCTAAAGGGCGAACAACCTTCGGTGGATATGATTTACACAGTTTGTCCCAATGCCACCCAAGAGGAATATTCGCAAATTATCGATATGGATTTCTCCCCCAAACGGTATGCAAAAAATGCCCAATATTTTGCCGAGTGCAAACGTGTTATCGTGGTGGAAGAACTGCAACGTCAAAAAAATATAATTTTATCGCAAATCAAAAGGGATCCGTCCAATACGGAACTTTATAGCAAACTGGCGGAAATCTCCGCAAAAATCACTTCGATTTAGAAAAAGGAAGGGTAAAAATGCAACTTACACAAGAATTTTTGAAAGGACTTTTGGAAGAAATCAAAGGCACCGGAACTAACAAAATCACTTTTGACGAACTGGAAACAAAACTGGAAAAATTAGATTTGGATGCCGACCAAAATGCTGAAATCTACAAGTTTTTGGAAACCAACGGCATTTCTATTGCCGATTCGTTAGATAAGGATAACTCCGCCTTGTATAAGTCTATTGGCGACGTCTCCGTAGACGACCCCGTAAAAATGTACCTGCGCGATATCGGTAAAGTCCCTCTTCTTAGCAGCGACGAAGAAATTGAAATTGCCAAACGCATTTTGGAGGGCGATGAAGAGGCAAAACGTAAACTTTGCGAAACTAACCTTCGTTTGGTTGTAAGCATCGCAAAACGCTATATCGGTCGCGGTATGTTATTTTTGGATTTGATTCAAGAAGGTAACGTAGGACTTATGAAAGCGGTAGAAAAGTTCGACTATACCAAAGGATTTAAATTTTCTACATACGCCACTTGGTGGATTCGTCAAGCAATAACTCGTGCCATTGCCGACCAAGCGCGCACAATTCGTATCCCCGTACATATGGTTGAAACAATCAACCGTCAAGTTCGTGCTCAACGTGCATTGTTGCAAGAGTTAGGACGCGAACCTACCCCGGAAGAAATTGCCGAATATATGGGTATCTCTCCGGAAAAGGTTGTGGAAATTCAAAAAATTGCCCAAGACCCCGTATCTTTGGAAACGCCTATCGGCGAAGAAGAAGATTCTCACCTTGTGGACTTTATCGAAGATACCAAAACGGTTGCTCCGGGCGATATGGCTGCACAATCGATGTTGCACGAACAACTTGTAGCAACTTTGCACAAACTTACCCCGCGTGAAGAAAAGGTAATCCGTTTGCGTTACGGTCTTGACGACGGTAAACAACGTACCTTGGAAGAAGTTGGCAAAGTGTTCAACGTTACTCGTGAACGTATCCGCCAAATAGAAGCAAAAGCATTGCGCAAACTTCGTAATCCCACTCGTAGCAAAAAATTGCGCGACTATCTCGACTAAGATGACGCTACGCCTTTACAAAATAGTGCAAGCAATCCCCGACGTCAACGTTTTGTGCGACGTCGGTTGCGACCACGGCTATATAGGTGTTGGAGCCTGGCAACAACACAAAGTAACAAACGTTGTTTTTGTAGATATTTCCCAACCAAGTTTGCAAAAAGCACAAAAACTATGCACAAACGTGCAAATGCACAACTGTCAGTTTATCTGCCAAAACGGATTGCAAAAGGTTGCGTGTGATTGTGCGGTTATTGCGGGTATGGGCGGTTTGGAAACAATTTCCATTTTGCAAAATGCAGATACCTTGCCAAAGTATTTAGTTCTACAACCTATGCGCAACCAAGTGGACGTACGCAAATATCTGCTTGAATGTAACTACAAAATCACTTTGGATGTAAAGTTTTTCGACGGAAAATATTACGACCTTATTTGTGCCGAACAAACAACTGAAAAAATGCAACTAACACTATTGCAACTGCAATTCGGTATTACTAATCTTGCCAATCTTACGCAAGATTTCCGCCAATTTCTTTTGACGGAACAACAAAAATATACTCAAATACTAACCCAATGCAACGACGAGGTTGTACAAGACAAATTGTCGCAAATCAACCGCGCCATTGAACATATAGGAGGACCACAATGATTCAACAACAACTGTTAGACTATCAAAAAATCGACGGAGAACTTAACCGTATCGAACGTGATTTGCGCAAAAGCGAAGCCTATCAAAATCTCAAAAAGTACAAAGCGCTTCGTCAAGAATACGAAGATACCCTCAACAAACTGGATGCCAAAGCCGGAGACCTAAAAAATCGTCTTGCTCAAGCAAAACAAACGGTAGCAAAAATCACGTCGGTGATAGAAGAAAATACCAATGAAATGACTCACGTGGAAAGTAGCGACGAACTAAAATATATGAGCAAGAAGTTGGACGAACAAATAAAATTGCTTGCTCAAGTGGAAGGCGAAATTAAAGATATCCTTCGCGATAGTGAAGAAATTGCCAAAAAGTTTGACGAAATCAACACAAAACTTGTTACTGTTGCCAAGGCTCTTAAACAAGCAAACGAAGACTTTAACAACCAAAAAGAAGCGGTTAAACCACGCGTTATGGAACTTCGCACACAGTTGGACGCTCTAAAACCACAGTTAGATTCCAAGCTGTTCGAAATGTACACTCGTATTTCCGCAGGCAAAGTTTTCCCTGTGTTTGTTCCGCTTAACGACGGAAATCGTTGTGGCGGTTGCCGTATGGATATCCCTTTGGGTGTTGTTGAGTCGGAAATGCAAAAGCACGACGGTATTATGCGTTGTGAACACTGCGGACGCGTTATCTACAAAGCCGACTAAACTTTTTCCGTTTTTTTGACTGCAAAATCTCCGTCAAAAACTTGTCGATTATGCAATAATAGTAAATGCAGATTAATTTTGGTTTGCATTATTCGATATTTATAATAGAGTAAAATATTCGTTTTTGCTTTTGGTAAAAAATGTATTTATATTATTCTACATTTATAGATGCTAAATCTACAATACGGAACGATGTTTGTTGCTACCGATATTCCATTTCTATAGATATTGCAACATCAAACATCAGTCAATCAACAAAAAATCAATATATCAAAAAGGACTTTCCAATTGTGGAAAGTCCTTTTGCTATTTTGTGTTTCATTAAGGGATGTTGTTTGAAATTTATATTACCTTGCGTTACAAAACTCGGTATTTAATACGTGTTTTTGTACTTGTTAATACCTATTTCGTGCCAAACAATCTGTCACCTGCGTCGCCAAGCCCGGGCAAAATGTAACTTGCTTCGTTAAGTTGTCTGTCTTGTGTTGCGCAGTAAATTTGCACGTCCGGGTGTGCTTTGTGCAATGCTTCGATTCCTTCGGGAGCAGCAATAATATGCATACATTTGATATTCTTTACGCCCTTTGCTTTCAAAAGGTCAACTGCTGCAATGGCACTTCCGCCGGTAGCAAGCATTGGGTCCAAAACGATACAAATTTTGTCTTCGATGTGCAAAGGCAACTTGCAGTAGTATTCTTGCGGTTGGCAAGTTTCTTCGTCACGATACATACCGATGTGACCGACTTTTGCGGTGGGGAACAATGTATGTACGCCGTTTACCATTCCCAAGCCTGCACGCAAAATGGGGATAATTGCAATAGAATTATCTACGATTACGTGTTGTGGAGTAACTTCCAACGGAGTTTCTACCATAACTTCCTGTGTGGGAATATCTTTGAACGCTTCGTATGTAAGCAACGTAGCAATTTCTTCCACCAATTCTCTAAATTGCTTGGTGTTTGTGTTCTTGTCGCGAAGTAGTGCGACTTTGTGTGACATAAGCGGATGATTGATGATTGTAACGTTTTCCATAATTGTTCTCCTTGTATGTAATATTTTTTTTGTGTAATGTGCAATGCTGTCATTTTTGTATTAACGTATTGCCGTTTGGTGATTTGTTTTACTGTTTTTTGACCTAACAAATGACTGACTGTCGTTTCAAGATAATTATTGCTATCTCGTAGTTTGATTTAATTTGCAGTTGTTTTGATAAGGTCTTTGGTTGCCCTAATGGATTTTGCAATATAATTCTCTCGTTTTATCGGTGATTTATTTTGCGGAAAATTTACGTAATCTCACTTAACAAACAAGCAATTTTATTTGCATATCTTTTGGATAAAAAATAACGCCTGATTGAACAAACAATCAAAGCGTCGATAAAACAAAATCAAAAAGGGGAAAAGATGCCATTGCAACGAACTTTTTACTTTGGTTTGTGCAAACGGATTTTTTCATACTACCTCTCTCCTTGTCTTGCAGTATTGTACTACATTTTGGTTTTTCAATCAAGCGTTTTTAGGGTGATTGAAAAATGTTTTTTACAATTTATTCTATCTCTAACAAATTCGTGCAGTCTACGTTAAAATACATTATAGCGAACGCAAATCACAACCCAAGTTGAGAAGTACGATGCAGTAGACATTATAATGATATACTTATTATTATTTTAACTATCGATAATAATGTGTTGCAGTCAGTACTTTTTTTGCAAATTTGTCTAAATTTGAATTATTTGTAGTAATGTGTTGCGTTCGATATCAAAATTCGCACAAAAAAAGGCTCCGGATATTTCCAAAGCCTTTGTGTTTTTTAGTTTTGTTTGTGTCGGTAGGGCACTGCGCCTTGCCAACAACGTAAATTTGCTTACGCTTTGTTTGCGGAACCAAGCACGTTAACAATCTTGTGCTTAACCATTTCCTTCATCATTGCGCGTGCATCGCCAAGGTATTGACGTGGGTCAAAGTGGTCGGGATGTTCAGCAAAGTGCTTGC
>CAYOKR010000033.1:0-14668 GCA_964404625.1 uncultured Oscillospiraceae bacterium | reverse complement strand
CAAGTATGTATCTGTTGTGTAGCGGATCACCATTTATCTACTACGGCGAAGAACTTGGTATGTTGGGTTCACGCGGAAGCGCCAACACCGATGCAAACAGACGTATGGCAATGGTTTGGGGTGATGGCGACACCGTGAAAGACCCGGAAGGAACGACCTACACCAAACAAATTACAGATACTATGGTTATGCAAGACAAAGACAACGACAGTTTGCTAAACCACTACCGCAAGCTTATCACCATCCGCGCAAATTATCCGCAAATTGCTCGTGGCGACTACACCGCATTGAGCTACTCGCAACATTTTGGCGGATTTAAGGTGGACTACCAAGGCACAACAACGTACATTCTACACAATAGTGATTCCGAATCGTTGGAAATCGACCTTTCAGACAAATACAACTACTCATTTAGCGAAATTTTGGAATACGTCGGCGAAGGTACGGCAACTATTTCCGGTAACGTGCTTACCATAAGCGGACAAACAAGCGTTATAATTAAATAACCGTTTGCAAGAAACGTTGCAAAAAAACAATGCAACCCTTGCTTAAATGATTGCAAAAATGCTGATTTTCACAAAAATCAACAAACGGTATGGCAAAAATGTAACAAGCAGAATAATAACAAACGTGCAAGAGAAAATCTTGCACGTTTTTTGTTTATGTAAACTAAAAATAATAAGTTTGATATTTGAATCGAAAGCAAACTGTTAACGCAAAGACATTGAATGGTTAAGATTGGCGACTTAGACAAAGACAAGCAAAACAAACATTCGATACTATTGTATTTAAATTTTAAGCAACCTGTTAATAACAAAAAGATATTGAATGGTTACAATTGACAATTTGTACAAACATATGAATAAAAACGGGTGCAGTTGCAACACTAAAGTGCAAACATAAAAACAGAGACTCGGGTAACGAGTCTCTGTACAAATTTTTAGTTATTCACTTAACAATTCCACTAATTGATTTTTACCTTATGCGGGATGGACGATGTGGATGTTGTAATGTGCTTGTCGGTAACAAGTTCGATTGCACTCCTCGTCTACAATCCTTTGTTAAGGTGGGTTGCACAAATAAGTTTGTACGGTGTTAACTTACCTTACGGGGGATTGAACAATTAACTTTACAACACGTATATCGTGTGCATTAGCTACTTGTTCACACCAACATAAAATATTTAATGTGAAAATACTTTATTTAATGGCATTACCGCTTGTTGTAAGACTGTCGAGTCCGTTTATCGTAGCTACGTATTCACCACTGTTATTTTTAGTGCATACTATAACCTCAGGATTGAGTATTTTAATACCTTCCGCAGCTGTAGCGGCATTACCGTTAAGGGTGTTTGCACCTTTAAAAGTAATAACGGTTTTTACACTGCCCGAACGACTTACAATTTCTTGTTTTCCTGTTGCAGTAAAGTTAAATTCGCAATCAGTAAACGTAACGTTTGTTGTTCCTGTTCCTTGAATCGAAATTGCACCGTAAATTCCAAAGTTATCGAATGTGCAGTTGATAAATTCTACATCAACAACCGGAGAATGACCGCTGCCGCAATTAATCAAGATGTAAGCATCTTTGAATGTGCAGTTTTTGAAAACAATTTTTTGATTTACAGACGTACTAGCGTAAAATTGCAATACTTTTTCCGTTCTGTTTGTGCAGTTGACACTATTTGGATTATATTCATTATTTACAAACTTAACATTTTCAAAAGTTGCTTGTTTGTCGGTTGTAGGACGAATGTCAAAATATGTGTCAGTTCTAAACGAACCGTAATCATTAGTATATGTTGAACCAAATTCAAGCGTTCCGTTCTTAACGCTGATATCATCTACAATGTTTTTGACATTAACTTTAGTAAGTGTTTGTCCGCCAAAGTCGGCAGCAGCGCCCATTGCCATAGCACTTGAAATATCTTCTACAGAAGCTGCAGGAATAGCCCCGTCCAAAATGACATTGCCATATACACGTCCAACCAAGCCGTTTGCAGCAGGGTTTTGTGCATTAACGTTTGTTACGGTTGCCGAAGACGAGCAGTTGTTAATTCTGGTTGTACGTGCGTTTACAGTACCAACAAGAGCACCTGCTTTTGCTGCGCCACCTTTTCTATCTTCTGCGCAAGATACGGAAGAATCTTTATCAATCGAGCAATTTGTTATTGTGGTGTCCGAATAAACGTGACCAATCAATCCGCCTGCGGAAGAATCGTCTGTGGAAACGTCTGTATCGATAATGTGACAGTTTGTGATAGCAATTGAGCTAACGTATGTTCCGTTTGCTTCGGATGAGAAACCGATAAGACCGCCTGCATATTGATATGCATGGATTGTGGATCCGATAACGTCACAATTAGAAATTATCAAATCGATACCGCCATTGCACGAAATTTCACCGACAAGTGCACCTGCAAATTGTGGTGTATCGATATCAGCGTCTACAAATTTGATGTTGCTGATTTTGTACGTACCGATACCAAAATCTTTCGCAAGAGGTGCGGTTTGGTTTGTGAGTGAGTGACCGTTGCCGTTCAAAACAAAACTGCAGTAGTTAAGGCTCAATGCCGTCCAACCTGTCATATCGATATCTTGTTCGATACAGATAGTACCAAGGTCTTGACGTTGATATTTCCATGTTAAAGCGGCTTTAAGGTCTGCCATGTTGAAAACGTGCGTTGCATTGTCTTGTGCGGAAACATCCACATTGCCTTGAACAGCTTCTACATTGTAGTGAATTGCAAGTTCTTTGCCTTGGTAGATGTTTTGTGCGGTTGTGGGAAGCTCGATTTCCACAACAACCGAGTGAATATCTGCACCGGCAGCCAAAGTAGCGTATTTAGAAACACGAGAATTGCCGTCGTATTCGACACCGTCGATTTTAACGTTAAGTCCTGCAAAAAGTCCGTCTGCGTCGTCGCAAATAAGGATTGTGCGATACTTAACTGCTACTGTGCTGTTGTTTTGTACGTTGATTTTTAATGTTACTTTGTCGCCGGGAGTGATATTACTTATCGTGATTTGGTCACCGGATACTACTACCCCCCCCCGTTTGCAAATGCGTTTTTATTTGATGCATCAGTCGGATCGGTTACTTCGCCATCTTGGCTAATGCTTGCTGGTGAGTAAAGCGTAACTTCACTGTCCAATGTTGCAACGACGTCCACTTTACCGGAAGATACAGCAACGTTTACTGAACTTTCGGATGTGAACAATGCAAACGTGGCACCGGCAATAAGGCTTACGCAAAGCACTATTGCCAACAATGCCGTAACGACAACTTTTGTTTTCGTTGTCATATTCATTGTCTCCTTAAATATAATTTTGTTTTTTATTTTAGTGAAAATGATAAGTTTTTGGTTAAGCTTTCGGGAGGAGCAAGCCACTCCCTTTGTTTAAGATATGTTTTGATTAGATATAGAACAAACGGAGAGTGGAGTTACAACCACTCAACTCTCCGCTGTTCTACTTAGATTAGAAAAATCTAAATTTGTTTATTTTGTTAACCTTTGGTTCGCAAAATCGCAAAAACATCTTTATTTGTTAACTTTGATTAGTTACATCATAAAAACATTTACTTTAGTTAAAGATGTTTTACGTTGACAACCTTTGATTTAGCAAAATCTAAAACTGTTTGTTTTTGGTTAACGTTTTAGGGTTCAACGATTGCGGTTCCACCGTTAACAGTAACGAGTGCTGCGTATTCGCTGTAATATCCGGTTTCGCCGGATTCGGTGTGAACTTTTGAAATATCACCGTTATCAACCCAAACAAGGTTTGTGCTGTCAGCTGCCACATTTGTGATATTGCAACCGCTTGCAGTGATTTTCGCACCTGCAGTGTTAGTAACCAAAACAGCTGCTTTTTTGTTTGATGTGAATGTGCAGTCTGTCAACTTAAGATTGATTTGAGTACGAAGATTTTTATCCTCTACATATTGATCTTTGATTGCAATTGCACGACCATCGGAATTTGTCATGTTGATGGTAACTCTGTTCAATTCAACATCGCCTGCTTTTGCACTGATCCATAAACCGTATACAGCGTTTGTATCTGTGATTGTGCAATCTTCCATGTAAACTTTTGCACCGCAGTTTACAGCAACGGCTTTGTTAAAGGTAACGTCGTAAAACTTCCAAGTGCAATCGTCGTATGTTAAATCGTAAATATTCCAGTTCGTTCCAAATGAAGTATAATCCGAATCCAAAGAACCGTTTTTAACTGTTATAACGGCATCTCTATTTTTTGCGCCCAAAGCAGACATATAGCTGGTGTTAAAGTGCAACTTGTGACTGTTCAAGTCAATGTTAATAGCAGTTGTATCTGCCCCCCCCAAACGACGTTGTCCGGAGCCACCAACATAGTCGGTTAACAAAGAAATGTCAAGGTTGATATCGCCTGTCAAAACAACGTTGATTGTTTCGTCGTCAACTTGCAATGCGCTTGCGAGAGCTGCTGCGTTGCTTGTGTAAGTTGTATCGCCACATTTGATTGTTGCGTTAACGATACGTCCGTAGCAAGTAGAGTCGAAAGTTTTGCCTTCGGGAAGAATTATTTCCAAAACGCCACCGAAGTTAACGGTACCTACGATAGAACCGGTATATTTACCGTTTTCAAGATTGTCGGTAGCAACAGAGCAGTTGTCGATTATTTGTTTTTGGGTGGGTTGAGCTTGGCAGAAACCAACAATTCCACCAAGACTTCCTTCACTGTTGTTTTTGATAACAGTGTTGCTATCTACGGAGCAGTCGGTAATGTCGAGACCTGTTGAACCGGTAAAGTATCCAATAATACCGCCGGAATATTTTGCAGTACCATTACCAACAACGGAGTTTACAACATGGCAGTTTTCAAGTTTAACAAGACGATCGTTTGCATCTGTATATGCAATAAATGCACCTACGCAGTAAACGTCTTCGCCACCGCGTTCAATATAGTCACAGATGTTTGAATTTGCAATAGTCAAATTGGAGATGGTAACGCCGTAGGTCATGTAGTCAATCAACGGAGCTGTAAGACCGGAAATTTTATGTTCTGCACCGTTAATTACGATACCGACTCTATTTGTTATGTCAGCAGCACCAGTAAGAGGATCCCATTCGTCAATAACGTGGTAGTCGTATTGCAAACCTTGTCCGTTATCTGTCAACAAAATATTTTTAACAGTTGCTGCAAACGCATAAACTGTACCGTCTATTTTGAGTTGTCCACCTTTAATTATACGAGCAACCCAAGGATGGATAGGCTCTGCTGTGCCTTCACGAGTTACCTTAACGGTATCTGCAACTTTAGTGTTTTTAATTGTTACGTTGCCGCTATCTTGAACGGTACCAACAACAACTGCGGTGTGTGCGGAGCTATTTCTAACTTCTGTGCTAATAATAGATGTGTTACCATCAACTTTGCAATCGGAAATTGTAGTTGTAGCGTATGTGTTATTAATGATTGCCGATGCACTGTCTGCAGATTTGATTGTGCAATTATTAACTACGCAATCGGTGATAGATGCAGTACCGTTACTAACGTATCCAACTAAGCCTGCAGCACGAGCATTTTCTTCGAGACCTTCCACATAGGAATTTTCCAATGTGCAGTTAGACATACTCAATTTTGCATTAGCATCCATGCTGCCTACAAATGCGGCTGTACCAAGTTCTAAGCTTTGTGCAGCGGTAGATTCGATGTGAGCGCCGGAAATTGTAAGGTCGGAAATTGCGATTTCACAGTTAGCTTCACCTGCACTAATCAAAGTACAAGAAAGACCTGTGATGGTTTTTTGGTTACCGATAATTTCGAGAGCGAATGCTGTGGTAGAATTGATAGTATCGTATGCAACACCACTCATATCGATATCGTTAATGATTGCCAATTTTTTGTAGGTGCCTTTTTTTGTCAATGGGTTATAGTGTAGTGTGTCGAAGTTGCTGGAAAATGCAGCAAGGTCAACAGGGGTATACACGTAGTAGGTGTCTTTTGCAGGGTCTTCCGTTACAACGTTACCTTGAACTGCGCTTACTGCGTATGTAAGGCTAAGAGTTTTGCCTTGGCAGGTCGTTGCGGTTGTGGGAAGTTCGATTACTACCGACACTTTAGCAGGAGAAGAGTTAGCTTCCAACGATGTCCAAACGGAAACGTTTGTGCTACCTGTGTAAGTTGTGCCGTTGATAGTGATTTTTAGACCGTTAGCGAGCATACCGTCGCTATCTACTGTGGAAATGATTGTGCGATATTTAACACTTACGGTGCTTTTGTTTTCAACTACGATATCGAAAGACACTTTGTCACCGGGAGTCATACCGGAAACGGCGATTGTTTCACCATCCACGGTAACTGTGCCGTTGTTTGCAAAGTGGCCGTTATTAGCAGCGTTATCTGCGTTTGTGATTGTACCATCGAAGTCCATCTCTGTGGGCGAATAAAGTTCAATTGATGATTGGTTGATGCCTGCAACCACGCTTACTTTACCGGAAGTAACAGCAACGTTAACTGAGCTTTCGGAGGTAAACAATGCATAGGTTGCGCCTGCAATAAGGCTTACGCAAAGTACGACTGCCAAAATTGCGGAAACAACGACACTGCGTTTTGTTGTGTTGTTCATAAAATAATCTCCTTTAAAATTTGTTACTTATGGTATGGACTCCAAAAGTTAGGTACTTTTGGACGAGCATATCACTTATCGATGTTTGTTTTGTCGATATAATTAAGATATAGAATTTGTAGTTTTGACCTTATGCTTAAAATCAGTCAACTTTTTGGATTGCGTTTACAACCAAGTCGAAACTAACACTTTCGCCTTGTGCGGCGTTGTGTGTTGCTTTATCGGTTACGTTAACGAACTCTACCTTTACCCAGAACTCGGTATTAGCACCTGCGTTTAACGAGCCTGCGGGGATTTTGATTTCGTCTGCATCTGCAAGAGCGTAGCCTTCGTCATAGACGGGTTCGCCTTGAGCATCGACTGTGCCGATATACACTTTTAGTTGCTCGGCAAGTGCGGTATCGATACCTGCATCAACAGTGATTGTTACACTATAGTTAACTGCAACACTACCATCGTTTGCAAGCTTTAGTTTTGCTTGGTAAACAGACGTAGGTACAACGAGTTCGCCTTCGCCAATGCCGAAGAAGTTAGTGTCGTTAGTGATTGTTGCAGCGACATCGCTGTTATCATCGGTCATCACACCGTTAGCACCTAACATATGCTTTCTTAATGCGGTACGTTGCAAGGTTACGTCCAATCTACCTGCGGCAAGGTGGTTTTCGGTTGTTATGCTATCGCTCCACAAAGCGTAAGTTCCGCCAACGATAGTTGCAGTACAGAGCATAATCATTACGCATGCCACAAGCAATGTTGTTACTTTGTTTTTACCCATTTACATATTCCTCCTTTAAATATTACTATTTTGTTACTTCTATCTTAAAACGCCACCTACAACTTACACGGGCGAGTAGATACTGTTATTGTTGGTCGGTATCGGCAGCTTCTGCTGCGGCTTTTTTAGCTTGCTTGCGACGAAGTTTTGCTTGTTCCTTTTTGTAGGCACGTTCTTCTTCGATGGCTTGCATTGCGATACCCATACTGTGTTTTACGGCGTTGAGAGATTGCTCGTCGATAACTTTGATGGTTGCCGGAGCTTGTTTCATCGCCACTTTGTTGGTGTTGACGTAGCTTTTGAATGCCAAATTGGGGATTACCAATTCGCAAATTACGATACCGCGTTTGATTTTGATACGAACCAAACGATTAGAGCCGACTTTGTATTCTTCGTAGGAAGCGTTTTTAAAACGTTTGCTACCCGCAACGGACATTGCGCAACGAACAATTTCGTCGTAGTAACCTTTGGACTCAGCGTCCAACTCCAAATACTTTTCGTCCAAACTTTGCGGTGCAGCGGAGAAAGCAACGGTGCTTTCGTCGTCGAGATCGATTGTGGGTTCGGCACGAGTTGCAACAGGTTCAGCCGGTTGCGGTTCGGCAACTTGCGGTTGCGCTACTGCAACGGGACAAACAACTGCCGGTGCTTGCGGTTGTGGTTCGGCGGCTTTTCTTTTGCGTTGTTTTTCGTCAAGAATGAAGTCTCTCACAACCAGTGTTACGCTGAACAGCCCCACGATTAGAGCCATTACAATAAAGATGATCATTAAAACGTCCATGAGTGTTCCTCCTAACAATTTATTTAACGTCAGTTTCGTCCGACGGTAATTCGGTTTTATCGCTTGATTGCGTATTGTTTTGCAACTCGGCAAGTTGACGTTTGAGTTTTTCGATTTCGTCGGCTTGCTGTTGTTGCTGAACTTGAAGTTTTTGTTTTTTATCTGCGTTGAACACGCGCGCAAGGCGTAGTATTTCGAACACGATGATGATTAGGCAAGGGATGATGATTAAGCAGACCAATCCCACAGGGGATTTGAATGCGTAAACCAACAAACCGAGCGGATAGCTTTGCCCCACTACTTTGCCGACTACGTAGTTGTAGCTGTTTACGGCGGAGGTATCGATTACCTGTTGCATAAGTTTAGAGCTATCGTCGTTTTTGTTATCGCCTTCTAACGTGATAGTATATCCGCCATTGGTATTGGGTTGAATATCGACAACGCGGTGAGTGATGGTTTCTTGCCGAGTGTAGTAGTACTTAACGGTTAGCACGTCGCCCACTTGGATGTTGCTGTACCATTGATTAGCATCGGCTTCGTTATCGGGGACAACTTGCACAAACACACAGGATTTGACGGGAATACTTTTTATTTTGTATGCGCTAACATCCGTTTGCTCGCACTTTTCCATCGAAGATGATTGCACAAAGCGCAGTTGAACGCCAAATACGGTTGCAGTGCCGTCGCTATCCTTTTTGGAAACAATGCTTAGCACCACTGCGAACAACGCAATTGCCACCAGTACAAAAACCAGAACGTCGCCGACAATGCGCAACACCTTTTTGAGTTTTGCACGATTGTTGTTTCTCTCTTGCATAAGCGTGTTTAACTGTTTTTAGCGGTAACGTCGACGTAGAAATCGCAAGTGGTAGCTTGAGCTTCGTTGCCGGCGTCGGTGGGCATTGTGTAGGCTATTGTAATTTCGTTAGCGTTGGCGCCAAGGTCGATAGATTCGCCGTCGAGCAAATCCTTTAAAGGCTTTTCCAACTTGAAATCGGCTGTGGAAATAACTACGGTGATATAGTTTTCCAATCCGCCCTGCTTGTTGTCGTTACGGAAAGACACCGTTACGTTGTAGTTATCTGCCAAATCGCCCGTTAGAGAAATTTTGTACTCCTGCGTGCAGCCCGGATAAAATCCCGTAAGTTGCGCTTTGAATGTTTTGGACGTGTTGCCATCCACAGTGATTTGCGTGTTAGCTTCTAACTTGCTTTCCGACTGCAAGGCGGCGTAAATACCCACACCCGTAAAAGCCATTACAACGCAAACGAGAATTAAAACCACTTTCATTTTGTTCATATTGCGTTCTCCTATTAAAACCTTTTTGCCACGTTAAACAAGCGATATTTTTTGATACAAAAATTGCTACTCGAAAATTTGTCGGACAGAGTGCAACTTTTGGCAAAAAAATGCACAAAAGGTTTAGATTACACTTGCTTGTTTTTGTTTGCCTTGTGCTACGACGTTTCGCCCACTTTATACTATATTTGCACGGGCAAAATTTATTGCCAACGTTATCAAAGTATTTAGACAAAACTGCACTACGTATGTTGTTTTACGTAACCCACATCTAAAAAATGTATAAAATCCCCCGGGGTTACAGCAATATTATAGACCTATCATAAAACAAAGTCAATGACTTTTTACAATAAATTGCCTATTTTATTAAAAAAAAGGCAGTTTTTGGCACTTTTTTGCAAACTTTTAGCCATCTTTTGCGATTTTGTACCGATTTTTAGTGAACCGTTTTGGCATTTTTTTTGCGTTAAAAACTATCGCAACATCCACACAATACACAGCAAATGGATTTTGGGGAGTTTTAGGCATACGATTTGCAACTTTGCAACGCAATTTGTTGAACCGTAGGCGGAAAACGGATAGGACGTTTGACGTTTTTTGATGTTAGGAGCGCAAGCAGATTGCAAGCACGCGCAAGACTTATGCACAAATTGCGTTGCACATTGAATACAGAACAATTATACCCCCCCCCCACTTCAAATGTCAAGTTTTGATGATGAAAAAATGGCAAAAATGTAACATTTTTTCGCACAGTTCTGCAATTTTTGCGATTTTCCGCAAAGTGTTTGTAAAAAAATTATCCACATTCTTGTCGATTTTTTCTGCACTACCGCTATCGACTTTTTTTGATTGATACATGTTTTAAGCAAAAAACATTTTTTTTGATAGGTGATTTAGTCAAAAATATCCCACGCAAACGTTTTTTATACAAACGTAACTTGATTTTTAGATAACAACAATATTATTTTAGTAATAGTAATTTAAGAAAATGACCTTTACAAATGTCAAAAGGGAATAGCAATAGCATCTTTTTAGGAAATAGCAACAACGTTTTGGCAATAGAAATTTGATATTATGCAATTCAAAAACTTAACTAATCGGCAGACAACATCATGATTTTGTTTGACGATGGCATCATAAAACGAAAGAACATTTGACGTTTTTTACAAACGATGTTGTGTTTTTTGTTTTAGATTGCAAAAAGGTATTGACATTTTTACCAATGTCGGTATAATTGTAGTATTCGAAGGCGTAGCTCAGTTGGTTAGAGCGCTTGCTTGACATGCAAGAGGTCAAGAGTTCAAGTCTCCTCGTCTTCACCAAAAAAGGTTCGATACAAAACGTGTCGAACCTTTTTTATTGCGGTAGGTGAATTATACTTTTAAATGTAACGGATGATAAAAGTGTTGTACTTAGTTTAACAATTTACCTATTGCAAAAAAACTGCGCCTTGCAAAGCGTTTAACTTTTGAGGTGCAGTTCTAACTATCGGTGTATATTACTTTTTTGATGTATTTCTGTTTGTGAATGCGTATTTTTAGGTATTTTGTTGCGATACAAACACGATTTTGTTGTATTATGGCAAACTCGAACAATGCAGCAAACAAAGGTGCTGTAAGCACAGTTATAAAACAAGGTCAATTTCAACATCGGGCGGCGCAATCACAACAGGCGTCTTGCCTTTTTGCTGTATGCAAGTTACGTCGCCGTATGGAGTAATCAACGTCGTTGTGGCGTAATCCAAACCCAAAAGCGACGGGTTAAGTTTCAGTTTTTTCATACCCGTATCGAGAATTTCCAAACCGAGCAATGCTTTGGGCAGTGAGTACAACGGTGTTCCGCCCCAAGCGTGGCTGTGGTCGAAACGATAGGTTGGTTCGGGCACAACGAAACCTTCCGCCAAACCTTTGGAACAATCGGCAACAGGTTTTTTCCAACGATTTAGCACTACCAACGTGTACTTATCGCGCAACCCCAAGCGGTAGATTGCTTCCAACAAAAAGTGCAAAAAGTACGGTTGACAATCACCTTCGATTTTGTCGCACATTATTTCATTAACCAAGCGTTTTGCAGTAACGTCGTCGCAAATACCGAAATACGCTGCCAAAATATTGGCGTGTTTGGTGTAGTAACGTTTGCTTACGTTTTGAGGCATATACTGTCCCAAAAGTTTTTGGTCGGTAGACGTATTTAGTCCGGCAAAATACATCTTTGCATCGGCATCGTACAAATACAAGTTGATTGCATTGCGCAAATTTTCCGATTTTGTTCGGCAACGTGTAGCATCGTCTTTCTTTTCCAAAGTATCAAAGATATCCGCAGCGGCTTGCAATGCACCGAAATAGCAGATATTCATACAAGACTGTCCCAGTGCTTTTGGCGGATGATGTAACGAAATTTCGTCTACGTATATCCAATCTACGAACATATAGTCGGGACAACTTTCCACCAAGCCATTTCTGCCAAGATAACTTTCAAAACGTAAAAGCAACAGTTTTAGTGCTTTTTCGCAACGTTGCAGCAAATACAAGTTGCCCGTTAGGTTGTAGACATCACGCAGCATACAAACGAACAGCAAGCTATAGGTCGTGTGAAATAATCTGCCATCGGCATTTTCCAACAAGATTGCAGTACGCACCAAATCGAACTCGGCAAGTCGCATATCGCCGAATGCAAAGGGCGTCATTAAACTTTCGATGTAGTAGTCGCCCGTACAAGCAAGCGGTTCGCAATGTCGCGGACTATCTAAATGCTGCGTTTGTCGGCAAATTTTTAGGGTGTGTTTGCACGTTTGAAGTACTTGATTAAGTTGTGCATCGCTCGTTACGGTATCACACTCGTGCGTGACAGGATAGTTCGTTGCAATAATAAAAATTTCAACGGTAGTTGCACTATTAGAATTGTTTGTTAAGGTTGCGCAAACATTGCCAACACTATGCAAAAAAAAGCTACGGTACTCGGCATTGCCAACAAGCGTAACCTTTTCCGTTGTGCCGTCTTCGTCCGTTTCACGCAAATGAGCATTTATTTGCACCTTTCCGTAAGTTGACGTAGCACAGAAAAATCCTGCGTAAATTTTGTCGTAATCTAAAAGAATAGTTCGTTGTTCGTGTGGGGCAAGTGTAACGACATTGCCATTTGCTGCGATTTTGTTTTCTTCGCGTATCGGAATAGGTGCGGTTTGTGCGTGCCAAACATCCGGCACGATTTCTGCGTTAACGTAGTCGTCAGTTGGAATAGTACCGTCATATCTACACGGCCAAGTATATGCACCGTTTTTGCGAACCAGCCAACATTGGTCGGTAGCAAAAGTTTGAGTTGTACCATCGGCAAAAATTGCCTCACCCGATAACATAAAACCGCCATGTCCCATCGAATAATGACAAAATCTATCGGGCGTCATTTGCACTCGAGCAAAAAAATCGAGTTTGCACGACTGTGTATTTATTTCCGTTTCGTAGGCGTAATAGCAACTGCGGGGCTTGTCGTTACCTAAAAAATCGCCACCCGCAGTTGCAGGACCGGTTGCAATCAATTTGTCGTTACAAAACAGCTGAAAAACACTATCGGCACTAAAACGCAAGCGCACTCGTGTGGGCACTTGTGCAAAAACGTATTGTTTGCTAAATTCCGCAACGGTATAGTTGCACTTGGAAAAATCTCCAAATGCACTGTATATTGTTGTTTGATTATGCGGATACCTTTCTTTAGGTAGCCAAATCCATTGTTCTAAATTCATTTTGCATAAACCTCTAAATTAGTTACAATAGTTGTGTGAATAATTAACACAGAAGTCGGGCTCATAAACTTTTCAACAAACTAATTAAGCTACTGCAATATACAAAAATACAGCTTTAGCGCAACAAAACTTGCATTTTAACTACGCTTTTGTGACATTTAGGAAAACTACTTTTGAACGTACTCAACGTACACGTAACCGTTTGTTTGGTTTGTTCCGTTCTTGACTGTGTATGCCATACGATACGTGCCCGAAGTTATTTGTTCATCGGCAGTCACCGTTACGTAAACTTCGCCGACCAACTTTTCTAACGTGTCGTTTGACGGTGTTCCGTAGAAGAAAACACTTGAAGATAATTCTTCGACAAATTGACTATACGTGAATATTTCGACCGATTCCACGTACACAACACGGTCGGTTGTCGATTGATAATTGAGAGTAACTTCCTTGCCGGAACTCTGTTCGGTTGTTTCCACATTAACCGACGTTTCAATCATATCTATTTTATTTTGCAAAACGGAATCAAATTGAACGTTTTTGCAAGCGGAAACTCTAATTCCATCGGCGGTAGCAATAAACGCTACAACAGAATATCTATCGTCTACAAGACTTGGCAATTCGAACTGTAACGATGCTGTAACGGTAAATTTAGAAGAACCGTTAAATTCCTTTGGACTTCCCTTGGATACGATAACCATGTCATTTGTAGTTTGAGATTGAAGTGCAATGGCAACGACGTAGGAAGTATCGTTTTCAAACAGTGTGAAATCGTCAACAGTCAAACTAATTTCACCTATTGAAACATTAGAACCATCTAAAATGACGTTTTTAGAATTGTACGTTTTAATTTCTGCAAAAGATAAATTTTCCAAATTTACACTATCATCTTTGTCAACTTTATAAACCTCGTCTTTTTTAACGTCGGTATATATATTTTTAATAGCCTCAACGCGAGTATTTTCCACATTTACCGCAGATAAAATTCCGTCTTTGTCGAAGATAAAACAATCGTTCCATTTGTAGTACTTAACGAGATTTTGAGCGTCTTCCTTTGCGAAATTAACACCATCCATAACCGTATTCCAATCACGACGGCAAGTGAGTCCGTTTTCGTTAAGAAATTTGGCAAAATTAGTCCATTGGTCAGTTTCCGTGTCTCCTTGGATGTAAACTTCACAAGAACCTACATATCCGTCCGCAAGACCATCGATATGAATTGCACCTAAATTAACATTATCATTAATGTAATTTGTATTGGGTGTAAGCGTTTTACCATTGCTCAAATAAACAGTAACGTTGTTTTTGCCGATAAAATTGCCATTTTCGTCCACATCGGATTTGTTGGCAACTGCTTTATTGATGCCATCGAAACCGGCAAACTTCAAGGTAATATCAAGGTAATCACGACCTTCGTTGATTGTAAAGAAATCAGTTTTGGTATCGGCACTCATAACGCCCAAAGACATTATTTGTT
>CAYOKR010000032.1:0-15470 GCA_964404625.1 uncultured Oscillospiraceae bacterium | reverse complement strand
CCCGACTCAAACTATCACGTCAAATTTATAAAGAAAAAAGCGGCATAACGCAAACAAAGGACGCACCACTTCGCCGCGCCGAATACGTCGCGGCTTTTTCTCGTGCGCCCTTTTCTTATTTTTAGGCAATTAAACCGTTTTTTACCCGTCTTTATCCCCTATTTTCCCCGCAAATGCGGACAAAATAAAAAAAATTATAAAAATTTCTAAAAAACTCTTAAAAAACGATTGACAAAATAACAGAAAACGGTGTTTTACGACGGCTGTACACGATTATTTTCTACAATTAAACAAAAAGGCGAAAAGTGTCTATTTGTTGTTAACAAAGCGAATATTTTTGCGAGTATACATTACAAAACACGCACAAAACTTTTCGTGGAATCATTGTTTTTATCACTGCTTGCTACGTCACATAATCTCAATTTACTACAAGCAAAAAGCAACCCTGTGGGGTTGCTTAATTGATGCTATGAACATATATACAAATGCACAAGTATGCAAACGAGATAACCGCATTTGATAAATATTTGTACAACAAACTAACACGATAATCAAAATTATCACTTTACTTTGTGTGTTAGCAAACTATACAACGCTAAAAAATACGTGTTGTCAAAATCAAATTGCGTATTTACCAAAAACAGTGCAATACAACGAATATTTTTTAATTAGTCGTTATCCGCCACTACTTCGCGCGATTTTGTCGCAAGTTGGTCGTAGCGCACTTGGGCGGAAATCTTGTTGATGATTGCCTTGACCGATTGTTCCATTTTGGAACCTGCCGTGTAGTCGCCTTTTAGATAAAAATCGACACGATTTTCGTTTACAAGATACTCGGCATCGGCAGAATTACGATAAACGCCTATTGCATAGCCACCACGCGAACGAATAAGTTTCATACTGGGCACGTCGGTAAGTCCGTCGCCAAAGTAAATCATGTGTGGGAAAGCGACAACGCGCTCGTCCTGTGCCATGTACATGTTAAGTTTTTTGTCGTCGCCGATATCCTCTACACCTTTGTTAATGCGATATAAATACTGCGTTTTTGCGGTGTAATCAATCGCTTCACGGGGCCACAAAACGTTGCCTTTGTCGTCATACAGATAGTCGCAAGCAAAGATATTGTAAAATTCCTTTGCAATGGAGCAACCTTCTATCATGGATTTTAGTCCGCAAGAGATGATATAGTGACGTATTTCGATACCTTTCTTTTCGCCGTAGGCATTGATACGCTCGAACCAATCGGTAACACCGTCAAAAAACTCAACACCCTTGCCCATTTCCATCAAATCGTTGCGAGTTAACGGAATATTCTTCTCCTTTGCCATTTTCGCCATCAAATACATGTAGGTCAAAACGCTGTCCGTTTCGTTTTCGTGAGCGAATTTATCGCAAGCATTCCAAAACTCATGCGCTTCGATGCCAAGCGACGGAATAAACGTAAACTCTTGCATATCACGGGTGGAAAGAGTGTTATCGAAGTCGTAGATAAGCGCTACTATTGTTTTTGCCATAAGTTACCTCGTTAGATTAGTTTGAATACAACCGCTGTTTGTGGTGCAAGCATTGTTTCGGTGCCATTTGCCGTTGCACTGCCCACTTCAAATAGTTTTTCGCCCATGGCAAGGTGTAAAGGTTGCGTTACGCCGGTTGGATTGATTGCCACGACAAGATTTTCACGACGATAGCAAAGCACACCGCAATCGTTGGCAACAAGTACTTCAAATTCGCCGTCCGCTTGCAAATCGACGTTGTCGTGACGCAGTTGCGTGAGTTTGCGAACGTGATTAAGCAATGAATTTTCGTCGTCAATTTGCGCGCTTACTGTGGGTGCATCCGCCGAATGGTCTACGTCAAGATACAAATCTTCCACTTTGGCGGTGCTAAATCCAAGATTGGGAAGTTTGTCGCCCCATTGCATTGGAGTACGTGCGCCCGTGCGATTGTAACCGCCTTCCTTGGAATTTTGTGGAATGTATCTCATGCCGATTTCGTCGCCGTAATACATAAACGGAACGCCGGGCATGGTAAAGATAAAAGTATATGCAAGACGCAGTTCGCTTTCGTCAAGATTGTAACTGATACGGTCGTTATCGTGATTGCCGGAGACGATACTCATATAGCCGTTACGTTTGGTTGCTTGGTAATCGCGAAGATATCTTTCCATAAAGGTAGATGCCGACATATGTGCAGATTTGCAAAAATAACTCTTTTTGCCACTGCGGAAACCAAGTTTATTGAGTGTACCGTCATGACAAAGCACAAAGTCGCAGTGGAAACCTGCAAGATTGATTGCACGCGGAGCATTGCACCACTCGGCAACAAGCATTGCTTCGGGATATTCGTTATCCAACATTGTGCGAGCCCTACGCCACAAACTTGCAGTTGCACGCTTACCGGGGTCATTTTTTACAAGAGAATCCGCCATATCCACACGGAAGCCATCGCAACCATGGTCTAACCAAAAACGCATTACGTCCAACATTTTATCAAAATTGGCTTGGCAAATAGGGTTAGTGTAGGACATTTGCCAACTTGGATCGGTAACGTTAGCAAAACCGTAGTTTAACGCAGGTTGACTGTTAAAAAAGTTGATAAGGTAGGTTCCGTCACGTTCCGCCATGCCAGATACCCATGAAAAACCTTGCGGACGATCCCACACACAATTTGTCCAAACGTAAGTGTCGGTGTGCTCGTTGATATCCGCACGTTGGCTTTGTCTAAACCACTCGTGTTGGTCGCTTGTGTGACCGGGAACCAAGTCCAATATGACGTGCATATCACGTTTGTGAGCCTCGTCGAACAAATGATACAAATCTTCGTTGGTACCGTATCTGGGAGCAACTGTTTTGTAGTCGGCAACATCGTAGCCGGCATCCATAAACGGCGAAACAAAACAAGGGTTCATCCAAATCGCATTAAAACCAAGCGACTTGATATAGTCTAACTTTTGTGTGATACCGTTGATATCGCCAATACCGTCGCCATTGGTGTCGTTGTAAGATTGTGGATAAATTTCGTAGAAAATTGCATCTTTAAGCCAAGTAGGCATGGTAGAACACCTCGCTTTTATATGATATCTTAAATATACTACATTTTTCTAATTTTATCAATACATTATCTTCAAAAAGTGGTATTTTTTTGATAAAGTATTGAGTTTTAGCATATTTTTTGCCATTTTTAAGAAAATTTTTTATCTTTTACACAACGTTCAACCTTTTTACTACGTTTTTTCTACAAACAGTTTTTCTTTTTGACATAAGTTGTAGTGTCTTTCAGTTAATTTTATGGTAAAGATTGTATCATTATATAATCAAACATTTAACAAAAGTCAAATATTTATCATTTTGACTCGATTATTGCTTGACAAAACATATATGCATTGTGCTAAAATGCAAAAAAAATCAATTTAATTCGAGATTAACAATGGCAAAAAACAATTACATAAAACCACGTCACAGAAGATATTGGAATTTTGCGAACCGGGTACTAAAGCCCATAATCGACCACAAATACAATATGGAGATTGTCCCCTTTGAAGACAACAAAGGACAATACCTAATTCTATCCAACCACCAAACACCCTTTGACCAATTTTTTATATCAAGAATGTTTAAAGGCGATATCTACGTTGTTTGCACGGAAGACTTGCTATCTAACAAGACGGTTGGAAAACTACTAAACTACTGCATCCAACCGATACCTATACAAAAAGGAGCAATGGACCTTGGCACAATCAAATTGTGTGCACGCGTGGCGAAAGAAGGCGGTTCGATAATTTTGTATCCCGAAGGCAACCGTACTTACAGCGGAAAAACTTGCAACATCAAACCATCTGTTGCAAAGTTGGCAAAATTTTTAAAATTACCCATTGCGATAGTTAAACAACAAGGCGGATACAGTATCGAACCACGCTGGAGCAACGTTGTGCGCAAAGGCAAAGGAAAAGTTGCCGTAAGCAAAGTTTTGACCTACGAACAATACAAAGATATGACGGACGACGAATTGTACGACGTTATTTGCACGGAATTACAAGTAGACGACTCGCAAGACAACGGAATTTACAAAAGCAAACGCCCTGCCGAATACATTGAACGCGCCATGTACGTTTGCCCGCATTGTGGACTATCTACCTTTGCAAGCGACAAAGACACGTTTTGTTGCACACGATGTCAAACTACAGTAAAGTACGGCTTAAACAAGGTTTTTGTACCTATTAAAGGACAGTTTCCGTTCAAAACGATGAGCGAATGGTACGACTATCAATGCGACTATATCAACAATCTTTCGTTGGATATGCCGTTAGACAAACCGCTCTATCACGACCAAGTTACGTTGCGCCAAGTTATAGTAGGAAAACGCAAAAAGGTTATTTGCAAAAACATACGCCTAACGATGTATGCCGACCGAATTGAGTTTATCCGCAAAAAGCACCACTACGTTTTTTCTTACGACGACGTTACTGCAATGGCAGTTATGGGACGCAACAAACTAAACTTCCATCATGATGGAAAGATATACCAAGTGAAAGGACAAAAACGCTACAACGCACTTAAATATATGAACGTATACTACCGTTACAAAAACATAAAGGAGAACAACAATGGTACATTTTTGGGAATCTAACACCTGGGGATTTATCAACCTACTTGCCGTTGTGTTTGCTTCGTTAATCGTAGCAAGCTTGCTAAAAAAGTTATTGCCATTTTTAAGAAAATCGCTAATGCCCACTTCCGTTTTGGGTGGATTGATTTTGCTGATTATTGCAACAATTTACTTCTACGCAACGGGCGACGTTATGTTCGATACCGAATTTTTCGGCGGAAACGGAGCACAAACGTTGGAAATTATCACATTCCACATGCTTGCATTGGGATTTATCGCGTCTACGCTTGTTACAAACGAACATCAATCCACAAAAGAACGCACAACGGAAGTTTTCAACACGGGACTCACAACCGTTTCGACATATCTTTTACAAGGATTGCTTGGGTTGGGCATTACAATAGTTATGTCACTGTTTGTAACCGACCTTTTTCCTGCGTCGGGGGTAATTTTACCGTTTGGATTTGGTCAAGGCACCGGACAAGCACTCAACTACGGCACTATCTACGAAGAATCTTACGGCTTTACCGGTGGCGCACACTTTGGGCTTACAATTGCAGCAATGGGATTTTTGTCGGCAAGTATCGGCGGAACGATACACCTAAACATCCTAAAGAAAAAGGGCAAGTTGCTTGTTAAAAACGACAATGCCGAAGTTTACAACGCCGACGATATTCAGTCACAAAACGAACGTCCTATGAGTGGCAGTTGGGACAAACTCACATTGCAAGTTGCTTTGGTTTTGGTTGTGTACCTTGCATCGTACGGAGTAATGGCGCTAATAAGTTTAATCGTCGTCGAAGGTTTGCGTTCTACCATTTTTGGACTTAACTTTTTGTTCGGCGTGCTTATGGCTGTTGTTGCTAAAGCACTGCTCAAGTTCCTCAATAAAAAGCAAATTCTCAAAAAACAATACACAAACAACTTTTTACTTACACGCATAAGTAACTTTTGTTTTGACGTGATGATTGTTGCAGGAATTGCCGTAATCCGCATTGACTACATTGCCGAATACTGGCTTGTTATTGCGATACTGTCCGTCGTTGGATTGTTTTCTACTTATTTTTACAATCACTTTGTTGCCAAAAAGTTGTTTCCGAACTACTGCGAAGAACAATTTTTGGTTATGTACGGAATGTTGACAGGTACAGCAAGCACAGGCATAATTTTGCTGCGTGAGTTGGACGGCGATTTCAAAACGCCGGCGGCGGAAAACTTGGTATATCAAAACTTCCCTGCTATTGTGTTTGGATTTCCTATGATGATTATTGCAACTATCGCACCCGATATGCCACTGCTCACTTTGGGAATAATCGCAGTATACTTTGTGATTATCAATTTGATACTGTTTAGAAAGTCTATCTTCAAACGTAAAACACCAAAAGTTACCGAATAGCACAAAAATGCCCGTTAACAACTACAAAATTTACACTTAAATACTATTTTTGATAACCAAAATAAAATAAGACACAAATATTCGCGATAGCAACAACTATCACTAAAACAAATTCGACATTTATATAGAAGGAAAGTACAAAATACACAACACACTTGCAAAACGTTTTTGCAGATAGCACTACTATCGACAAAACGATAATGCACAAAACGATTGGGCAAAACTGTTATCTTACAATACAAAGGAGCAAAAAATGGATTTTTTATACTGTATTTTATATCTAATGGTGAGCGGTTTAACGATATTTTTTATCGGCAGAGTATTCCCGAGAAAATGGATACATGAAAGCAGTTTTCCTTTTAAATCGTACAAATGGGAAAACGACGGACAAATTTATCGAAAGATAGGTGTACACAAATGGAAAACAAAATTGCCCGATGCAAGCGTTTTGATACACAAAATAGCACCGTGGTTTATGCCAAAGAAACGTCTTGACGCAAAAACGAAAGACAAAATGAAAACTTTGGTAAAGGAATCGTGCGTGGCGGAATTTAATCATTTTATGGCGGCAGTACTGGGTTTATACTGTATGAAAATATGGCGCAAAACGGGAGGAATAATACTTTCGATATGCAATTTTATTTGCCATATGCCCTTTGTTTTGATACAACGATACAATCGCCCACGATTAGTTAAATCAATTAGTCGCTTTGATAATTTGCCGGAAACCGCAATGGAATAATTCTATAATAATCAAATACTAAACAAAAAAGATGCAACCTAAAACAAAAAAACAGGTTGCATTTTTTATTGCATTCATAATTGATTTTTTCAAAAACACTTATATGCGCATTAAAAAATTATTTACCGACTTTGCACCGCCAAACAATTGATTGTACATATAAATTTGCTATGCAAATTACAAAAAAATACTTTTTGAATTTTGAAACAATAAACAACTTACGTAATAGAATAAAATTAAGACTCCACTATAAGAAATTGCACAACCGTTTTGGTGCAAATAATTGAACTTAAGAAATACAATTAAAAAAAACAAACAAGGACTTTTCTATTACAGAAACGTCCTTGTTTGTTTTTTGTGGATTATATTTTGAGTGTAATAAACTGCAATAAAATAAATTTATCGCGATATTTTTATCATACTAAAACACTTTGGATAGATAATCTTCGATAAAAGGTTGCAAATTGCCGTCCATAACGTCGACGATATTGGCGTTTTCGAAATTGGTACGGTGATCCTTTACCAAAGTGTAGGGGCAAAATACATAGGAACGAATTTGGCTCCCCCACTCGATTTTTTTGATTTCTCCTTTGATGGATAATGCTTCTTCCATTTGTTCGCGTTCTTTTATTTCCGCAAGTTTGGAGCGCAACATCATCATGGCTTGCTCGCGGTTTTGAATTTGACTACGTTGTGTTTGGCAAGAAACCACAACGCCGGTAGGAATATGCGTGATACGAATTGCACTTTCCGTTTTGTTGACGTGCTGTCCGCCTGCACCGCTACTGCGATAAGTATCCACCTTCAAATCCTTGTCGTCGATAACGATGTCGTTATCTTGTTGTAACTCGGGCATTACTTCCAAACTGGCAAAACTGGTATGACGACGCTTTGCCGAATCAAACGGAGAAATACGCACTAAACGGTGAACACCTTTTTCTGCCTTTAGATAACCATAGGCATTTAGACCGTTTACTTGGAAAGTTACCGATTTTATACCGGCTTCTTCACCGTCGAGAAAATCCAACACTTCGATTTTGTAACCACGACGTTCGGCGTAACGAGTGTACATACGGTAGAGCATTTGCGCCCAATCCTGTGCTTCGGTACCGCCGGCACCTGCGTGAATGGTAAGTATGGCATTGTTTTGGTCGAACTTGCCGGAAAGCAACGTTGCAATGTGCAGTTCGTTTATTTCCTTTTCCAAATTAGCAAGTTCGTTGGCGCTTTCTTCCAAAATTTCTTGGTCGTCGTCCGCCATATCGAGCAAATCAGCAACGTCGGTAAGACCTTTGCACAATTTGTTGTAGTTGGCGATTTTATCTTCGATGTTTTTGGCGCGTTGCGAAACTTGTTGCGCATTTTTTACGTCATTCCAAAAATCCGTTGCGTGCTGTTGCTCGTTTAGAGCGGACAGTTCTTCGGTAAGTTTGGGAATATTTAGACTTTCGCCAATGCCGTTAAGTTTAGATTGCAACGATTTGATAGATAGTTTTAATTCTTCGATTTGTATCATAATTTTTACCTAAAATATAGTTTTTCGAAGGTGCGAAAATTTGTTTGATTTACAGATACTCAAACAGACATGGAGTCAAAAAATTTACACAAAAGGCACAAAAATACATATTAACACATGCACAATTGCACATTTAAGCATTGTTTTTGTTATTTTTTGCCTTTGTTTGCTTTGCGTTGTTGACGCTTGAGTGCGTACTGCTCTTGTTTGGAAAGTTGTTTAGGTTCATCACTTTGTACGTCCGTTACACCTTGGTCACCTTGCGCAGCCAAGTCCTTTTGATAGCAACAATTCTTGTATTTTTTGCCACTTCCACACGGGCAAAGACGGTTTAACGATTTGTTCGGGTTGATTGGTTCGTCGCTTTGAAGCGGTTTGTGATGCACGGTTACTGCGCGGATTCGACTAAACAACAACATACGTATCGTTTGCACGCGAATTTGCTCGTTAAGTTTTTCAAACATATCGAAAGATTCCTTTTTATACACGTCGATAGGATTGTGTTGACCGATAGATTGCAATCCAACGCCCTGTTTTAGATCGTCCAAAGCATCGAGATGATCCATCCAAAGGTTGTCCATTATGTGTAACAAAAAGTAGCGCTCCGCTTCCTTAAAGGGAAGTTCGTCGGGCGGAGTTTCTTCGTTGTAGCGTTGTTCCAGTTGCTCGGTAACAAGTTGAGCGATATGGTCGCACACAAGTTGAGCAGGTTTAAGTTTGCGTTTGCCGTAACACTGCTCCACTACTTGATTTACAAATTCTTCCGTAACATAGGGTGGCTCTGCAAAGATATATCCTTGCAATTTACCATTGAGTTTGTTCAAATCCCAAACGGTAACGTTTTCGTTGTAGTCACATGCTTCGGCAAGGGCATATCGAGAATATTCGCCCACCATAGACAAAATCTTTTGGTGAGTATCGTCACCATCCAAAATTGCGTTACGTTCGTGGTAAATAACCTTGCGTTGCGCGTTATTTACGTCGTCGAATTGCAAAACATTTTTACGGCTACTAAAATGCATGCTTTCCAAACGTTTTTGCGCCGACTCGATAACGGAAGTAACCACTCTGTTTTGAATAGGCGTGTTTTCGTCCGTGCCGACAAACATAAGCACCTTTTGGATGCGATCCCCTGCAAAAATACGAATCATATCGTCTTCGGCAGATATAAAGAAAATACTTCTTCCCGGATCGCCTTGACGTCCTGCACGACCGCGAAGTTGGTTGTCAATACGGCGTGACTCGTGACGTTCGGTGCCGATAACACACAATCCACCCAATTCCAACACCTTTTGACGTTCCGCTTGGATGTTTTGTTTATGTTTGGCAACAAGTTCAGCAAAGGTATTTTGAAGTTGTTCAACTTCCGCATCGCCTTTGATAAAACTTGTAGACAGTTCTATTTGTTCGTCGTCGTAACCAAGACGTTTCATTTCCTGCTTGGCTAAAAACTCCGCATTACCGCCCAGCAAAATATCTGTACCGCGTCCTGCCATGTTGGTGGCAATGGTAACCGAACCGAATCTGCCTGCTTGTGCAACGATTTCCGCTTCGCGTTTGTGATTTTTTGCGTTCAAAACGTTGTGTTTGATGCCTTGTTGAGTAAGCAGTTGCGAAAGCTCTTCACTCTTTTCCACCGTGACGGTACCTACCAAAACGGGTTGTCCAACGGAGTTGAGTTCCTTTATCTTGTTGACGATTGCACGCATTTTGCCTTGACGTGTTGTGTAGACAAGGTCGGGCTCGTCCTTTCTTATCAACGGCAAATGGGTGGGAATGCACACTACGTCGATGTTGTAGATTGTGTTAAATTCCTCTTCTTCCGTTTTGGCAGTACCCGTCATGCCGCTAAGTTTGTGATACAAACGGAAGTAGTTTTGCAAAGTGATTGTTGCAAGTGTTTTGTTTTCTTCCTTGATGGTAACGTGTTCCTTTGCTTCGATTGCTTGATGTAATCCGCCGGAAAAACGTCTACCTTCCATTTTGCGTCCCGTAAAGGAATCGATAATAACAATTTTGCCACGCTCTACAATGTAGTCGTCGTCACGCTTCATAAGTCCGTGGGCACGCAAAGCGTTGTTGATGTAGTTGTTCAGTTCTACGTTATCCGGATCGGAAAGGTTATCTATTTTGAAAAATCTTTCTGCCTTGGTAACACCTTTGTCGGTAAGGCGCACCGATTTGTCCTTGCGGTCTACAACGTAGTCGCCGTTGGGTTCTTCCTTGTCGTCGGCAGTTTTACCTTCGTCGTCGGTATTGGTGGATTTTTGCAAGGTGCAAACAAATTTATTTGCCGTGTTGTACATACTGCTGGATTTACCGCTCGGTCCGGAAATGATAAGGGGCGTGCGCGCTTCGTCAATCAAAATACTGTCCACTTCGTCGACGATAACAAAGTTTAGCTCACGTTGAACACACTGACTGCGACTTGTTGCCATGTTATCGCGCAAGTAATCGAAGCCAAATTCGCTATTGGTACCGTAAGTGATATCGCAGTTGTAGGCTTGACGTTTTTCTTCTTGCGTTTGTTTTGCAAGAGTTACGCCTACCGTCAAACCCAAAAATTTGAATACTTTGCCCATCCAATCCTTGTCGCGAGTAGCAAGATATTCGTTTACAGTGATGATATGCACGCCTTTACCAGAAATAGCGTTTAAGTAGGCAGGTAAAGTTTCCGTAAGAGTTTTACCTTCGCCCGTAGCCATTTGACAGATTCGTCCTTGGTGCAATGCGATACCGCCCAAAATTTGCACGTGGTAATGACGTTGTTGCAAAACACGAACACTCGCTTCTCGACATACGGCAAACGCGTCGGGCAAAAGCTCGTCCAACGTTTCACCTTGGGCGTATCTATCTTTCAAAATTTGCGTTTGGCTGGCAAGTTGCTCGTCCGTCATTGCCTGATAAATCGGTTCTTTTTCTTCCACTAATTTAGCAATTTTTCCCAGTTTTTTTACTTGGCGAGCATTTGCGCCACCATAGTTGTCTTTCATTAGTTTTCCTCCAATTCAAAGGGGATTTTTTCCTTTCGGGATGCTACCGTCAAACAAATTACCGATATAGCACCTGCACGTTTAAGCACTTTGGCGCACTCGTTTAAAGTGGAACCTGTTGTTTTTACGTCGTCGATAACAAGCACGGTTTTGCCTTTAACGTCGGCATTGATTTGATACGCACCCACAAGATTTTGTTTACGTTCGGAGCGGTTTAGTTTTTCCTGCGGAGCAGTTTCCTTCGTTTTGACGATTGCTTGGATAGGTTCGGCAATCTGCAACTTTTCGCAAAAGGCTTTTGCTAACAGTTCCGCTTGATTATATCCGCGAATACGCTTGGATTTTTTGCTCATTGGAGCAAATGTAACCACGTCGAAATGCAAATCGTGTTTTTGTGCAAGGTCTACCAGATGGTTTGCAAGCACCGTTGTGAAACTGCCCAAATTGTTAAACTTCATTTGCACAATCGCTTTTGTAATAATTCCGTCATAGTGAAACGCAGAGTACGCCTTATCAAAATACACCTTATCAAACGAGCAATGTCCGCAATAAGTTTCCGCACCGTCGATACCCACACCACATCGCGGACAAGTTTTGCCGTTGTTAAAAGGTAAAATTTTGGTGCAATCAACACAAAATCCCGAGTCATCAAACACATCGCGACCGCAATTTATACATTTGTAGTTGGCAGGAGCAAATATCTTTGCAAAAAATTTTCCCGCTTTGGTAAAAAACTTCATTTGTCAGTCGTCCACATCGTCCGTTGGTTTAGATTTTTTACCGCCAAAATATCGTTGATAGTTGGCGTTTTCTTCCTGCAAAAATCTGCAAAGATTGGTTGTTCGCGCAGCAATGTAGTTGTTGTGCACCATAAGTGCCAAAATCTTTTTGCTACCCACCAATACTACAGTTTTTTTAGCACGAGTAATTGCCGTATAAAGTAGATTTTTGTTAATAATTGTTGGCGGACCGTTAACAAGCGGTACCACCACCACGGGGAACTCGCTACCTTGACTTTTGTGTATGGTTATTGCGTAGGCAAGTTGCAAGTCGGTAAGGTCGTGTTCGGTGTACAGTGCAAGGCGGTTGTCGTCAAACAACACCTTGATAGTACCTTCCACACTGTCAATTTCTGTAATAAACCCGATATCGCCGTTAAATACGCCTTGACTTGTTTCCAATTCACCTTTGTCGTTGGGACGAACGTATGCCAAATCGTAGTTATTGACCGTTTGCATAACACGGTCGTTAAGACGGAAAATGTTTTTGCCAACGATATACTCGCCTTTGCCGTATTGACGCGGATTTAGTTGTTCTTGTAACAGTCTGTTGAGATTTTCTACGCCGGCAACACCGCTTTTTAGTGCACCAAGTACCTGAATTTCGCTTGAAGGCAATCCTGTAAACTTGGGCAAACGTGTCGTTACCATTTGCACGACGGTATCGGAAATCTGCTGAAAATCCGTCATATTGTTGAAGAAAAAGTCCTGACTGTGGTTGTTAATTTCCGGCATTTTGCACTTATTTATCAAATGCGCGTTGGAAACAATCAAACTGTCCTGCGATTGACGATAAATATGCGTTAGATAACGTATTTCTATCACACAGCTGTGGATGATATCCGCTAAAACGTTGCCTGCACCCACGCTTGGAAGCTGATCCTTGTCGCCCACAAGCACGATTCGGGTGCCTTTTTCCAATGCGGAAACAAGCGCGTACATCACGTTGACATCCACCATAGACGTTTCGTCTACAATAACCACGTCGCACGGCAAAGTGTTGTAACTGTTGAACTTAAAGGACATTTTGTCCCCTTGCGGTTCGTAACAAAGCAAACGGTGGATTGTTTTTGCATCGTAGCCGGTAGATTGTGCCAAACGCTTGGCTGCACGTCCCGTTGGTGCGCAAAGTTCTAATTTTAGCCCATGATTAGACAAAATTTGTGCAATACACTTAACTATTGTGGTTTTGCCCGTACCCGGTCCGCCTGTGATAACGGTAACGCCGTTTACCAATGCCGATTTTACCGCACCAAGTTGGCTTGGGTGAAACTCGAATTTGTTTACCTGTTCGAATTGTGCAATCAAACTGTCGGCATCCATCATCACACGTTTTGCATCGGCGTTTAGCGAAATCAGTTTGGATGCGATAGCACGCTCCAACTTGTAGTACCTAACAAGAGAAACACACCGCTGATTTTCCACTTCGAACACTTTTACGGTGGGTTCCAACACAAGTTTTGTTAAAGTATCTTCCACAAGTTTGCCGTACTGCGTTAAATCTACGTCGATAAGTTTGGAGCAGTTTTGCACAAGTTCGTCAAACACCAAATATGTATTACCCGATTTATCTGCGCTTTCCTTTAGCAAATACACCATTGATGCACGCACACGGAATTCGCTTATCGGCTCGATACCCACACTTTGGGCAATTTTGTCTGCCGTAACAAATCCTACGCCGTCGATGTCGTCGATAAGTTTGTAGGGGTTGGCAAGCACCAACGATTTTGTTTGTTCCTTGTAGATGTTGTAGATTTTTAGTGACAAATTTGTGGTGATACCATAACTTTGCAAAAACATCATTTGTTCTTGCATCACCTTTAGTTCGGCAACGGAATTGGCAATATCCATTGCTTTTTTTGCGGAAATGCCCTTTACTTTGGCAAGCAACATGGGATTGTTTTCGATAACGGCAAAGGTGTCGTCGCCAAATTTATCGTAGATGTTTTTGGCGGTAACTTCACCCACACCACGAATAAGTCCGCTGGAAAGATACTTGATGATACCTTCCTTGCCGGTGGGATCGGTAATTTTGTAACTTTCGACGGTAAGTTGCTCGCCGTACTTATTGTGAACGGAAACTTTGCCTTCGACAGTTAAAATTGCGCCGACGCTAAGCGTGGGAAAAGTGCCAACGCAGGTAAGTTTTCCCCCGTCGGTACAATCTAATACTAACACCGTATAGCCGTTTTCTTCGTTGCGATAGACGATGCTTACAACCGTGCCTTTTGCCGAAAGTTCCATTTTGTTCCTTTTACCATTTGTTGATTGTACAAAAATAATAGCGCAAATCGTTTTAGAAGTTTGTTTTTGATGCCGCACAGTTTACAATTTCTACTTGTTTGAAGATGTTTTGAAGAAAACGTCCTTGATATTTGCAAATTGTTTGTGGATCGTGTTGGGAGTTGCCCCCCTTTTACAACGCTATGTGCACAGCAAATTGCCGTTGCAGTGAAATTTGTTGCCAATCCAATGCAGTGTGCATACCACACCATTATATTAAATAATATTATATCACAAAATATACGACATATTCAAGCGTTTGAAAAAGAAAAGCAGCTTTGATTGTCGATATATGCAAAATAGCGTACGTTCCACGCAAAAAAACTGCAGACTATCTATAATTGTAAATTATCTGCAACTTAGTTCGTTGGTGGACGTCCACACACATGGCAGTGGATAGTTTACAATAATAAATTATATACAACTATAGGTTATCTGCAACTATAGATTTCCTGTTGTATCTCATTACAATCCCCATACAAAGCAACGTCGATATGCAAACGGCAACAAAAAAGTGCCACTGTTTGTGACACTTTTTACATTTGTGGGTAAAATTATACTTTTATATGCAATCGAGAGATCGAATGTTACACTTGCTTTAACAATTTACCTTGATAAATGTTTGGGTGTGAGCAAGTTTTCGTAACCATACCAAAAATATTTTGAAAAATCACCCTATATTTGTTTGCGGTCGCTAATTTGTACGTTTGTTTGTAATGTTAATTAAAGCTTTAGATATATTTTTTAAGGTCGTCAACCTTGTCTAATTGTTCCCAAGGGAATTCGTTACGACCGAAATGTCCATAACTTGCAGTTGCAAGGAAAATGGGCTTTGTGAGACCAAATTGGTTGATGATTGCCTTTGGACGAAGGTCAAATTCTTCCGTGATGATTTGAGAAATTGCCGAATCGCTGATTTTACCAGTACCAAACGTATTAACGTCGATACTAACGGGCTTTGCACGACCGATTGCGTAAGAAACTTGCAGTTGAACTTTGTCGCAAATACCGCTTGCAACAAGGTTTTTGCAGATGTAACGTGCCATGTAAGTTGCCGAGCGGTCCACTTTTGTGGAATCCTTTCCGGAGAACGCACCGCCGCCGTGAGCACAATATCCGCCGTAGGTATCTACGATAATCTTTCTGCCGGTAAGTC
>CAYOKR010000031.1:0-15491 GCA_964404625.1 uncultured Oscillospiraceae bacterium | reverse complement strand
GCAGATATCGCGGGTTCGAATCCCGTCTCCCGCTCCACTACTCTATTCTTAATTGAATAGAGTTTTTTTTCAAGCTTAATGACTAAGCCGTCTGAATCGCAGTGCACATAGAATCCCACCACTCCATTGCTCTGATCACATCAAAAGGTCAGAGCATTTTTATTAGTAAAATTGCTTTTGACCATGTTGATTTCCAAATCATACGAAGATTACCTAAAATAGTATCTACAAGAAAAGTATCGTTAATGCCCTACTATCCATACGATTTTGACAATCACGTTGTCCTAGAGATATTCGATAGAAAGTTAAATAAATGGATTATGATAGATCCCACTACCGACGGACTATTCGTTGACGAAAATGACACACCGCTATCGGCATTGGAAATAAGAAACAAATTTGCCAATGCCGAATTCGTAACGTACGTCCGCGCAACAGACAGTTTGAAAAACTTACAAAAATTGAAAGATAAATATGCAGAACTAAATGCGTATACCTGCAAAAACTTGTTCTATTTTAACGTGGACAAGGATTCCACTTTTGGCACAACAGGAAACGTATTAACATTTGTGCCGAACAATTACTCCATTAAAGCAAAACAGATGATTATATAAAAAAAGGTTTGATACAAACAAGTATCGAACCTTTTATTTTATATGATAAATTGTCCTTCAAATGCGATGTATGCAAATACGAACACAGATCGAAAAATTGTAAAATTGCTACATAGTTTGAAAAATTAAAATAACAACATACGCAAAGAATTTTCCCTAAGCAAACATTTTTAATAACCTATCAACTTGTATTGATACACAGTTAATGTTCGCAAATTAAACAAAGAAATGTTAATCAAACAGCCACAAGGTTGGGGCAACCCAATCAAATAAATTTATAAAATTCAATTTACAAGTTTGCCTTGTTTGTACAAATTGATAAGTACGTTTTCGATGTTAGAGAACTCAATTATATAGATAATTTCGTTGCCATCATCGTCATTTTCGCCGGTCCATTCGATGACAGGAGGTTTTTCGTAACTACCCGTACCGTCCTTTTCGCCCTGCAATTTTAGATAGATATTGTTGAAAAACTCGCCGATATCCGCAAACAAAGTGTATTGGCTCCAATGTTTAGAGTAGTTGGAAAGTTCTGTCAAAACTCCTTTGTTGATACTTTCGAGTAAATTGAAATAGTCGGTATCGCTATTAGGATACACACTAACAATGCTCAATGCACTGTACATGCAATAAACATAACCGCTATATCGCAAATATGAGTTTTGACTCGTTAATAGCAAGTATACAGCAACGGTGTTAGCATCACTTTCTCGCATAACACCTTTGGCATGAGCAAGTTCGTGCGCCATTGTGCTTGGCGTGTATAAATCCATACGAGTAACGTTAACATTAGGCTCTCCAAACGGCGCAAAAAACACGCCCGCAACGTGCATTTCACTCATGATACGCTTGTTCAAAATGCCTTTTACATTAGGCGTATACGAAGAAAAATATCCGTTGCCCACACTATCCAAACGTTTATATTCTTCTTGCAGAAGGTCGTTTAATTCTGCTAATGACGGCAAAATAACGTTACCGTCGTTGTCGTGTGGAGTGTTGTCATAGTACTCGTTGACTTGACTGATAACATAATCGGCAATAGCCAAGGCATCATCGTAAGTAATATCGTCACCAGAATAGGACATTAGTACTTCTGTAGGCAATGGTTCACGATCATAACTGAAAGATGCTGTTGTAGTGTACAAATTGACACCGCAAAGAGCAACTATCAAAACAGTAAGCAACAACGATATTGCTTGCATTGGTTTACGTTTACAAAAATATCTAACGATAAACACAATGCAAACGATAAGCCCCGAGATAGCAACTATCAAAAATAATTCGTAAAAACTGATTGGAATCCAACCCAAAAGGTGTCCCATAAACCAAATCCAACCGCGCGCAATTGTAGTTGCAACAAACTCGCAAATGGCAACGTTAGTTTTTAATAGCAACAACACTACCAATAACAAACATAATGCGCCTACAACTATTAACTTGTTAACAACAGAATTCTTGTTTTTCATTTTAACCTTTTAACAAATGCGAGGGACAAAATACTCGTTTGTCGCATTATTTTTACGCTTATTTGATTATTATCACATTATTTTGATAATTATTACAGACATAATATTCTATAAAACAGAAAAATTGATTATAGTTTATTGTTTATTTACGAAAAGAGCGAATTTTTTATCAATAAAGTCTTGTGGGCGAGATATATAAGTAAGAACGTCTTTTGCATTAGCCGAGCGCTCGATTTTGTTTTGCGCAACGGTAATTTTTTTTGAAATAGCACCACAACCGCATGCTAAAATATCGGTAATTTCTTCCATGATACCGATATTGTACAAACACGGTTTACCTTTTTTACAAAAACCGACGTTTTCGAGATTTTCCATAACGTACTTTTGGCGATACATGTAGTAAGGCATGTAATCAGCGTGATACAATGCGTTGTGAGCATACTCCACCATTTTAGCAACATCTTTTTCTCCGTCAGCATAGTTCTTTTCTTTCAAAATACTGCCGTGTTTTAGCGCAAGTGTATGCACGGTGATATTATCAGCCCCTAACGATATTGCACAATCAACCGAATGGCAAAACATTTCGTAAGTTTCCGTTGGCAAACCGGCAATCAAATCCATGTTGATATCAAAACCAAAACTTTTTGCCAAGTTAAATTTGTCGTAGATATCTTGCACGGTATGTTTACGACCGATTTCATCCAAAACGCTTTGAGTGAAAGTTTGCGGATTGATAGATACGCGGTGAACTCCGTGCTTTGCAAACACTTGAAGTTTTTCTTCGTCGATTGTGTCGGGACGACCGGCTTCAACGGTAAACTCAATTGGATTTATCGTTATGCAGGAAAGTACCCTATCCAACTGTTCGGCAGTTAAACTTGTTGGAGTTCCGCCACCGATATAGACGTTGTTTATTGCAATACCATTATCTTTTGCAAAGTTGATTGTTTGAGTGATTTCGTCGCAAAGTGTATCAACGTAAGGTTCGACGTACTTTTGCAGTTTTACGATTTCACCGCTGGTAAAGGAACAATAACTGCAACGCGATACGCAGAATGGGATTCCTACGTACAAATCGGCACAATTTGGCTTTATATCCCGCAAATTTCCCTGCGTAGCAAGAATATCTGCAACAAGTTGTGTTTTTTGTTGTGACACACCCAGTAAATTCACAAAAGTATCACGCCAATCCAAGTCTTCGCTTTGCAGTTGTGCGGCAAGTTTTGTAGGCCGAATCCCCGTAAGACTGCCCCAAGGAATAAACTTGTGCGTGACCTTTTGCAACAAATTGTATAAAGTAAGTTTTGCATAACGTTTGCGAAGTCGCATAGCTTGAAGTTGATCTAAACCACTAACGTCCACTTGTTGCACTTCCACTTTGGCAAAAAAGGTTGCAATGGTTGTATAAACGTTATTGTGACAGCCTTCTTGCACAACAATTTGTCCTTGTTGTTTTTCGTCGCACAAAACAACGTCAGTAAAATACAATTTTGCAACATCGTGAATTTCCGTGGGATGGCAAAAATTAGTATAGAGTGTCAATTTAGATATGGGTTGTGTTGCAATTCTGCTTGAAGTGTCGTGCATTGTCCGTGTCCTGGGTATATTTTGTAGTTAGTTTGTAGTTTAGCAAGTTTTTGAAGTGAGTTTTGGAGTAATTCAGCATTGCCGCCGGGAAAATCGGTGCGTCCTACCGACCGATAAAACAACGTATCACCGGAAAACATAATGTCATTCAGTAGATATACAACGGAGCCGTTCGTATGTCCCGGTGCGTGCAAAACTTGAAAGTCGAAGTCGTCAATTTGTAAATTGCCTTCTGCAACAAAGTTTGTCGGATAGCAATTTTGACAAGTGAGACGAAACCAATTACGTTGCGCATCGTTGCAAAGTGCAAGGTCGTCAGCATGTACGTAAATAGGCACACTTGGTAAGCTGCAACCTACTTTTAGCTCTTCAACGCCACCACAGTGGTCAAAATGTCCGTGTGTAAGCAATATTGCAACAACTTGCAGATTGTTAGCATTAATAAAATCCACAATTTTTTGGCAGTGATAAGCAACGTCGATAACGACACATTTGCTATTTTGTACAACAACATAGCAATTTGTGTTTATTCGACCTGTTGGGAAGGAGTAAATTTGTTTCATGCGTGTGTACGGTAGGCATTAATTACCGCAGGAATTGATTTGAGCTTTTGTATTATTTGGTTGCACTGCTCGTGGTTGGAAATTTCCACAGTGACAGATGCAACAGCATTACCTTTGCGGTCCTTACGAGCATTGATTGCAACAATGGGCAAACCTTCGCCGGCAATAGCTTTGGTGATATCTGCAAAAATATCGCCTTTGTTTTCCGCAATAATTTCGATACTTGCCTGGAAGGTAGCTTTGTTATCCACGTTAACCCACTGTGCTTCTACCAAACGTTCCGGTTCCATACCTTTGATTGCAGGACAATCGGCACGATGAACGCAAACGCCACGACCACGAGAGATATAACCGACGATTTCATCACCGGGAACGGGCGAACAACACTTGGAAAAACGTACCAAAAGGTCGTCCATGCCCTTGATGATAACGGCGTTTTCCTTTTTGGTGGGGTTGTTTTTACGCACTGCGTTGCGTGTTTTGATACGTTCGCTAAGTGCCTTATTGGAAGATATCAGTTTTAGCACCACTTGGCTAAGCGATATACTTCCGTAACCAACGGCGGCATACATTTCTTCCGAAGTAGTAAACATATAGCGATCACAAACAGCTTGCAACGATTCCGGCGTGATAAGTTCGCTTGGGGAAATATTGCGGTGTCGCGCATCGCGTTCAATCATAGATTTACCCGTGCGGATGTACTCGTCCTTTAGTTCGCGCTTGAAAAATTGACGAATTTTGCTCTTTGTAGAAGGCATAACGGCAATTTTTAGCCAATCGCGTGACGGTCCTTTCGCATTGGGGTTGGTCATTACTTCTACGGTATCACCCGTTTGCAAGACCGTTTCTAAAGAGACGATTTTGTTATTTATTTTGATACCTACGCAATGGTTACCAACGGCACTATGGACGCTGTAGGCAAAGTCCAAAGCGGTTGCGCCTGCTTGCAATATTTTAACATCACCATTTGGCGTAAAAACATAAACTTCGTTTGTATTGGAAATATCCTTGCGGATAAGTTCCAAGAACTCCTTACCATCGTGAAAATCGTTATCGTAGGACAAAACTTCCTTTACCCAAGCAAGATTTTCGTCCATTTCCGTTGCGCCGCTAAGTCCTTCCTTGTACTTCCAGTGTGCAGCAATACCGTATTCGGCAATTTTGTGCATCTGGTGAGTACGAATTTGCACTTCGATAGGATAACGATGGTCTTGATAATCAATAAACACCGTAGTGTGCAACGATTGATACATATTAGGCTTGGGAACGGCAATATAGTCCTTAAAACGTCCCGGCATGGGTTTCCACTTGGCATGAATTGCACCTAAAACGGCATAGCAATCCTTGATAGAATCAACAATGACACGCACTGCAGTTAAGTCGTACACCTGATCAAGCGTCTTATTTTGCTTTTTCATCTTTTTGTAAATTGAATACAAGTGTTTAACTCTGCCGTAGATATCGAAATCGCAAATGCCTACCGATTTCAATTCGGTGGTAACGGCATCAATAAAACTGTCGACAATTTCGTCGCGCTCCGTCTTTTTTAAAGCGATACCTTGCGCGATAGAATCATACGATTCGCGGTCGAGATACTTTAGGCACAAGTCTTCCAACTCGCTTTTGATGGGCGAAATACCCAGACGGCCTGCGATAGGCGCGAAAATATCTAACGTTTCTTTAGCGATTATTTGTTGTTTTTGCGGAGAAAGGTACATTAAACTGCGCATGTTGTGCAATCTATCGGCAAGTTTGATAAGCATAACACGAATGTCTTTTGCCATTGCAAAGAACATTTTGCGCATATTTTCCGCTTGTTCTTCTTCCTTGTTGTGGAATTGGATTTTTTCCAACTTGGTAACGCCGGCAACAAGATATGCAATTTCGTCACCGAATTGCTCGCGCAAATCGTTATCGCTAACGTAGGTATCCTCTACAGTGTCATGCAATAATGCAGCACAAATTGTCGGCACGTCCATACCCATATCAATAAGCAACTCGGCAACAGTTACCGGGTGGGTGATATATGGACGTCCGCTCGCGCGAAATTGACCTTCGTGCGCTTTTTCTGCAAGGTCGTACGCCTTTACTATTAACTTAACGTCGGACGGATGATAAAAATGTTGTACCTTATTCAAAAAGTTTTGAATTGTTACCGACGCATCCTGTTTTTCGATATTCATATTTTCCTTAGTTTGCAAAAAGTTGATATACTTTGGAGTTTTCCAACGGACTTTTTATGTTCGCATTAAAATTGACAGTATAGTTATCTATAATTTCGATAAATCCAAGTTCTTGGAACACACGCAACGCAACGATGTACTGTTCGTAGGAAATTTTACCCAAAAGTTGTTTTTCATATGCGCCTTTGATGCTATCAAACTTGGTTTTGCGCTTCAAAGCAGAAAACACCTGCACGCAAATATCACGAGTAAGTTCAATGCGGTACATTCCTGCGTTAGCGCAATTTACCACAAAATACAAAGTATTGTTTGTGTATTTACGCACAAGTCCGGCGGTAGAAAATGCCACCACCGTGGCAAATTGCGAAAAATCACAAGTATTTAGCGGAGAAATTACCACCGATTTGGAATTGCGACCGTCCACAAAGAAAATATCCTGTACAAAATCATCAAAGTCAAATTGGTTTGAGTAGTTAACGAAGGTTTCGTAGTCGTCGAATATCACCAAAACTTTGTCACTTTGGAGTGCATTTTTTACTTCATCCGCCATTGCAAATTCAATGGTATCTGTAGTGAAGTTCTTAAGCAAATTTAGGCGATAAAAATCGTCAAATGCAAGAGAATTGCACAGAGATATATCTTCTATAATACCGCAAATATCCTTGGTGTAACTGTCGATTTCCAAAGTGCAAAGCACGTCTACCATAGCCTCGTTTTTAATTAGCGGAGCATATTCGCCAAACTTGAAAAAGCTTTTTAGTTGCAAACCGCTTTTTAGAGTGGCCGACATATGTTGCGAATCTTTACCAAAGGTGTTAGCGAATACTACGCTATCACGCACGCGACACACTATTTTGTCCTGTGGCAACAATGGTTGCAAAGTCTCGGCAAATTCCATAACACGATTTGCCTTTACATCGTCGGTGAGTTCAATATCGTAAAGATAGGTCTTTTCGAAATAACTTTGTGGCAGATCGGCAAAAATATTAGACAACGCTTGCTTTAGTTTGTGCAAATTGTCCTTGTGAACACTAAATCCAACGGAAGCTTTGTGTCCGCCAAATTTAACAAGCAAATGCTTACACTTGCTAAAACTTTCAAACAAATGGACATTATCCACACTGCGAGCAGAACCGACGTAGGTATCGCCGTCCAGTGTCATCACAACAGCAGGGACATTGTAACGCTCCTTATAACGTGCTGCAGCAATGCCCAACAAACCGTGAGACCAATTATCACTGTATAAAAACACAAGTTTGTCCTTGGCAATTTGGTTGCCGTCGCACATCTTGTCGGCATCGGCAATAATGTCATCCAAAATCTGTTTGCGTTGTTCATTTAATGCCAGTAGTTGTTCGGCAATAGACTTGTCTGCCCTATCACGTGCAAGCAAAAGTTTTAAGGCAACTTCCGGTGAACCGACACGACCGGCAGCATTAATTTTCGGTGCAATACGCATAGCGATATCGTTGCACGAAAGCACACTGCTACATTTGGAAAGTTCTGCAAGGTAATTTAGACTTTTATGTTGAAAATTTAATAACCCGGCTTTTACGATAGAACGGTTTTCGTCTTGCAATGGCATAAGATCGGCAATAGTACCGATAAACGCAACGTCCACGTATTTTAACGCAACATCACGACCGACAAGTGCTTCTACAAGTTTCAAAGCTACGCCTGAACCGGAAAGATTGGGAAAAGGATATCCCATTTTTGGGTTAATACACAAACAATCGGGCAACTTCTCTGGTAGTTCGTGGTGGTCGGTAACGATAACTTCCACGCCCAATTCGTCCACTATTTTAGCAACCTCATCGCGATTGGAAATACCACAGTCAACAGTGATAACTAAATCGTAAAATTTATTTTGAAATGCTTGAATTACCTTTTCAGCATGCAAGCCGTAACCTTCGTCGCGAGTGGGAATTATCACGTCGTTGTCGACGCCTTTATCGGTAAAAAACAGTGATAATACGGCACTTGCGGTAAGTCCGTCGGCATCATAGTCGCCACAAATAAGCACACTACCGCCCTCTTCCAAAACGTAGGAAATGATCTCGACCGCTTCCGCCATGTTAGGCATTTGCAACGGATCGTGAAAAATCGGTGCAGCGGAGAAAAACTGCAGGTAGTTATCTGCAGTTACGCCACGTGCATTTAGCATTTCCGCAATAGGCAAAGGTATACCCTTTTGCGCTAAGAAATCTACAGATTGCACGTCGTTATATTGGCGTTTTGTGTACTTTTGTTTCATAATTGTTCCTAAAAAAGCATAACAGCCTTCTAAGATTGTTAGAAGGCTGTTAATGTTGAATTAAAATTATTTTCTGTTGGATTTTGCACCTTCGATAAATGGTTCGAAGATTTGAGCAAGCAATCTGTTAAGTCCCATAGTTGCAACAAAGGAAAGTACAGCCAAGTAAACCAAAACATTACCGAGCGGAGCTGTTACGACTGTAGGAATAAGCCACAAAACGACACCTACAACTAAAACAATACCATGAACGATAAGGTTAAGTTTGTTGGATTTTGCAAATCCCTTGTGTTTTGCACTTGCAAACGTGCTGCCTTCGTAAGCGCTGATGTTGTCAAATGCATAAACTGTGAAGTATGTTTGCAAAGCAATACCGAGCAACAAACCGATAACTGCAAATAGATTGAGGACTTCCAAGTGAACAAGACCTGCAACAACTGTTGCAACAACAATTGTAAATAATTGAGAAAGCACCGCAACCCAACCCAAAGCTTTGTAACGAACAACATAGAACACGACAAGTGCAAGCATAACTACTGCAATGCCGATAAGCAAGAACAGCTCGGCGAGAGATTCGTTAATAGCACTATCTACCAAGTTGAGTTCTGCTTGCAAAGCACCGTTGTTAACGTAGCTCGCAATTTCCTTTGCATCTGTCATGGAAGAACCGAACAAGTAAAGTGTGTTTTCCGTATAAAGTTGTGCGCCGTAAGCAACTGTTCCGTCAACTGCAGCGTAGATTGTTGACAAACTTTTTGCCGCCTTAACGCCATCGCTATTTAAGTTCACAATTGCAACGTAGTAGGTTGTTCCTTGACTAACAAGTTGACGAGTAGATGCATTTTTGAAGTGCTCTGAACTAAGAACAACACTGTCGTCGGAATAAGTCGTTGAAGTTACGATTTCCAAAACGCCACGAACCGTAACGGCTTCCATTGCGGAATCCGCAGTAAGACCATCACTGTTGTGAGCAATTTCAGGAATTGTAACGGTCAAAGTTTTATCTTCTGCAGAAATATCTGCACCGTACAAACCATAGATAGAAGAAAGTCGTTTGCTAATGATTTTTTGAACTTGCGCAACTTCCACATCTTCGTCTAACTCTACAGAGTAAGTTGTGGATAGAGTGTTGCTAAACAAGTTACTTTTTTGTATAAGCGTTGATGGAGAATAAAACTCACCGTATACACCGTATTCAAACTCGGGTATAAAGGTAAATACTCCTACAAACGCCAAAACCGCAATAAAAAGAATAAGGATTACGGTTGATGCTGTTTTTGTCATAAGTAGCCTCCTTGACTTAGTAACATAACTGTTAAATTATAATATTTTATAATGAAATAGTCAATTGTTTTTGATAAATTGCACAGCGGACAACCGCTGTTACCAAAGAAAAATTGTTATTCTTCTTCGTCGTCGGGAAGTTGAACGTTGTGATATACGTTTTGTACATCGTCACTGTCTTCCAACATGTCCAACATCTTTTGGAAACGAACAAGGTTGTCTCCTTCCAACGTAACCATATTTTGTGGGAACCAAGTCATTTCGGCAGAAACAAGGTTCAAACCTTTTTCCACAACGGCATCACGAACGACCGACAAACTGGTTGTTTCGCAGGTAAATTCCAACATTCCGTCTTCCAAAGCAACATCGTCTGCACCTGCTTCGATTGCAAGTTCAAACGCTTGATCTTCATCGAGATTTATAGTATTTTCAGCAATTACAACGCCCTTATGATCAAACATAAAAGTAACACTGTTGGTTTGTCCAAGGTTACCGCCGTTTTTATCGAAAGCACATCTAACGTCGCCTGCGGTACGATTTTTGTTATCGGTAAGGCATTCGACGATAACAGAACTGCCACCAATACCGTATCCTTCGTAAACGATAGTCACATAGTCTACAGTGGAAAGTTCGCCGCTTGCCTTTTTGATACTGCGGGAAATGTTATCGTTAGGCATATTGTTTGCCTTTGCCTTTTGAATAACGTCGTACAACTTGCTGTTAGAGTTAGGATCTGCACCGCCAAGTTTTACCGCAACGGCAATTTCACGGCCGATTTTGGTAAAAATGCGAGAACGAGCGGCATCGCCTTTGGCTTTTTTATTTTTAATATTATTCCATTTGCTATGACCGGACATAAAAATACCTCTAAATTTTGTTAGCGTAAATTTGATACATAATAACACTACCGGCAACCGCAACGTTGAGCGACTCAAAATTGTTTGCCATTGGCAAACTAATCGTTTCATTTGCATGTGAGCGAGAATAATCACTCAACCCATTACCTTCGTTTCCCAAAACCAAGCAAACCTTACTATTAAATTTGCAATCAAAAATATCATTTCCACCCATATCACAGGCTAAAATTATGTTTTTGCTTGCAACTTCAAATGCTTTTGCAATGTCATCAATTTGGTGTAAATTAATACAAAAGTGTGCAGACATTGCACTACGCACTACCTTTGGCGAGTACACGTCGGCGCAATTAACAGCGTATATATCGGTAAAACCACAGGCAACCGCCGTACGAATTAGCGTACCGATATTGCCGGGATCTTGCAAGTTGTCCAAAATCAAACAATCGCCTTTGGGTGTGGAAAGTTCTGTAATGGGAATTTTTGCTACTGCCAACACTCCTTGACCGTTTACCGTAGCAGACATTTTTGCAAAAACCCTATCGCTAACGATAATTGCATCGTCAAAACAAAGTTTTTGTACTACGCTTTCGGCAACAAACACGTTTTGCACCTGCGCACCATGAAAGATTGCGTCACGAACGAGACGTTCCCCTTCGATAACGTAACAACCACTTATTTTGCGATATTTTTTATCGGCAAGCTTTACAACTTGTTGCACTTTTGCGTTGTCGGTTGATGTTATGACCATAATTTACTAAATAACAACAAAGGGCTTTTGTAGGAAAAGCCCCTAAAGTTGCAATTATTTCAAGTTAGCTTTTGCAGTTTCAGCAAGAGATGCAAAAGTAACTGCATCGCTTACAGCGATTTCTGCAAGAGATTTACGGTTGAGGTCGATACCTGCAACCTTCAAACCGTGCATAAGTTTGGAATAGGAAAGTCCGTTTGCGCGTGCAGCAGCATTGATACGAGCAATCCAAAGACTGCGCATATCACGTTTGCGAAGACGACGACCAACGTATGCATAGTTACCACTCTTCATAACCGCTTGACGAGCAATGCGGTAGTTAGTGGATTTAAGACCAAAGTAACCTTTGGCAGCTTTCAAAATCTTTCTACGTTTTTTAACGGCTGTAACGCCTCTTTTAATTCTCATGATTTAGCCTCCTTCTTAGTATGGCAACATGCTCTTAACAGTTGCTGCTTGTGTATCGTTTACATAAGCGGTACTGCGAAGATTGCGTGTTCTCTTGGTTGTTTTTTTGCCAAGTTTGTGATTCTTGTTGCATTGAGCGCGCTTAACTTTGCCGGATTTCAAAACGACAAATCTTTTTTTAGATGCGCTATGAGTTTTTTGTTTAGGCATATATTTATCCTCCTATAGTGTACAGATATTTAATTTAACGGAACAAGAAACATAGATATGTTTCTGCCTTCCGTTGTGGGCTGTTTATCGATTTTTGCAACGTCCTTTAATATTTCGGCAAAGCGTTTCATAACTTCCACACCTTGACTTGCATACGCTTGTTGACGGCCACGCATACGAATAGTGGCTTTAACCTTGTTGCCATCTTGCAAAAATTTGCGAGCGATGTTGGCTTTAGTGTTCAAATCGCCAACATCAATGGTCATAGAAAGCCAAACTTCCTTGACTTCGATAACCTTTTGGTTGCGTTTCATTTCCTTTTCACGCTTGGTTTGCTCGTACTTGTATTTGGAATAATCCATAATTTTGCATACGGGCGGTACGGAATTGGGTGAGATTTTTACCAAATCCAGTTCCAAATCGTCTGCCATCTTTTGTGCTTCGTACGACGATACAATACCGAGTTGTTGTCCATCGCTACCGATAAGGCGTACTTCCCTATCACGAATTTGCGTGTTGATCTGAAGCTCTTTAATAGTAGTGTCCTCCTGTTAGACAATAAAAAAGTGTGGCATCAAGAAAATACCACACAAACAGAATTTGCACCTAATTGGCACAAAGTAGTAACTATTTTTGTAACTGACGCGCGTTGCACGGCAGTGAGAAATGGTATTTCTTCTTGAATTGCAAAAGTATTATAGCAAAAGGTGGCGTCAAAGTCAACCGATTTAACACCACTTTTTGTATAAATTTTGATAAATGTTTTTAGACGTTCTTTATGCGTGATTTAGAAAAATACAAGCTCAATTCTTCTTACTACTGATACATGCGCAAAGTTAAATAATCACGTTTACAATAACAAATCAAACAAAATAATTCTAATTAGAAAATTGATATTTTTTATAGCACCGCTTCACTTAATCGCACTATTTTAGCCACCTTAAAAGATTTTTTTTCATTTCAGCACACGATTATCTTATGAAATAATTACCAACCGCATTGTAATAACGAACTTAACACTTGGCACAAAATACAATTATCTATGTTTTGCAAAAAAGCAAACACCTGCGCCATTCGGTCCACAGTGACTACCTGCCGTTGGATTAACAACAACGATTTCGACGTTGAGTTTTTCGCCAAAGCGTTCCAGCAACATTTGTTTAAGTTGTTCAGCGGAAGCAAGGTCGTCGGAATGACCGACAACAACACGGTGATCGTAGATATCTTCTTGCAAATCTTCTACAATTTGCAAAATGCGTTTTAGCGTTTTTTGTTTGCCCGTGGCTTTATCTACGTTTGTCATCATACCGTCGGCACTCATATTCAAAATAGGACGAATACCGATAAGATTACCCATAACCGCCGTCATACCATTTACACGACCGCTTTTGCGGAAGAAGTTTAAGTCGTTAGCAAAAAAGTATGCGGCAAATTTATTTACATTTTTCTTTGCCCAAGCAACCATTTGTTCGGCAGAGTTGCCGGCTTTGTACATATCACCCACTTCACACACAATATTGTAACTGCAAAGAGTAATAGCATTGGTATCAATAGTATAAAACTTACGTTTAGGATACTTGCTCAATAACTCCTGTACAGCAAGATCCATCGCATTGAAGGTACCACTCATAGCACGCGAGAAATGGACGTACAAAATATCGTCGCCGTTTTGAAAATGCGGTTCAAAGTAGGAAATATACTTTTCCGTAGAAATAGCAAATGTTTTTGGCACTACTCCGGTACGCAAAGTATCGTAGAAATCTTTGCTATCAAATTGTTGATAATCTTCGTATGGATAGACCGGTTCTTGCCCATCAATTTGATAAGGCATGCTTATCATGTGATAACCATATTCCTTGCATTTTTCTAAAGAAAGGTCGCAATCGCTATCTGTAAATAAAACTAACATGTTTTCTCCTTTGTATTATCGCAACGACATACGCCACATTTTGAACTATTGTAATCAAACAAGATAAACCCTTGGTAAATAAATTGCACGAAAATAGATTCGTGCAACTTAAATAAATTTAGTAAAAGTTTGTTAGCAGTAAAGTACAAAAATAACACAACAAACCTTATTATATAATAAAATTTGACTTTGCTAACAGACGAAAAATCAGTTCAATTTTTGCAACGTGTCACAACAAAGATATGTATCAAGTTTGCAAGTTTCGTCAACCAAACTTATTTGTGCATTATATTTGTGCAAAACTGGCAATACACTACGAAAACGTTCCAACGCTTTGTTTTTGCTGGGTAATAAAAGGTCAATCATAAATCCGCTGTCCGAACAAATACCCTGCCCACACAAAAAGGAAGTATACCTCGGATCGTGTAGTCCTTCCGTATTGTTGCGAGAATCCAAATACCAAAACAAATCATCTACAAGTTGCTTAATATCGTCCAACTGCGGTATATAGATATATCCAAAAGTATAGTGTTCCAGCCACAAAGTTTGTTGAGAACGTGTTTGCAAATCTTCCTGCGTAAGAGTAGAAAAATTAGGCGCAGTCGTTCCAATATGAAGCAATTTTTCACGATTGAATAATGGTTTACCCGTCATATTTTGTCCATTTGACAGATCTATTGAAAAAGGTTTTGGAAAAGGCGCGGGATGTTTTGCACTGTAGTCCGCAATAGACTCGGCAACTTCTTCCAAAGTAGACAGCGCCACGTCACTATCAATAATACGGATATTAAACCAAGAGTGATATAATTCTTCACCAAGCGCGCTTGTTAGATAGTCTTCCACGTCTTGAACATAAGCATACGTTTTGCGTTCGTTGGCACGAAGTTTATTTGGAACAAACACACGAAGTTCGCTTTGATTATTTTCGCCGCACTCGGTAAAATACGCAACTTTACTACTGCCATTCAACTTTGTTTTGCCTTTGTACTTAGCAACGCCGGCTTTTAACGTAGGCACAAATTTCCAGCCATTTTCAGTAAATGCATTTTGAGTACCATTAAACACTTGTGCTACCATTTGCAAATCCAGAGCGTATTCGGGAACACTCGCGCACGCGCGTGAGTATATAATATAGTTGCCTTCTACAAAACGACCGCTCAACTCAAGCGGAAACATAACTCTATTAAGATGTCTATTGAACAATTTAGACAACTTTTTATCATTGCCCTTATCGACACATTTTTTTATTTTATCAAACTCTTCGGACAACTTTGCATCGATAATATAATGCAACATATCATAGAAAATCATTCTATCGTCAGGCTCGTCACGCAAGAAACAAAGCCCATCTAAATCCATTTCAACGTAGTGTCCTTTCAAATCGGAAGAATCGTTGCTATAACAACTA
>CAYOKR010000030.1:0-17394 GCA_964404625.1 uncultured Oscillospiraceae bacterium | reverse complement strand
CAAGGGTAGCGAAGATAGACAAACTGCACAACAATCGTTGATGGACGAATTCGGTCTGTCCGAACGCCAAGCAAACGCCATTTTGGAAATGAAGTTGTCTCGTCTTACCCATTTGGAAGTAGAAACGCTCCGCAACGAATTAAAACAACTTGCCGAACTTATTGCTGACTTAAAGGATATTTTGGCAAATCCATCTCGAATCGAACAAATCGTCAAGACGGAACTTGGCGAAATAAAGGAAAAATACGGCACACCACGTCGCACGGAAATTTGTACCGACTACTCGGAAATCGACATTGGCGACCTTATCGAAAAGGAAGACGTCGTAATTTCCATGACGCATCTTGGCTACGTAAAACGTTTACCCGTTGCGGAATATCGCACACAAAAACGCGGTGGCAAGGGTGTAACTGCGCATAAACCTCGCGAAGAAGACTTTGTAACCAATATGTTTATTACTAACACTCACGATGATTTGTTGTTCTTTACAAACCGTGGTAAAGTGTATTGCATCAAAGGTTACGAAGTGCCCGAAGCGGAACGTACCGCACGTGGACGTGCAATCGTCAACTTGTTGCAGTTGGATAACGGCGAAAAGGTTACAGCAGTTATTCCGCGCAAGGAAGATAGCCGTGGTAATCTTGTTATGGCAACCCGTAACGGACTTATCAAAAAGACCGACCTTGCCGAGTTCGAATCTATCCGCAAAACAGGTAAAATTGCCATTTCTTTGTTGGAAGGCGACGAACTTATCGGCGTAGATATGACTACCGGTTACGACGAAATTATCGTTGCCAGTCACGAAGGTAAATGTATTCGCTTTGCCGAAGAAGACGTTCGCACAATGGGACGTGAAGCGCAAGGCGTAAAATCTATGGATTTGGCAGAAGGCGACTACGTTGTAGATATGGCAATCGTTCGCAACGGTTTGGAAGCTGTTACCATTTCCGAAAAGGGCTACGGCAAGCGTAGTGATATGATTGACTATCGTTTGCAATCACGCGCAGGCAAAGGTATCAAAGCCGGCGTATTTACAGAAAAAACAGGTAAACTTGTCAGCCTCAAACTTATCAATCCGGAAAACGACCTTATGCTTATTGCCGACAACGGCATCGTAATCCGTATTCGTGCAAAGGATATTTCCAAAATCGGTCGTGATACAATGGGTGTAAAGGTTATGAACATCAAACGTGGCGAAGAAACCAAAGTTGTTTGCGTTTCCGAAAGCCCCGCCATGGAAGAAGTAGACGACGAGGCAGGCGACGGAGAATAATAATGATTGACTACAAAAAACATATTGCTAACTTAATCAACGTTTCGTTGGACAAAACGGAACTTGCAAACCTTATCACACCAACTGCGGACGACAGTTTTGGCGACTACGCTTTTCCTTGCTTTAGATTGGCAAAGGAAATGCGTATGTCTCCCGTGATGATTGCACAAAAACTTGCAAGCGAAATCGTTTGCGACGACGTGGTAGCCAAGGTGGAAGCGGTAAACGGATATTTGAACTTTTTTGTAAACCGCAACGCTCTTGTTACCGAAGTGTTGAATGAAATCAATTTGCAAGGTGACAATTACGGCAACAGTACGGAAGGTCAAGGCAAAACAATTTGTATCGACTACAGTTCCGTTAATATTTGCAAATCTTTCCACATTGGGCACCTTTCTACCACGGCAATCGGCAGTGCGTTGTACAAAATCTACAATGCCTTGGGGTACAAAGTAGTGGGTATCAACCATCTTGGCGACTACGGTACGCAATTCGGCAAAATGATTGTCGCTTTCAAACTTTGGGGAGACCGTGCCACTGCGGAAGAAAAGGGGGTTGATGAACTTCAACGACTTTACGTCAAATTCCATCAAGAAGAGGAAACTCACCCCGAGCTTACCGATATGGCGCGCGAATGGTTTGCAAAAATCGAAAAGGGCGACCAAGAAGCACAAGAATTGTTCCAATTTTTCAAAAAGATTACTCTTGACGACGTTATGCAAATCTACAAACGTCTAAACGTTAATTTTGACAGTTGGAACGGCGAAAGTTTCTTTAACGACAAAATGGACGCACCGTTGCAAATGTTGCGTGACAAAGGCTTGGTAACAACTAATCAAGGCGCACAAATCGTTGCCCTTTCCGCCTACGATATGCCTCCGTGCTTGCTTGTAAAAAGTGACGGAAGCAGTTTGTATGCAACTCGTGATATCGCCGCAGCAATTTGGCGCAAAAACGAATACGATTTCGACAAATGTTTGTACGTTGTTGCTTATCAACAAAATTTGCACTTCAAACAATTTTTTAAAGTGCTTGAACTTGCCGGATTGGACTGGGCAAAAGATCTTGTTCACGTTGCTTACGGTATGGTTAGTTTGGAAGACGGCGCAATGTCTACACGTAAGGGCAACGTTGTGTTGCTAAAGGACGTTTTGGATAAATCCGTTGCAAAAGCGTTGGAAATTATTACCGCCAAAAACCCCGATTTGGACAATCGCGAAAAGGTTGCCGAACAGGTCGGTATCGGTGCAGTATTGTTTTCCGCTTTGGAAAATTCCAAAATCAAAGATATCACGTTCACTTTCGACCGTGTGCTTAATTTTGACGGCGAAACTGCACCCTATCTTCAATATACTTGCGCTCGTTGTAATTCTATCGTTGCAAAAGCAGGATTGTCGCAAAATGCCAAAATCGCTATAGATACGTCGGCATTCGACAACGTCGAAACGCTCCGTTTGTGCAAACTTTTGCGTTCCTTCCCGCAAGTTATCAAGGACGCTGCTTACAAGTACGAACCCAGTTTGCTTTCCGCTCTGCTTATAGATATAGCCCAAGCATTCAATCGTTTTTATATCGAACACCGTGTTATTTGTGACGATTTATCGGTTCAAAACGCTCGTTTGCAAGTAGTGCAAGCAACGGCAACCGTTCTTAAAAAGGGACTTGCATTGCTGGGTATCGAAGCACCCGAAAAAATGTAACGTAAGTCGATTTCTCAACAAAAGGCTGAGTTTTAACGGCAAAACGACCACTATATCCCATAATCTTTGTAAAAAACGTCTCAATAGAGACGTTTTTTATGCAATTTGATACTTTATTGCAATAAAATGTTATACTCTGTTGTTTATTTGTTGACAACTATAATTGACAATTAATTTTTTGTAGAGTAAAATACTATAGAATAATATTTATAGTAGGGAAATTGTAGTGAAAAAGTCTTTAACAGTAATTTTAATTGTCGTGCTTTGTATTTTAACAATGCAATTTACGGCGTGTGGAGATACAAACAAAAACGAGTTGATTTGGTACGCGGAAGATATGTTAAAATTTTGCGATAAACAGCAAATGACCTTTCCGTTACCGGAGGAAGAAGGTTCTCGAAACGTAAAAATAAGTGCCGACGTGTACAACGTTGCAGTACACAATATCGAAGGCGATAAAGTAATAGTAAACTATACCGACAATAAAAAAGCAGACGTTTCGGTAGATTTTGTCGAAACAACGGAAACGGTAACCGTCATACAACAATGCAAAGGCACTCTTTTGTCCGTTAACGTTTTTCTTGGTTTGGTCGTAGGTATTCCGGAAAATTGGACGAATTTTGATTTGCAACTGGACGTGGGCGTTGCAAATGTGTCAATCGAAAATTCCAAAGCAAAAACAATCACAATTAACGGTGATACAAGCAGCGTTAGAATTAACCCCTACGAACAGTCTAACGAATCGGTGTCTGTCGAAACAAAATCAGGCAGTGTAGAGTTTAGCGGAGATACCAACGATTTACAAGTAAAAGTAAATACCGGTTCTGTTGATATAACGGGACAAATCAACAACTCGCTTGACGTTCAAACAAACACCGGAACAATCAAACTGCACGATGCATCCGTAGATAACGTTAAACTTACCACAAAAACAGGTTCAATTAAAGTCGATACTTTTGCTACCGCAACAAAAATGGATTTGTCGACAAAAACCGGTTCGATACATCTAAACGGCAGTGCAGAAACAATTATCGCGCAAACTAACACAGGCTCTATCAAGGTAGACGCACCAACCGTTTCCGATTTGCAACTTACAACAAACACAGGAAGTATTGATTTTAACGTAGATAACACAGCAAAAATCTATGCAAAAAGCAATTCGGGATCTATTCGCGGCACAATCAAAGGTGAAAAATCTTTGTATACAATCAAAATTACGCAAAACAGCGGTAGTTGTAATATTCACAACCAAGACGGAACAAGCGACCGTCAACTAACAGTTAACGCAAACACCGGTAGTATCAACGTAAAATTTAAGTAGTATTTCCACAAAAACACAACAGATTTTGTTAACTAAATCTAATCTGTAAAAACAATAGCAAGGAGAAAAACGATGCAAATTCTCGACTATATTATCATTGGATGCACCATTGTGTCTTTCTTTGTAGGATTGGCAAAGGGCTTTTTGAAACCTGTCTTTAATTTGATAGGCACGTTCGTTGTGATGTATGCCGGCGGTGCATTTTCGTCAACATTATACCCGTTGTTAGAAAAAGTGATTGCCGATCCTGACACCTGTTCAATTGCAAGCGCAATCGCATCTATGTTGCTTGTGTGGCTTGTGTACTTTTTGATAACTCGTTTGATTATAAAAATAATCAAAAAGAGCAAAGTTTTGGGGGGATTCAACAGATTACTCGGTGGTGTTTTGGGAGTTGCTTTTGTATATGTGATAGTTGCGGTAATTACCGCGTTTATGCAAAACGACAACACCCTGTTTGCTTCTATTCGCGAGCAGTACGGCGAAGCGTTCAACCAAAGTTGGGTGGTGCAAAACTTGTTTAAAACAAACCCCGTTGGCGAAGGTTTGGTAAACTCCGCCTTTAAGGAGCTTATCGAAATGTTGGAAAACTCTCTCATCACGCCTGAAGCAAGTTTGGTAATTTAGCCTAAATTTGATTTTTGCAATAACGTAGTGAGAATGAGAAATTGAATACTTGTACGTCGATTTGCGATAATATCGTATTTGCAAACCACGATTTATACAAAATTTTATATTGAAACAGATTAACATAATATTGTTTTTAATCAGGTAAATTTTCAAAGCAAGCACAACAATTTGATTACCTATTTACACATAGAACTGTAATTCACCAATCATTATAAAAGGGAAGTATCACGACGATACTTCCCTTTTGTGTTAATATTTAACCGTTTTAATATAGACAAAAACACCTATTTAACTGTGTAAAAATGATAAAATAAATCTTTTTCGTTCTGTTTTAACACTTTTTCAAAACGAAAAACGTTTCAAACGTGCTTAATTTGTGCTGTCCGTTTGTTGCATATTTTGCAATCCAAAAACACATCCGCAGTAGTGCTGGCGGTACAAATCGTACTTTTGCGATAGTCTTACGCTTTCGTTGTAGCCGTTGTGCTTTTTGAAATCACTTGGCAACCACAAGGCATTTTGTTGCATTTCCAAACCGATTTGGTTGATTATTTGACTATTTTTGTAGGGCGATACCGTAAGCGTAGTGCCAAAATAGTCAAAATCGTGTTGCTCGGCATAGGCAAGCGTGTCGCCAAGTCGCAATTTGAAACACTGTTCGCAACGCAATCCGCCTTCTTTTTCCTTTTCGTAACCTTTCACCACGGCAAAAAATCGTCCGCTATCAAATGGTTGTACAACAAGTTTAAGTGGATATTTCGGCACAATTTCAAACTGACCGTTATTGACGATATTCACTAACTTTTGCACTTCGTCAAGACGTTTTTGCCATTCGTTATGGTCGGTAATGTTGTCGTTTGCGTAGTATAGCGTAACGTCAAACTTGTCTAAAACTCGTGTTAAGCAGTAGGTTGCACAGGGCGCGCAACAAACGTGTAACAACAGTTTTGTTCCGTCGCAAATGGTGTTTTTGATGTTTTCAAATGCAACGTCGTAGTTGGTGTTCATTCTTTTACGCGCACTCTAAGGGGTACGCCCACCTTTTGGGCAAGTTTTTTGCACGCTTCCACGTCGGCATAACCGATGCTGTCTACTACGGAAAATACAACGTTTGCTCCTTTTTGCAAACACAACGTTGCAAATTCCAACAATGCGTCGTATGCTTTTTCGCCGTAGATACTTTTGCAATGCGCCTGATATTTTTTTGCATTGCACTCGTTTAGAGAAATATTGATAACGTCGCAACTTGTAACGATAACGTCGCTAACGTCCTGCTTGTGTATCAAATTGGCTTGTCCGTTTGTGTTTATGCGCGTTTTTTTGTCGATGCAGTGCAAATAACTTGCAACTTCATCCAAGGTGTCAAGATTATAGGTAGGTTCACCAAAACCGCAAAAAACAATTTCATCGTCGTAGTCGTCCAAATTGTCGGGCAGTTGTTCGAGCACGTCTTGTACGTCCGGTTCGGTATCAATCCAAAGTTTTTGGTCTGCCATACCTTCACGTCCGTGACGAATACAAAAATCGCAGTTGTTAGAACAACGATTTGTTAAGTTGATATATATTTTATTTCCTATTGTGTAAACGTAGTTGTTCATATTGTTTAATTTATATTTTGATTATTTTTGTGATAGTCAAACGAATTTTTGCTAATTTATACCAGGTGTTTTGTTCCGTCAACAAGTTACGGTAGTGTAGTAATTGTGATTAGCAATCAAACGTTTGGTGCGGATGACGCAAATTCTTGCAACGCTAATCAATAGTTATCGAAATAAATTGTTTTGATTGTAGATGTGTGAATTTTTGGCGGACTGTCTAAAACGTATCACGTGTAATCGGTATCTCAAGGCTAATACACAACGTTTTTATTTGTCCTGCAAAAATATTGCATTATTTTTTTAGATATTCGTTAATTTTGGGGAACATTCGCAAGGTGTTTTGATATACCTGTTCGTTTATTTGTTCGGGCGTTTTCCCCAATGTTTGTGCTATTTTGTCTACCATAAGCGGAATGTTAAACGGCGTGTTGGTGGTGCCACGCAATGGTACCGGTGCCATGTAGGGAGAGTCTGTTTCAGTCAAAATGCGCTCGATTGGTATTGCTCGCAACACTTCTTCCTTTTTTGCATTCTTAAAGGTGATTGCTCCGCCAAATGCAAAGTAGTGTCCCATTTTTGCACATTGTTTGGCGAACTCTGCCGATCCGCTGTAACAATGCCACAAAATATTGTTGTTTAAGTATCGTTTTTGTGCGTTTAAAATGTCTAAAGCGTCGCCGTAGGCATCACGAATATGCAACGTCAATGGCAAATTTAGTTGGTCTGCAATTTCAATTTGCTGTGCAAAAGCATCACGTTGAGCCTTTCGATCGCTCAAATCGTAGTAGTAGTCCAACCCGATTTCTCCCACGGCAACAACCTTGGGGTGTTGCGCATACTTGCACATCAAACGTATAAAAATATCGTCAAAATCATTTGCAGTGTGCGGATGCATACCCACCGTTGCAAAAATTTTGTCGTAGGTGGTGGCAAGGTTGTAACTTGCAATCATCCCTTGCAAATCGGCGCTGTTGTTGATAACAAATTTAACGTCGTGTTTGTCAAAATCGGCAACGATATTTTCCACCTGACCATTAAACCGCTCATCGTCAAGGTGTAAATGGCTGTCAATCATTATCTTACTTCCTTACCGCTACCAATATCCTTTTCCGGAGTGACAAACACAACGGATTTGTCGTCGGCAGCGCACAAAATCATACCGTTACTTTCCACTCCACGGATTTTTGCCGGTTTCAAATTCTTTACCAATACAACCGTTTTGCCAATTAGGTATTCGGGAGTGTAGTGTTGCGCAATTCCGCTAACAACCTGACGAACTTCGTCGCCTACTTGCAGTTTAAAGCACAATAATTTATCGCTTTTTGCAACCTTTTCGCAACTAAGCACAGTCGCAGTGCAAAGTTTGATTTTTGCAAAATCGGCAATATCAATCAATTCTTCTTCCGGTTGTTGTTTAGATTGCGCTTGTGCTTCGGCAACTTGTTTTGCGTGTAGTTCGTCCAAAGTTTTCAATTCTTTTGCAACGTCAATGCGGTCAAACAAGTTTGCACCTTTCGTAACGGTAGTTCCGGCAAAAATTCCGCCAAAAGTACCAATTCCGTCAAAGTTATCGGGCACGTCAATACCGAGTTTGCCAAAAATAGTTTTTGCAGTTTTGGGAATAAACGGCAATAACATCGTTGCGGAAAAATGAATACATTCGCACAAAACGTACATTACCGTTGCTAAACGGTCTTTATCGCCGTTTTTGTTCAATGCCCAAGGCATTGTTTCGTCAATGTATTTATTTGCACGTTGGATAATCTTAAAGATGTTTGCAAGTGCATCCGGTGCGGAAAGATTTTCGATGTTTTCGCGTACCTTTGCAAGAGTGCCTTCGCACAAAGAGATTATTTCTTTGTCTAAATCGGTGTAACCTGTTGGTGTGGGAATATTTCCGCCAAAGTATTGCGTTACCATTGCCGTTGTACGACTTACCAAATTGCCAAGGTCGTTTACAAGGTCGGTATTGGTGCGCGTCAAAAGAGCCTCGTTAGAGTAGTTTCCGTCGCTACCAAATGGGATTTCACGCAACAAAAAGTATCTAATGGGGTCAACTCCGTATCTTTCCGCAAGGAAAACGGGATCAACAATGTTGCCCTTGGATTTGCTCATCTTGTCGTTGTCGAACAGTAACCAGCCGTGTCCGTACACCTTTTTGGGGAGCGGTAAATCCAACGCCATTAGCAATGCCGGCCAAATAATGGTGTGGAAGCGTACAATTTCTTTACCTACCATGTGCAAATCTGCCGGCCAGTATTTGTCAAAATTAGAGTGGTCCTCTTGCAAGTAGCCAAGTGCGGTAATGTAATTGGTTAGTGCGTCTACCCAAACGTATGCAACGTGTTTGGGGTCAAAAGGCAATTTTACGCCCCAGTCGAACGTGGTGCGCGAAATGCACAAATCTTTAAGTCCCGGTTTGATAAAGTTGTTTATCATCTCGTTCATACGAGATTTGGGACTGATAAAGTCGGGATGCTCTTCGTAGAATTTGATAAGTCTATCTTGATATTTAGAAAGGCGGAAAAAGTAACTTTCTTCCTTTTCCAACTTAACCGCTCTACCGCAATCGGGGCATTTGCCGTCTACAAGTTGGCTTTCCGTAAAGAAAGATTCACAAGGCGTGCAGTACCAACCTTCGTAGGTAGATTTGTAAATATCGCCGTTTGCCAGCAATTTTTCGTACACCTTTTGTACGGTTTGTTCGTGATAGTCGTCGGTGGTACGAATAAATTTGTCGTAACTGATATCCAACAACTTCCATAATTCAATAATTTGTTCGTACAACTCGTCTACAAATTGCTTGGGTGTAACACCCTTTGCTTGTGCTTTTTGTTGTACCTTTTGCCCGTGCTCGTCGGTGCCTGTAAGATAAAACACATCGTAGCCGTCCATACGCTTAAAACGTGCAATGGCATCGCAAATTATGGTGGTGTAGCAGTGTCCAATGTGGAATTTTCCGCTGGAGTAGTAAATTGGGGTTGTGATATAGTAGGGTTTTTTCATATTTACCTCACGTTTCTAAAAAAAAGCAAATGAGCCTTTTTTTTGTATTTTTTTTGATTATTGCAAGATTGTTTAGAGAAACCTGTGTCAAAAACGTTTGTGTTATTTAGATATTATTCACCAAGACTTTTTTTACGATATTTAAGACGTATAGCACAGCGCTTTTGTTGTGCTTGAAAAAGTTTTTGTTGAGCAATATTCTTTTTATACATTAAACAATGGTTTGCTTGCAAAGTCAAATTTATTATACATTATATCAATTAAAAACAATTTTGTAAACTATAACGACTGTTAAAAGTAATTTGCGATGCATATCGGTGGTAACTTGGCAATAAACTACCGTATGAATGCAATTTGGACGACAATAGTCGTAGTGTGTTTTGCTATTATTGCTGCAACAAACCCCAATAACGTGGTTACTTTGTGCGTGCAAAGTGCAACGCAGGCACTAAACTGCTGTTTTCAACTTGTGGCAATTTATGCTCTTTGGCAAGGCGTATTTTACGTTGCAGAAAAGTGCAATTTGGTAGAAAAACTTGCCAATTTAATGAAAGGAATTAACAAGTTTTTGTATGGGAACATCACTAAGGAGGCAAGTTACTACGTATCTCTAAACATGGCAAGCAATATTATCGGTGTGGGCAATGCTGCAACGCCATCTGCAATCCAAGCAATCACACTGATGGAAGGTGAAGAAAATCTTTCTCGCGGAGGTGCGATGTTGTTTGTTATCAATGCCTGTGGAATACAACTTGTACCAACCACGGTGATTGGTCTGCGTTCAACTTTTGATTCTCAAAACCCGTCGAGCATTTTGTTGCCAACGCTAATTTGTACTGTGGTATCGGTTGTGGCGGGTATTTTGCTTGTAAACTTTGCTTATCCGTTAAAAAAGTTTAGTAAAAAGACATTATGAATTACGTCCTTCCGCTGTTGATTGTCGTACTGTTTGTGTACGCAACGGTAAAAAAAGTTAACGTCTACGATAGTTTTGTAAATGGTGCAAAACAGTCGTTGCCAACTGCGGTGGGCGTGTTTCCATATCTTTTTGCTACCTTTTTGATGGTAAATGTGTTGCGACAAAGCGGTTTGGATAAGGTGGTAGTCAATTTCGTTGCACCACCCTTTCAACTTATAGGCATCCCTGCCGAAGTGTTGGAACTGTTACTAATTCGTCCTTTTTCCGGAAGCGGAAGTTTGGCGATACTTTCCGATGTGTACCAAACCTATGGTGTAGATAGTTGCGTAGGAAAATGTGCCTCGGTGATAATGGGCAGTAGCGAAACGGTGTTTTATATTTCGGCATTGTATTTTTCGCAAGTCAAAGTAAAACGTCTTGGATGGGCAGTGCCGATAGCGTTGTTCTGCAATCTTTTGGGTGGTGTTTTGGCGTGTATGCTTTGTAGGTGGATGTAGCATTTTATAAAATTTTTGACTTAGTTTGGACGAAATTTTTATATTTTATAACTTTTTTACCGATATTTTATAAGATTTTTGTTGCTATTTTTCAAATATCAGTATTTGTAGATATCGTAAAAGCCGACAAAGTTTTTGCAATTTTACCAAAATAATTTGTCATTTTAGGGTTATCATAGTTGCGCCAACATTGTAAAGTTGAGTTTGTATTCGCACAAAAAATGCGTTGGAGTTTCTATGGAAAAGAAAAAGTTATCGGCAAAACTGATATTATTTTACGTTGTGTATACGGCAATGGTTGTGTTGTCCGGCAACGTGTTCGACGGTCAATTTGCATTTGGTAGTTTTGTTGGCGCGTTGTACGTAGGCAATCCTTTGTTTGTTAGTGTGATTTATCTTGCAAGTAGCGTGGTGTACGGATTGTCGAGTATGTTGCAATGCGGTGTAAAAATATGCGTTGTTTTGACGTGCTGGGCAATCCACTATTTTGCCAAACGTAAAATCGGCAAGTTTAATCTGTTGTTGTACGTGATGCTTGCTAACGTTTTTTACGTTGTGTACGGTTTTGTAGACTACGCCAATCTATTCAACAAAATACTGTACGCCATTTGTGGAGTTGCATTCAGTTTCGTGTCGTTGTACGTGTTTAGAGCGGTGTTTGTTCGTGGACTAAACTATTCACCGCAAACGGGCGAACACATTTGCATTGCGCTGTTTGGTGTTGTTGCAACTTTTTGTTTGTCTTCGCTTACTATTGCCACGCTGGAAGTTGTATACTTTGTGTTACCCTTTGCATTGCTATTTGCAAATAGTTGCTTTGATGAAAAAATCACTTGGACGGCAAGCGTTGTGTGTGGGCTGGGTAATTTGCTTGCCACGGGCAGTTTGCAAGGTATGGCGTTTTGTGTGCTTTCTGCCTTGGCTATTGTTACGTTCGGCACAATTTCACGGTATCTTTCGGCAATAGGCGTGGTAGTTGTGGACGTTGTTTTGAGCTACTTTTTGGGGTTGCACGGCAATTTTTATGCATTATTATTTGCTCCGACGTTAACGTCGGTACTGGTATTTGTGGTGATACCAACGTCCGTATACAAAAAACTTAACGATAGTTTTTGCGGAAGTGTAACACGATTTGCTACGCAAAGTTTGTCGTCAAAACTCACACAAGACTTAACTCGCCGATTGTTTCGTCTGTCGGACATTTTTATGGCAATCAAAAATGCTTTTTACACTTTGTCTGTTGGCAACGTATCAAAAGAACAGGTTGTGGGTTCCATGGTAAAGCAGTGCAGTCAAACGGTGTGCCAAAGTTGCGAAAACCGTGCATACTGTTGGCGACAGCATCTAACCGTTACCGAAAAGGCACTTTTGCAACTATCACAAGTGGCATTGGCAACAGGCAAATGCACCATTTTGGATATTCCGCAAACAATTTCCGCCAAGTGCGAAAGGGTATCCATGCTTATTTCTCAAGTAAACGATATTGCCAACACTCACAAACAATTTGTTGAGCAGTCGCAAGACCGTCAAAACTGCAAACTGCTTATTGCAGACCAAATGGCAGGCGTATCCAATTTGTTGTTGCAACTTGCCACTGATTACAAAAGCAACGTCACGTTTGACGTGTCGTGTCAACGAGAGATCAAGGAAAGTTTGATTTTTCACAACGTGATGTGTTCCGACGTGACGGTGGTAACGCAAGGAGGAATGCTATTGGTTGTTACGACCATTGCCAAAAACGATTTGGACGAAAAAACAATCGAACAGTGCGTAGGTATTGTGGTCAAACAGCCTATGAAAGTGCAAAAGGTGGAGCTTACGCAAAATTCACGTTGGGTAAATGTGTATCTTGGTGTAAAACCACGGTTTTCGTTGTCCTTTGGAGTGGCAAGCGTTGCAAAATCAGGCAGTGAAATTTCCGCCGATACTCACGGACAAATCACAACGGACAATGGCAAAAGTATCGTTACTCTTTGTGACGGAATGGGTAGTGGACAAAAAGCCGAGCAAATGTCTACAACGGTAATCCAACTGGTAGAAAGTTTCTATCGTGCAGGGTTCGATTCGGATACGATTTTGTCCGCAGTAAATAGTCTGCTTACCCAAAGCGGTAACGAAATATTTTGTGCTGTAGATATGGTTATCGTCGATTTGTACAACGGTTTTGCCGATTTCGTAAAACTGGGCGCACCAGTTGGATTTGTTAAATGCGAAAACGTCGTGGAGATGATTCGTGGTAGTAGTTTGCCATTGGGCGTGTTGGAAGAGATGAAACCGTCCATAACCAAAAAGGCATTACGCACAGGCGACGTTATTTTGCTTGTTAGCGACGGTATTGCCGATTGCTACAAGGACGTTACTGCGCTTGCGGAAATTTTCCACAACGTAACCTATACCGCTCCGCAAAGCATTGCGGAAACGTTGCTTGCCAAAACGTTAAAACAGTGCAACAACACACCGCCCGACGACATGACGGTTATCGTTGCCAAAGTGGTGTAGATTGCATAAATTTTCTACTACGTTACTGCAAAATAGGTGCATTGTGCAATTTTATTGTGGCAAAAAACGTAGGCACAACGTATACTATTTTATCAAAGGAGATGTTGTGGACTACGTTTTAGAAAGTTCCGTAAAGGTGGGTAACAACGTTACGATTGAACCGTTTGCCATTGTAAAAGGCAACACTGTGTTGGGGGACGGTTGCGTTATTGGTAGTTTTAGTTACGTTGTCGATGCCGAAATCGGTGCAAATACCGTTGTAAAATCGTCGCGTATCTATTGTAGCAAGGTTGGTGCAAATTGCACGATAGGTCCTAATGCTCATTTACGTAATAATGCCATTGTGCAAGATAACTGTCGTGTGGGCAACTTTGTAGAAATCAAAAACAGCACGTTGTGTACCGGAGTAAAAGCCAGTCACCTCGCCTACGTAGGCGATGCTTATGTTGGGGAAAACACAAACATTGGTTGCGGTGTGATTTTTGTTAACTACGACGGCAAACTTAAGCACAAAACAATGGTAGGCAAAAATTGTTTTATCGGGTGCAACACAAACTTGGTCGCTCCGCTAACAATAGGTGACAACTGTTTTGTTGCGTGCGGTACTACGGTAGATAAGGACGTTCCGTGCGGTACTTTTGGCATTGGGCGTAGTTACCTTGTTCTAAAGGAAGGCAGAGCCCTTCGCTATCTCAAAAAACCAACCGAGTAATACTGATTTTGTTTAAATGTCAAGAGTAAATGCGAAAAGAAAAGTTCGCATTTAATTGTACGATATACAGTAACACTAATTTTGTTGCTTATTGGCGTAAAAAATGGTATAATAGTGCTATTAAACAAAAGGAAGTACTATCCTATGAAACTGATGATAGCAAGCGATATCCACGGTTCGGCATATTTTTGTCGGCAACTTGTAGAGCGTTTTCACGACGAAAATCCTACAAAACTTGTGCTTTTGGGCGATATTTTATATCACGGACCACGTAATGCTTTACCGCAGGACTATAATCCGCAAGCCGTTGCGCAAATGCTAAACACCATTGCACAAAACGTTATTTGGGTAAAGGGTAACTGCGACGCCGATATCGACCAAATGCTTTTGCAATTTCCCGTTGTGGAAAATACCGTTTTGTTTGTCGACGGACGCACAATTTTTGCCTCTCACGGACATGTTTACAATATGCAAACTCCTCCTGCGTTGGCAAATGGCGACGTGCTTCTTAATGGGCATTTTCACGTTCCCACTGCGGAAACTTTTGGCAACGACAACTTGTACGTTAACTGTGGTTCGGTGTCTATTCCCAAGGAAAATTCTCCCCATTGTTACCTTGTTTTGCAAGACGGCACGTTTGTTTGGAAAGATTTGCAAGGCAACGTTTTTAAAACGCACAAAATGTAATTTTGGTGCGTGATAGTGTCAAAAACAACGCATTTTCTTTTGGTATTGTTGCAAAAAAAATCGTATTTTTACAATACGTGCTTAAAATTTTGTTACAAAGTGTTGTTTTGGATAAATATTGGTTTTGTATTTATAAACCAAAACTAAATTGTAATGCGAGTGGTTTTTGTTGCGAAACGATAATTTTACGAAGATTTCGCTGAATAGTAAAATAGTTGTTTTTATAGTTTATATGCGTTCGCAATAGACAATCTCGGCGATATGCCGAAGAATAAATTAAAAAAATATATTTTATCAACAAAAAATGCCTTGGAACAGTTCCAAAGCATTTTTCTTTTTGTGGATTTTTTAATCGCAATCCGTTGTTTTTTTGTATTTGTAGATTTGCATTAAATTATGCTACGAAAGAAATTTGTTTATCAGTACCTTTATGAAACGATAGTAAAATTGTGCAATTATTGTTTTCGCTACAATGTATTGCATTGTTTGTGTTTTGATAACAAACTATTCTGCTGTGTTAAAAGTGATTGTGATTGTTGCGCTTGTTGCGGTAACACTGTCAAAACTGATATCGAAGTTTACCAATTTGCCGTCATGACGAGTGTAGTATGGTTGAATTTCGCTAAATTTGTCACCGGTTTGCCACAAATCGTTTTCCGAAGCGTAACGATAGGTTGTTCCCCTGTCGGTGTATGTATCACTTTCAAAATTTTTGTCGCCGTCCGCTTCTACAAGTTTGATTAGCGGATCTTTCGATACAGAGTTGTTGTTATCGGTAAAGGAGCCGTACACGTTTTCGTTGTAAGGTTTGTCGATAGTGGAGTCAACGTGGTAAATTCTCGCACCAAAACTTGCCCCGGTATCGTTTGAGTTGTAGTAAAGGAAACTACCGTCTACACCTGCATGCAATTCGTTTAGTCTCGTTGCAGTGTACAAATCAATTAGCAAGTACTCACTAAAATAGGTGCCGTTGTAGTCCAGCAAAATCATGATAAATTCTCCGCTGCTTTCAAACGGTTTGATTGTTACGTTAGTAGTCTCAGTGATAACCGTGGGTTTAACCCAACCGAGCATAAGCTTGGAGTACGGATTGTGGTCGCCGACTGTGTTGTCCATCATGTCAGCTCCGCCCAAGCCTTGGTCACTACCGGTACCTTCGTTATAGTCGTAGTAGTCGTCCAAACCGAGCATATGACCTGTTTCGTGGATGTAGGTTGATGCATTGAGTTTTAGTCCTGCAATAGGTACGTTGTAGTCGGTTTTTTCGCTCGTTTCGATACTTTCGTACATAAAATCTACACTGGCAAACAAGTATCTATACGCATACAATCCGTCGTATTTCGTTTCGCTATCAATATTGTAAACGTATGCCCAGTAGTAGTCTCCGTTGTAGTCGATAGGCGCGCTGTAGATTATGTACACGCCGTCGATATATCCGTCGTTATCGTAGTCGTAGTTGGAAAAGTCAAAACCACGTTGGTCTAACATGTCCAATGCCAAGCTAACAATGTTTCCACCGTCCAAGTTTTCACCGTCCGTTGCTTGCTCCGATGCTTGCTTTTCGTAGTAACTGTACGTATTTGGAAGTGTTATTTTGCCGGTAATGTCAAACGTCATCGTTAACTTGCCGTAAGAGGATGTGTTGTAGTAACTGGAAACGCTTTCCCAACCGGTATTTTTCTGGTTGTTGAATACGCTTTCAAGATCGATTAATTCTTGATCTGTAAACTTGTCGTTGGAAAATTCTACGGGGATAACTAAAATGTTGTACTTGCCTTGCGAACTCAGCCCGTCCGATCTTGCTTCGCCACAGTCCTTTTCGTTGTAGTCCTTTATTGCATCAAACAAAATATCGTCGTAGTTTTCGTGATTGCTTGCATCGTATTCTTGCTCCGGCATTACTTCTTTGTTGGAAGAACTATCGCCCGAACCGGAACCCGAACCGGATGTTCCCGTCGCGGAAAGAGTGATAGACTTAAACCATACGGAGCCGTTAGTTGTCGATGCGCTTGTAACGTTTATTACAACTGTTCCGTTAACTGCAGTTTCTGTTGAAAAAGTAAGTTGCAAGTTATTTTCCTTTTGGAAAGTTGCACTGGTGTTGCCATTGTATGTAAGCAGTGTATTTCCAACCTTTACAGTAACGATAACGTCTATTTCCTTATTTGCTGATATGTCTAAAACAATCGATTTAATGTTGTTTACTGTTGTTGTGGAAGTGAATGCAACATTGCCGTTTTTTCTAAGAAATTGAATACCTCGTTTATCATCCCAACCATCAACTTTTCTGCTTGCAGTAAACTTAACGTCGCCTGTGCTGTTAAGGTCTGTTTTGCCTGTTGAATCGCTAAAAGTAACCACGATATCTTTTTGCGTTTCGCCACCTGTGGAGTCGCCACCTTGATCCCCGCTGTCGTTGGCGTCGTCAACGTCAAGGTCGCTTACGTCAACAGTAACGTTGTCGTAGTCGTAAAGTTCCACCGTGTAGGTAAACACGGTATTATAGTTATCGTCTTGTTGACTACTTACGATTTTTGTAATTTTGCCATCGG
>CAYOKR010000029.1:0-18262 GCA_964404625.1 uncultured Oscillospiraceae bacterium | reverse complement strand
ACGTTGACGAAATTGCAATTATATTGTATACTATAATGTAAATCAAATTAAACAAATCGTCGAAATATGCGTTGATATTTTCAACAACTAATTTGAGATTTTCGGCAATATAAAGTACGTTTTACGGACAAATTCAACACAAAAAAGGAAGACATCTATGTATAACGACGCATTGCAACTAATCGAACAATACGACACAATAATCATCCACCGCCACACCAACCCCGACGGCGATGCAATAGGCAGTCAAGTTGGGCTAAAACACATCATTTTGGCAAACTTTCCCACAAAAAAGGTGTACATAGTGGGAGACCTTACAAAACGATACGCTTTTGTGGAAGATTGGTACCCCGACGAAATTGACGACGACGTGTATCAAAATGCGCTTGCCGTCATTTTGGATTGCGGCGCACCGCACCTTGTTGCCGACACTCGCTACACCCTTGCAAAACACACATTGCGATTCGACCACCACTTGTTTGTGGAAAAGTTTTGCGACGTAGAAATTGTAGACACGTCATTTGAAAGTTGCTGTGGGCTTATTACCCACTTTGCAAAAACTTGCAATCTAAAAATGGACGACGTGGGTGCTAAAGCACTCTACACCGGTATGGTTACAGATAGCGGACGTTTCCGTTACGACAGCACCAATGCACAAACATTCAAGTGCGCATCGCACCTTATGACTTACAACTTCGACACAAACGACATCTACGCCAATTTGTACGCCGACGATTTTGAAAATATCAAATTACGTGCACAATTTACCTTAAAAATTCAATTTACCGCCAAAAATGTTGCCTACATCTACACCACCAAGCAACAGTTGTTAGATAGCGGAGCAGACGAATTCACTATTTCTCGCGGAATGGTAGGCACAATGAGTGATATTCGTGGCGTTAACATCTGGGTGAACTTTACCGAAACGGACCACGGCGTGCTTTGCGAATTGCGTTCCAACAAGTACAATATTAATCCCGTCGCCGTTAAATACGGCGGTGGCGGACACGCTAAAGCAAGCGGTGCCTGTGTAGAAAACTACGACGTCGCAATGCAAATGCTTGCCGATTTGGATGCAATGATGGATTAATTTGTACAATTTTGTAGATAATTGGAAGATTTTAGAAAGAATTGTAGATAAACATACCTTTTTATACGAATTTGTACCCAAATATACTTGGTTGTACAACAATGTAGCAAAATTACCGTTTTCTGCCTAAATCTATCAAAATATACCTTTTTGTACCCTATTGTACACAAAAGGAGCAAAATCTACCATATTGTAAGAAAACCTACAAAAATATATTCCGTTTTACCCAATTATACCACGTTGCACCACCCTTAACTCGACAATACAAAAATAGGAAATATACAAAATGAACACACAAATTTTACAACAGATTTTAGACAAAATCAAAAGTTACAACCGCATTATCATAACACGCCATAAACGTCCCGACGGTGATGCAATAGGTTCGTCAAGGGGCTTGGCTGGTATTTTGCGCGCCACTTTCCCCGAGAAAGAAATCTACACGCAAACGGAAGACGAAAGCGGTTATTTGTCGTTTTTCGGCCCTGACGATGCCACAATCGACGACGAATTGTATACCGATGCCTTGGTTATCGTTACAGACACGGCAACGGAGCAACGTGTTTCCAACAGCAAAATTCATTTAGCAAAGGAAATCATCAAAATCGACCACCACATCGACATCGCCCCCTACGGCAACCTTAGTTGGGTGGAAGATTTGCGCAGTTCCTGTAGCGAAATGATTGCTTATTTCTACTACACCTTCCGCGATCAACTTAAAATCGACGTTCCCACCGCAACCTACATCTACACCGGTATGGTTACCGACAGCGGACGTTTCCGTTACGAAAGTACCACCGGCGAAACAATGCGCCTTGCAGGTATGCTTATGGATATGGGCATAAACACCGAGTGGCTGTTTGCAAATTTGTACTTGCAAGAGTTCGACTCCTTCCGTTTTGAGTCCTTTGTGCACGAAAATATGCAACGTAGCGCCAACGGTGTTGTGCATATCTACATCGACAATGCAATTCAACAACAATTTGGTCTAAACGTCGAGCAAGCAAGCGAAGCGGTATCTTTTATGAACTCTATCAAAGGCAGTTTGTGCTGGTTGGCGTTTATCGACTGTCCCGACGGCACCATTCGTGTGCGTCTTCGCTCCAGATTTATGGAAATTAACGCTCTTGCGGAAAAATACAACGGTGGCGGACACCAATGCACCGCAGGTGCAACTCTGTACGATGCAAAAGATATCGAAAAATTGGTTGCCGATGCCGACCAAATGGTAGCGGAATACAAAGCAACTCACGAGGGCTGGCTATGAGAATTTTGATCACTAACGACGACGGAATAGATAGCGTTGGTTTGCGTATCGTTGCCGAGTGGGCAACAAAACTGGGCGAAGTTACCGTTTGCGCACCAAGCGTGCAACAAAGCGCAAAATCCCACGCTATCAACATCCACGACCCCATACACGTGCAAAAAGTGGACTATATGCCAAACGTTTGCGCCTATGCCGTGGATAGCACCCCTGTGGACTGCGTTCGCTTTGCCACTTTGGGACTAAAAACCACCTACGACCTTGTTCTTAGCGGTATCAACCGTGGGTTCAACATGGGCGAAGATATCCTTTACAGCGGAACTTGCGGTTGCGTGTTCGAAGCAAAACTGCGCGGTATCAAAGCAGTTGCGTTTTCCACCGATCCGTCCAGCTTCGACCAGGTTGCACAACATTTGGACGACGTTTGGAATTTTATCACAAGCAACAACCTGTTTGACTACGCGGATTTGTACAACGTAAATATTCCGCTAAACCCCAAAGGCATTGTGCTAACGCGCCAAGGCGACGCCTACTTTACCGATAGTTTCGATAAACTGGACGACAACCACTACCAACAAAACGGCTACTGCATACACGTGAACGGCGGAGATTTAACAATAGATACCGATGCCACGGTAAGCGGATACGTAAACGTTTGCCCACTTTCCATAAAACGCGACGACCGCACCGCCTTTGAAATGGCAAAAGGAAATATAAAATAAGCGTTGGTAAGATTTACACCCTTGCATGATAGTGATTTGCACCACTTACAAGATGAAAACAATACTGTAGAATGGGTGGCTTGCTCACGCCGAACAATATGTAACACCTTTGCTATGCCCGTTATCTTTCTGTGCGAACGTAGTGAGTCGAACTGCATAAGCAGTACGAAGTTATAGACTGAATAGAATCTCGGGCGTACAAAAAAAATAAAGAGATATCAAAATGCGTATAAATTATACGTTTAAATGCAATAGAAGATAAAGTAATTGTACTTAGTTTGACAATTTACCATACGTATGACGAATAAATTTGCACAAACCAATACAAGAAGGCGACGGAAAATTCCGTCGCCTTCTTGATAATTATTGTTTGTACTATACTTTATAACTAAATGATATTAGCCTAATTTGTAAATAACTACATCTTGTTGACCAGAACCATAACAAGAGAAAATACTACTAGAATTGTTGTATTTTAGTAAATTCCTTGTATTTGTTCCTTGCGCTTGGATGGTTGCAACGCCATCTTCAGCAATAGTAATAGACCAACTTGAGTTTGCACTCAATGATGTTTCTGTCTTCAAGTAGTTTTTCTTACTGCTTGCTGCATACAAATAACCACTACCCGTATTAAATGCGAAAGTTCCATCGATTGTTCCTACTTCAAGAGTAATTATTTGAACATCATCACCCACAGTATTAATAGTATTGTTAGACTTCGTTACAGCTGCTTGACCACGGTTGTTATCATTTTGAGTGGTACTCAAAGCATAATTCGAATCCTTTGCAACGATAATAATTGTATCTCCGGCTTGTAATGCACTTACATCCGTAACGAGTTTCCACGATTTAGCGTTCATATCTGCGCCACAACGATCACATGTTCCGTCTGCGGGATTTACGTCACTATGTCCAAGTGCCGGACTGTGTTCTGCGCCACAAACTGTGCATACAGAAGCGTTGATACAATCGGCAGTTGTAAAGTCTGTGCAAGTGTGTTTCTCATCAATAGTTATCGTATCACCAGCAGCAATTTGATTGGCATTGTTATAAGAACCGATTTCGCCATTTACAGTAACTTTATCACCAATTCCAACTTGCGTCGTAGTGCGGTATACAAGAATTTTATCTGTTCCGTCAGAAACCCATACGGACATATTACCATATTGGGTGTTCCATACTTCCTTGATTTCCTCAACGATACCACTAAACATTGCGAGCGTGCCTACATTAGCCGTAAGAGCATCTGCGATTGTTGTTACAACGCTTGGATCGAACTTTTCACAAACACACTTGTGGGTGGTTGCATCATATTTGTGACCGTCACTATAGCTACCATGACAAGTGGTACATGTTACACAGTGATTATCTGCATCAGTTTCGTCATCGTAAGAATAAGCTATTGTACAATTTGCAGTTTTAGTTTTTCCACATCCAGGAACTGTACAGGTAGCTGTATGCGTTAATTTATTACTGTCAAATTGCCAGTCGCCCCACGTGCAATCGTGTTCGCTGGCTTGAGCGGTAATTGTAACTGTGAGAGTTACATCGGCATTGGTAATTTCGATCGTAGCAACGTTTTCTACCAACGTGATGTCATTTTCGCCGAGTTTGGCACTTGCAACATATCCTTCCGGAGCGATGATTGTAACTGTTACGGTGCTGTTTTGGTAAATTGTGTACACACCTTCTGTCGGTGTAATTACCTCATCGCCCACTTTAACAACTATCGTTGCGGTTTTTTCGTCAACTGCAGTGTTTGTAACGGTGATTGTGTGGGTGGGTTCCGTCGCGTTGCACTTTGTACAAATATGGTTTTCGTATATGTGCTCTTCCGTGTAGGAGTGTCCGCAACCTTCGACCGTACAAGTGTATGTGTGAGTTGCGGTATCGTTTGTTGTAGGAACGGGCTCTCCATACTTGTGACCGGCAGGGAGAACTGTTTCGCTAACAACGCCACCGCAGTAGTTGCAGGTTACGGTTATTTTTCCGTCTTCAGTGCAAGTTGCATTAACGGTTGTTGTGGTTGTTTCCTTACCTTCGTGGTCGCACGCCGTGTAGAATTTGTAGATGGAAACAGGTTTTTGCGTAGATGAATAACAAGCAAAACGCTCTTGACCTGAACCTGCATTATATTGAATAGTACGGTCTTTATCGTTCTTATCTTGAGGGAATGCAATATTTTGAATTGTTGCATAATCACCGCTGATGGTTATATTCCAAGAATAATTTGACTTTTTATCATCACTTGGATTGGTTAGACTATGCAGTTTATTATCGTTGGCTGTGAGTGCAAGTAGGGCTTGCGTTTGTGTATCCGTAAAAGTATAGTTATTACCATCCTTACCTATAACAAATATTGCTACACCACTTGGAACACTTGCAATACCATTGCTCCAGTCAGTTAAATCTACTTTAGCTCGGGTGTTGTTACTATTAGCAGCACCCATCGCATAATAATTGCTACCATTTACGCCAACAATAATAATTTTGTCGCCTGCTTTCAACTCGCTTGCGTCGGTTACAAGATTCCAACCCTCTTTTGGTTCGGTCTTTCCGCAAACGCAAAGGTGAGTTGTTTCGTCGTAGACGTGCGCCAATTCAACAGTATGCATGCAACCTTCATTTTGGCAAGTGGCGGTATGCTTTGTGCTTGACGTATCGGTATATTTATAGTTGTGAGCGTCCACATCAACGGGGATTTCGAGATCGGCAATTTCTATGCCGTCTGCATCGTAGTTCTTTTCGCAAGCAGAACAATATTGATAGCCTTTTGTACCTTTCGTTTGGCAAGTAGCAGGAACTTCGTTATGCCATTCGCCATAGATGTGAGTAGCAAGGTCGCCGTGTTCGAAAGTTTCCGTACCCTTTGCACCGCATACGCAAGATTTGTAGTACGTTGCTTTGTTTTGGCAGGTCGCGTCAGCTACAAGATAATCAGGAGTTGCTACTTCTTGGTCGAAAACGTGAGCTACCTCATCAAGGTGTGCGCCACAACCGTTTTGGCAAACGTGATAGTGTTTTCCGTCGTCGCCAACCGTCCAGTCGGTTGCAGGCTTATGGCCATTGATTGTGTCTACTGCAATTGTAAGGTCTTCGGCAGTGGTTGGAGTTTTAGCTTCGTCGTTTTTGAAGTAACCTTCACAGGAAGAACAACGATAATGCTCTTCCATACCGGTGTTGGTGCAGGTTGCAGGTTGCTTTGTGACCAAATCGCCATAGCCGTGCTCAAGTTTATCGATTGTGAGTGTGGATTCATCAACGTTAGCACCGTCAACAATAAACGCACCGCAATCGCTACAAACATCGTATGCTTTTTTACCTTCTGCTTTGCAGGTTGCAAGCACTTCGTCGTGATGTGTTGTGTGTTCGTGGTTGGAACTATCTTTATCGATTGTTAGGCTTTCGGTAACCGTAGTTTTGTTTTCTTCAAGATTTTGTTCGCAAACGGAACAGGTGTAGTGACCTTTTGTACCTTCCGCAATGCAGGTTGCAGGAACTTCAGTAGTCCAATTACCAACGGTATGAGCGGCAAGGTCGCCGTGTTCGAAAGTATCCGTGCCCTTTGCACCGCATACGCAAGATTTGTAGTACGTTGCTTTGTGTTTGCATGTAGCGGCAGATGCAAGGTAATCGGCAGTTGCTACTTCTTGGTCGAAAACGTGTCCATTTGAACTACCGCTTGAAAAGGTTTCGGTGCCCTTTGCACCACATTTACAAGACTTGTAGTAAACGGCAGGCTCTTCGCAAGTTGCAGCAGATACAAGATAATCGGCATCCACTTTTTCTTGGTCGAAAATGTGCCCCTTTGCGGAAATTATGGTATCTGCCTTGCTAATTTGTTTACCGGTTGCATCGAGATATAAATCGCAAACGGAACAATGTTTGTAGGCGATGTTGCCTGCTTCGGTGCAGGTGGCATCATTTGCGGCAACTTCCTCAAAGGTGTGTTTTCCGGCTTCGCAGTCGCTGAGGCACGCAGTTAGCGATAGAACCATCACCAACACAAGTGCAAGCATCAGTAAGAAACGAAAAGATTTTTTCATAGCGTAGTTTTGTCTCCTCGAAATTATTGCGTCGTTGGTCGACGCTTACCATAGTTTGCCAAACGTGTTAACAAAAAATTGCCGTCGTTGGGGAGTTACCCCGCAAACGACACGTTGTTGTGCCCTTGCGGACGATTTTGACGAGTGATTTGGAAATATTTGCGATACGAGAAGTAAAATCGATACGATTTGAGCTTAATTTTGCGGTTTACCATTAAAGTTGACTATTGGATGTGTTATATCAAACACGATGTTGCATAGATAATTGAATGGCTATCCACTTGAGCCGAATTTTGAGTTTTGCTGTTAGATAAATTGGTATATTAGATTTTTACGATGTTTGATAAATAAATAGAACTGTTATCCACCGAAAACGGTGGCAAAACACTTGGACGAAATGTGTTTGCTGTGAAAATAGCAAACACCCTCTGCAGAGGGTGCCTTTGGTTTTACAAGTTTTCCACTGCCGTAGGGGTGAATTTTTAAGTTTTGTTGGCGGTGCAGTAATTGTTAGATAATGCAAACAGCAATGTACACGTGAGTTAAAGCTCGGCAGATTGCACCACCTTAACGATTGAATGTCGATACAAAACAGATAAATACATCTGCAAATTCGTTGCAAAACGATTAAGAATAAGCACAAAATTGCGATTTTTTATCATTGCATGGGCAAAAGATTTACAAAATGCCCTTACGATTGCCGCCTTTCCTTCGCTTGCAGTATTTTAGCGATTACATATCGTTACAAAGCGGTTAAATGTGTCTGCAAAACAGTGTTTTGATATGCAATCTTGCTGTCGTTCGTGCCGTTGGGCTTATAAAACGACGTTGCAATTTGGGAATTATCGATAACTACAACATATTGTGACGAAACAACTATCACAATACAATATATTGTTATTTATATAAATATATTTTAAGCATTTTTTAAGTCGATGTCAATACCTACACAAATAATATTACAATATTAAAAAATTTATTGATAGTTTTCATTTTACAGCCGACAAAATTGACCTGTTGCGACAAGCGAACAGCCATAATAGTGGTTGTTGGTGTGAAAGTTTACGGTGATTTGGTCGACAAAAGTTTGCGTCGGTTTGTTTGTAAAGACTTAATTTTTGTTGTGGCAAATTTACGAGATTGTATTCGTGAAGAATTTTCGGGTGTTTTATTGCCAAAATTTACTGTGGTTAGGTTAGAAAATTTTGTGAGCGGTTTGGCGATTGGAGTTTGCGATGTTTTGCTGAAAAAAGGTTTGTTGTCGCTTGGTAGATTGATAGCAACGTCGCAAAAACTTACTTAAGATATTTTCAACTCTATTTGCCTGATGAAATATACTCCAAAATACCAACAGGCACTTGGGAAAATTCCCAAATGCCTGTATAGTGATATTATTTAGATGTTATTCGGCAACGATTGTAAAGCCGGAAATACCAACTTGTACGTTTTTGGTGCCAGTTGCGTAGATAACAAGTCTTACAGCTGTAACGTTCTCGGGCAAATCGCCGGTTGAAAGTTCTGCTTCGAAATAGTTGTTTGAAGTACTACTTTGACCAACGCCGTCAACTGCAGTCCAAGTCGTTCCGTCTGTTGTGTATTCAATAGTAAGTCCTGCAAATTTCTTAGTAGACCATTGTGCCAAGTTGAAAGTAGCACTCTTAATGTGTAAACTTGCAACACTTATAGTTACATATTGGTTTGAACCTTTAGATGCAACTACAGGACAACCTGTTATTGTGGAAGTTTGTTTTGCTGCGTTTGTGAAATCAACATCCAAAGACATATTCTTTACGCCCAAATCTGCCGAAGTAAGTTGATGCGTAGTATAGGTCGTCTCCCACGATTCAGCATAAGTACTAAATTTTCCGGTCAAGTCTACAGTTGCTGTTTGTTCGCCTGTAACGCTATTGAGAGCTTCAACTGAAACCTTTGTATCGCCATTTACAACACCTTTGTAGGAGCCATCATCCAAAGCTGTTACAGGAGCACCATTAACAAACACACGATTGATGTATGTTTCATTTTTTGCAGTTACTGTAAAGGTAAATTCGGAACCGTTAGCACCACTCGTTGCGCCAAGTACAATATCAACATCATCATTAGCAACAAAACTAATTGTGGACGTTCCAATTGTTCTGGATACAACTTCGGGAGATACACCATGACTCGAAGCATATGCAACTTCCAACAAACCATTATAGTTCGTTACGTATCCGCAAATTACAATTTCGTCATTTTGGCAAATCGTTGCAATGCTTTCACTCAATTTTGCAGAATAGCCTTGCACTTGTTTGCTATTTGCAAGATCTGACTTAAAGTAAAACGTCCAAGAGCTGTGTTCTTCATTATAGGATGGATCTGAAGAAATAATGCCTTTTACATAAACCTTTTCACTCGAAACAGCATTTTTTGCTAAATCAGCATATTTTGTATACAATTCTTCAACAGTAAGAGCTTTTTCGATTGACGAACCATCGTTTGCGGAAGGATCTGTAACAGGGGCATCAGTACCACCATCACCGCCCCCCCCGTCACTAGTGGTAGGTGTGAACGAGCCGATAATCCAACCATTCTTCATTTGCGGTGCATTGTAGTAACCAAGAATACCGTATACTACAATTACGTCGCCAACTTTTGGGGCATTTGTCATTGCGTCGTAACGATTAGCGCCCGTTGCATCGTATGTACCATAAATAGTAAAGGTATTGCCGTCGCTATCTGCAATGGTCATGTTACCATATTGAGTACTTGCAATTTCAGTGATAGTACCCATCATATAGTACTTGTCTGCAGTATATTCGTTCTTTGTTGTTCCTGCAAGTTCAGTTGCTTTTGCAAAACTTGTCGTTTCAACAATCCAACCATTCTTCATTTGCGGTGCATTGTAGTAACCAAGAATACCGTATACTACAATTACGTCGCCAACTTTTGGGGCATTTGTCATTGCGTCGTAACGATTAGCGCCCGTTGCATCGTATGTACCATAAATAGTAAAGGTATTGCCGTCGCTATCTGCAATGGTCATGTTACCATATTGAGTACTTGCAATTTCAGTGATAGTACCCATCATATAGTACTTGTCTGCAGTATATTCGTTCTTTGTTGTTCCTGCAAGTTCAGTTGCTTTTGCAAAACTGATAATTTCCATTTGTTGAGAAACCATTTTTGCAGTGATTTTTGTTTCGCCGTTAACGATTACAGCATAAGAACCATCTTTTTCAGGGGTAATAGCAGTTCCATTTGCTGAAACAACAAGTGAATAACCTTCGTAACCATCAGCAACTGCTACTGTAAATGTGATGCGTTGACCGTCTTTTGCCGTTTCGGGAACACCTGTTACTGTTGCATTAGTTTCTTCAACTTCGATTTCACGTGTTGGGATTTGTGCAAATACGATATCTGCAAGAAATGCAGGGAATTGACTAACACCTGTATTGTCTGCACTAATGTAAGAAGATTTACTCAACGAAATAGTTGTATATGTTTGATATGTACCGAAGTAATAGTCTTCGGTTTTTTCGCCGATAGTAACACTTGTTTTAAGACTATTTGTTGTAGCATCGTAAGACCAAACTGCAGCGTCCTTATCTACCAAATCCATATAAGCGGTATCAACTTCGTTCTTATTTTTAGCAATCTTCCAAGAAATATAGGACTTCGCATCATTCTTACCCTTGAAATACAATCTGTAACCAAGAAGTGCGTCAGATTCGTCCTTGACAATTTCTACATAAACGTCTTTTGCGCTTGCGAGATCATCTGTAGTTGCAAGGTAATTTCCACTCAATTCACCAGTTGCATACAACTTTTGATTCGTGCTAACTTGGATAAGAGCAAGTTTATACGCTTTTTCTTCGTTAACAGCAGACATATCGGTAAGTTCAGGACCTTTACCTGCTTCGATTGCAAAGCGGAAGTTCTGGGATTTTGTTTCGCCGTTGTAAGTAAGTTTTGCGGTAACGGTGATACCATTTACTTTTTCTTGACCGAGTGTAGGAACGATTTGTCCATCAATAATTTCGATAACTGTTTCGCCTGCACTGTTTGTACCCCTTTTAACAGACCATTCGATAGTTGCCCCGTCGGGTACAGTAGGAAGATCGAAAACAGCTTTGATACTTTCGGGCATTTCTTCTGCAAGGTCGTCCAACATAGTTTCTGCAGTAGGAATAAGAGAAGTGATATAAACAAATTGTACAGTTTTGAATTCACCGAGAGTATAGGTGATTTCTACTGTGGATTGTTCGCGAGCACCCGGAGTTACCGTAATAACGTTTTCGCTTACTGCAACGGATGTGGAGTTGATTTGTCTAACAGAAATTGCAACGTCACCGCTTGTAGCAGGGATTGTAGCAGTTGCAGTAGAGGTGATACGCTTGCTACCATCAAGACCGGCTGTTTTCAAAGTTGTGTTAACTTCTTTGATAGCAGCAGCAACTTTTGTACCAACAAAATCTTTGGTTTCGATTGTGTCAGCAGTACCTGCTGTGATATCTGTTGCAACAAGAGGCATAATTTGCCAATTCTTGTCATATTTACTGAAAATACCTGTTACGCTGATAGTAGCACCTTCGTTTACAGTGTATTTACCATCTTCGCCCTTGGTACCGTAAGTATCTCTTAAAGCAACGATCGAATCGAAAACGGTATCGCCTACTTTGGATGCGTAAGCACCTTCGAGGTATTTGCTGATACGAACGTTAACGTCAACACCACCCTTAGTGATTGTCATAAGAGTAAAGTTACCAGTAGAAAGAGAGTCGTCTGTTGCGTCGATCTTTTTAACAGTCCAGTTAGTGAGAGAAACAAGACGAGATTCGTTATAAACGGTTGCGGGCAAGTTGCCGATAACATCTTGGTCAACTGCGTAAACATGATCTCTAACGTTGATTTCGGGGATATCTGTATCCACAACCAATGTTCCGCCTGCGTTTGTTTCGATAAGACCCTTGTAGTCAGTGTTTGTTGTGCCTGTGCAAGTAACGTGAACGCCGGGCTTAAGGAGTTTGCCGTTTTCCGCATCACAACCAACACGGTACAAGTAGTAACCTGCGGTAAAGTCGTCGTTTACCATATACAAAGTTACGTTGTTGTAGCTATCGGAATAAGCAGTACCGATTTCCACAACGTAACCGCTCATTGTGATGGAAACGCCTGTATTACTGTACCAGTAATCAACAAGTTCGTAGCCTTCCATTGTTTTGTAAACGGTCATATCGTAAGGATAGGTTGTGCTTTGACCTTTATATGTGAAGGTTGCGTTAATTGTTACTGCAGTTTGTTCGCTTTGTGGATTAACTTTACAAATTGTTTTACCTGCATCGTTTGTGCCGATTGCAATATAGTTTTTGCAATCCTCGTCTACAGTCCATACGATTGTAGCTGTTTTGCCTTCGAATGTTGTTTCTGTGTCGAGTTCGAAATCGGCGGTAACGGTTGCTTTGTTTTGAAGGAAATTATAGTTATCTGCGATATTATAAACATCGATTGCTTTTACGATAACTGTAAAGTCTTTGGATTTGCCACCTACAGTAAGAGTGAGCGTTACTGTAACTTGGTCTGCTTCAGGGAAGTTGATTTTTGCCGTCCAAGAATCTTCTCCCTTGGTGAGTGCAACTGCGTTGTTATTAGAAGACCATTTTGCGTTCTTATTACCTATTGTTTTAGGAAGAACGAAATCTTTTGTTACGACAGTTCCGTCATATTCGAAAATATAATCGTCGAGAACGTTTGCGTTATCACAAGCAACAAGGCCTATGCTACACAAAACCATCACAACTGCCAATAACGCAATGACAATCTTTTTCATGTACTGTTTTCTCCTTTAATTATTTGATTTTATTGATACTTCCCACGTTAACAACAGTGATAACGTTGGATTTCTCGTCGAGTTTGTAACCTTTTGCAGTGATTTTGTCACCTTGTTGCAAATCGGTTGTGTAGCCATCGGCTACTTTTACTTTTAACGTATAAGTTTGTTCGCTGTTATCTTTTATGCCTGTTTTGGTGCGTTGCTCTGCCGTACCCTCGATTGTGAGAATGCCATCGGTAACATTTGCACTAACAACAGTAACACTTGTAAACAAGTTGTTACTAAATTGCGAAATGTAGCCTTCACTATCGCTGAAAGTTAGATAGTAGTTCTTTTGCAAAATGTAGGAACCGTTGGGGAGTTGGTCTTGATAAATTTCGTTATACTCAACACCGGATATTTGGAAAGCACCATTGTATTTGTTAACAGTGCCGATAATACGATACAACGTACCGAGCTTCATACGTGAAGATGAGTAGCTGGAATATCCTGCATACATGTTAATTTCGTATCTTTTGCCTGTTTCTGCATCGTATTGAACGGCTTTGAAGGTATTTGTTCCACTTTCACTTGTAGACAAACTTTCAAGATACGCGTCGAAAATAACTTTTGCGCCTGCATCAGACTCGGCGTTATAGTATTGACTATCTTCACTACTAATGTCTTCCAACAAATCCTTGACTGTAACTTGAGCAGGATTGGTAGAATACAAAGGATCGTCCAAATCGGAATAGATACGCAACTTGATTGATTTTGCAAATTTGTTTGCTTTGTTCATGTAATCATAGTAAGCGTAGTCAGCAGTGGCAATGGATTTGTTTTCGGTAAAGCCGTTTTCAATCAATTCCAAATTGAGGTTTTTGAGTTCCTTATCGTTAGCGGTTTTGTACCAAACATAGCCAAGGTAACGAGTACCGTAACTATCCTTTTTGGGACGACCGCCGGTAGAAGATTCCAAAACGATAAGTTCGGCGTTGGACAATTTTTCTTTTACGAATAAAGATGCTGCTTTGCCCCACTTTTCCACACTGCCGGTCGACTCCGGAGTGTCGATACAATAGTAACGAATAATAACAGTATCATTGCCGGATTTGAAACGAGTTGTATCACCATCGGTAAGGGCGCTGAGTGTTGCAACGCCGATACCGTCAGTTAAGAAATTTTTACCTTCGTAGGATTTTTCCAGTTTGCACTGTTTTGTGATGGCATCGTAGTATTGAGTATTATCCGCAATTTGAGTGCAACCAACCAAACACGTTGCCATAAGCAATACAAGCAGTATTGCACATATAAGTTTTTTCATTATTTATACCGTTTTATAAATTATTTGCTGTTGCCACCGCAGTTCTTAACAGCGTCCGCAAGTGCCTCGGCAGGAGTCTTTTTGCCTGTCAAACAGTAAACAAGAACGTTACCTACTTGTTCACGAGCTGTGGAAGAACCAACGAATGCAGGAGATGTGAAGAAACGATCTGACATAGATGCTGCAACTTCTGCTGCTTTTGCAGTGATAGTGTCGCCATTCATATGTTCAACGTAAGCGTCGATTTCGAATACGGAGTTGCGGCAAGGGTTGTAACCGCTTTCCATAGCGAACGATGCTTGGAAAGTAGGATCGAGCAATTCTTTTACGAACATGAAAGTCATTATTTTCTTTTCGTCTACGTTACTAACGTCGTTGCCTGCTTCCAACATAACGAGAGAAGGACCTTGAGAGATAGCTACATTTTGACCTTCGCCGTCACCGCTTGAAGGGATAGGAGCGACGCCCCAAGTGAAAGCAGTACCCGGGTCTTGGTGAGATGCACCACCGGAAGAACCGATACAGTAGATTGCACCACCATCTTCACCCTTTATAAATAAACCGGACGTGTAAGCGTTGTAGATTTCTTGAGTAGTAATGTATTTAAGTTTGTAATATTCATTCATTTTTTGAAGCCAAGCGGTTGTATCGCTGTTTTCAAACAAATAGTGGTTACCTTCTTCTGCAGAAGTATAGCCCCAACCGTTTTGTGCACACATTGTGATAAACCAGTTAGATTCGGAGTCGTATCCCAAAGGAGTTGCTTTTTTATATGCGTCCTTCAATTCTGCACATTGCTCCCAAAGTTCGTCCCAAGTTGTAGCAGGTTCGAGACCAAGTTTATCGAGAGCGGTCTTGTTGTAGTACATAAGTTCGGTAGACTTTACGAATGGCAACGTCAACATAGAGTCTGCGCTATAACCGTATTTTGCATAGTTAGTGTAGTTTTTTGCATAGCCTTCGTCATAGTAACCTTTAACGAAATCGGCAATTTCAGTAGCAGAATAACCGATAGTGTAAGCTTTTTCTGCACCGGTATCATCAACACCTGTTACCGTTTCGGTAGAATTGATAAGGCTACTAAGGTCGTAAACCTTTTCTGTTTGCATGTAAAGTGCAACATGGTCTGCATAGCAGTATGCAAGGTCGGGTTGAATTCCGCCTTGGAAATCGGATACTATCTTCTTTTTAACGTCGTCATATCCACCAACTTGGGTGTGTTCAACTTTCCATCCGGGGAACTTTGCTTCGAATTTTTTAATCGCGGTAGCGGTTATTTGTTGCAAACTATCTCCTTGAGTTGAATAGAATATGATTGTGTGTTCGTAGTCTGTAGCATCTTCGCATGCTGCAAAAATTGATACACAGCAAGTGGCTAATAATAGCACACAAAGTAAACTGCACAGGAATTTTTTCATAATGTTCTCCTTTTTTTATTTATACAATACCATTTTGGTAGAGTATTCGAAAGAAATTGTGAGGGCTTAACCTTTTGTACCACTCTTAGATACGCCGTGCATGATATATTTTCGGCAAGTGATAAACAAAATAAACAATGGCAACGATACCATACAAACAGCAGCCATCTTAAGTGTTGTTAACGTTTCGGATCCGTAACCGGGCTTTCCGTAAAGTGCGCCGGATTCGTTACCGATACGATCAACAAATCCGCGAGTTACCCAGTTTGTAACCATTTGCCAATCTTGATTGTTAACAAGACGCGGCCAAATGTATGAGTTCCAAGTACCGATAAACTTCAACAGCGTTATAGATATAAGCGTTGGAGCCGTTAACGGAACCATAACTTTTATCAAGTAACCCATGTCGGACAAACCGTCCACCTTTGCCGCTTTATAAAGCGAATCAGGAATTGACATAAAATTGTTACGTAACAAGTAGATGTAGTAAACACTAACCAAAAACGGCAAAATCAAAACAGTGTAGGTGTTTTGCCATTTTAACGAAGTAACCGTTAAATAGTTTGTTAACGTGTACATTTCGCCGGGAATCATCATTGTTGCAAGCATCAATGCAAACAACGCATTTTTGCCATGGAACTTCATTCTCGCAAAAGCGTAAGCCGTTATAATAGTTATTATTACACCAATCGTTGTGGAAAAAAAGCCTACAACCAAAGTGTTAACAAGCATTTGAATGAAACTTCCCTTGCCGCCGGAACTGGTTTGCGTAAGAACTGCAACGTAGTTTTTGGGCATAAATGTATGCGGGAAGAAGGAGGTTACCGGATCACGATATTCTTTTTCCGTTTCGAAAGAGGTAATAACCATCCAATAGAAGGGAAGGAATGCCAACAAAGCACAAATAGTAAGTAACGTGTACACTATAACGTTCTTTATTATGTTGTTGATGCGTTGTCTTTTGTGTTCTTGTTCAACGTTGAAATCGGCAACTTCTCTGTCGAACAATGCTGCATCGGACGATACAGCCGAAATTGTTTGGTCTGTTACGGAATCACTTGCATTTACAACGGACATTGTTTCCGTTTGTGCAGTTTGATTTACGTTTGTACGATTATCTTGTTCTGTCATACTGCACCTCCTTATGCTTTTGATCCTTTTTTATTAACAAAGTTGTTAAGTGCCGTAATAATCATAATGATTATAAACAACAGCAACGAACCTGCAAATGCCAAACCTGTATCGCCGGATTCGATGTAAGAGTAGATATAACCAACCATGGTACCCATGTCGTAGTCCATACCCATTTGCTCGCCGAACAAACCGACAATTGCCGAATACTGTTTCATTCCGCCCATTACACCGGTGATAAGCAAGTAAGAAATCATCGGGAAAATCATAGGAACGGTAATTTTCCACAAAGTTGTGGATTTTGACGCGCCGTCAATCTTGGCTGCGTCGTAATATTGTTTGTTAACGCTTTGAAGCGCACTAAACAAAATAAGAATTTTGAAAGGCAATCCTGACCAAACTTCGTAAATGATAACTACAAGATACTTTGCCCATGGGATAGTTAAACCACCGATTGTCCAATACGGTGAATTAACGCCCATCCAATCAATAGGCGAAATCTTAAAAAGACCCAAGAAATCATTAAACAAGCCAACGGTTTCCGTATTGCTTTCTGTTCCTACAATCGTAAAGAAGGTTGCAAATACCGCGCCCATTGCCAACGAGTTGGTAAGGTACGGAAGGAACAAAACCGTTTGATAAGCTTTTTGTAACGGTTTGATTGACGTTAACGCTACAGATATAAGCAACGCCAAAAGTGTGGAAAGCGGAACGGAAACGAGTGTAAATACCATTGTGTTTACCAAACATTGCCAGAAATTAGCACCACCCATACCTGTGTCGCCCTTGATAACGTGCACAAAGTTTTCAAACCCCCAACCGTCGTACTTGCCGGTAAGACCACTATAGTTTTGCTTAAATGCACCGATAAAAGCATTAACGATGGGATAAAACGTAAAGATACAAAGCAATATAACCGCAGGAAGAACAAACAACCAACCGGATTCTGCTTTAATGGCTCTACGGATTTTTTCACCTGTAGACAAATTTGCATTGGGATCAACCAATACGATTCCGTCTATTTCCAAAACGGGATCTTCTTTTTTGAACAAACCTTTAATTTTTTTGCCAAGATTGATAAAAAACCTTTTGATGTTTTTGCCAAGTCTAACAAAGAAATTCTCTTTTGGAGCGGCTTGTTCTTTCTTTTCTTCCAAGTCAATGTTGTTAGCCATTACAAAATCCTCTCTTCTGTTTCGGCGTTAAACAAGAACACCTTATTTGGTTTAAGATTAAATTTGAACACGCCAATTTCTTTGGGAAGCGCCACGTCGGAATCGACAATGGAACGAACGGTAGGTTTATTAGAAGCTGTATGACGAGATACAATAGACTTATCTCTTCCCATAACTTCGATATGGTCTACATCCAAAGAAAGTACTCCATTTGCGTCATAAATAAAGCCTTCGGGACGGACGCCGACTTTAACTGCTTGGTCGTCGAGACTAACGTTCATGATTGCTTCGTCGCCAATGT
>CAYOKR010000028.1:0-20587 GCA_964404625.1 uncultured Oscillospiraceae bacterium | reverse complement strand
CGACAAAGCGCATAAGTTTAGACGTGGTAACAAATTGCTTGTAAAGTCGCAAGATATACTTGGAAATTTTTTTGATGGAAAGTTTTACGCTGTCGATGGAACTTGCAAGGCGAGTATCATCCTGTTCTGCGATAAGTTGTAACGCCACACCACTTGTTACGGTGGTTGGGGTTGTGCTATTGCGGGCAAATTCGCTCACGCCGGAAACAGTAACAAATTCTTGCAAAAGGCGATCTTCTTCTTGATTGAAATCGTGGGGAACGTCGCCGCTGTCCATAAGGGATGGTTTTACAGAACCTTGACGATACACCAAAATCTTGCCGGGCGAAAGTCCTTCTTCTTCCAAGTTGTCGGTATCTACGCTGCCGTCTTCCACAGTCAGCACGCCCATTGCAAGGCGATTAAGAAACTCGTGTTTGCGGTTTTTGACGGCATTGTAGGCACGTTGGATAGGAATGATTCGTTCCACAATGCTTGCACCCCAAAAACATCCCGGTTGGTCGGCGGATGTTTGTTTTACAAAGGGGAAAGCCACTTTGCCGTCTTCACCCAACGTAAAAGGCAATTCGCCGTAATGCAAAAGCTTGTCGCCTGCGACAATTTCCAACTTGCCGTTGGGATGTTCTACAGAGGGTTTTGTGTATCGTTCGATAACCAGCACTTGGTTGCTTTTTGCTTCCTGCGTGATGCTTGGAACGGTGGAGTTATAACCAAGTCCGCCTACCCCCGCAACGGCATTTATGTTAAACACCTTTATATCTTGCCCTTGCACGTCCACGCCCCACGCGTTTTTGACGTCGGTTGCGTCGTACACCTTGGTATGAATGATAGACGAGCACTGCTCTACCGTTTGAGTTACGTTAGAATCGGGATAAATTTCGAACGGCGAGCATGCCACAACCGTTACGTCGTTTTTGGTGTTGTCCCAAGCGATTTTGTAAAATGCAGTGCCACAAACTTCGCTCCAAGACGTGGCTTCCGTTATGATTTCGTCCAGATTAGTTTTGTCGCAGACGGAATCGAGAATTTTGGTGGAAAGTTTTGCAGAGTTGACGTCCTTATCGCTGTTTGAAAAGGGGCGAGCAATGGGTTTTGGACGTACACGATTTAGACGGGCAAGGCGAGTTTCCACAATGGGTGCGACGTGGTTGTATACTTGTTTTTCCTGCCAGAAGTAGTATTTTTCTTCCTGTTCGATAGCACCGCGTGGCGTGATTGCACAATATTGATTGCCCATTACAAAGTTCATGTTAAGTTGCCAAGCAAGTTCGTAGGGGCGGCGTGCGTTTTGACGGTTGGCAAAGTCTTGCTTGACGTCGTTAACTACGTCTTCCACAAAACGTTGCTGTGCTTGTTGTTGCTGTTTGGCGGTTAGTTTTTTAGTCATATAGGTTCTCCTGTTTTTGATCGAGTTTACGTTTTATTGTATTTTGGGGGCTTTTTGGAGTTCGGCAACTGATTGCCTGCGAAATTAATTTGTTAAAGCAATCGTCACAAAGATACACCTTTTGACGGGTTAAGATAAAACTTGTTGCGTTGTTGGCACATCCTTTGCAACTGCATTTTGACGTTGTTGTAGATTTTTGTAATAGTTGATTATTTGTCATGTTTGCTCCTGTTGAGGTTCCGTTGTGGCGGTTTGGTCGCAGATATCCAGTAGTTTTAGCAGTCGTAACTTTTCTACTGCAAGTTGTTCGTCCGTCATTTTGCAAACGTCCAGTTCGTCCTCGGAAAGTTGCAAAAGCGCCTTGATTGCGTTGACGTCCGGCGGGACTTTTTTTGTGGTAATCTTACGTTTGGAAAGTTGCACTTGACCGTTGGTTGCGACAAACTCTTCCGTTTTTTCGTGCACGGTATACCCCTTTGCCTTTTTGAGTAAAATTTTGGTTAAAAGTTGTTTATAGTTCATGTTGAGTTATAGTTTACGCCGTGATTGTTGCACTGCCAAATAATTGTGTAATATGCGACACAAAAGGCTTGTGAAAAAATGTTGATAAAAAGCCCTATCAAATGCGTTTTAGATGACGAATTAGCCGTTCCTTGTCGGTAGCGATAGCACTCTTTAACGGTGTAGGTTTGGGGGTATCCGTTAGCGAACAAACGTAGTAACGCAATTCGTCCATAGCGTGGTCGTCACGCTTTATAGGTTTGTCGTCGTTGTCCCAAAAGTACCCCTTGATTTCTCTAATCATATTTGTGCAGGTAGAAAAAATATACAATTTGGGTGGGCCTACTGCAGGTTTCAAAAGTGACTTTACTTTGTTGATTCCTGTGTATAAATCCTTGTTAACACGGGTGTTAATGGTGATACCGTGGTCGCTAAACAATTCGGCAACGGAACGCTGACCGGACAAGGTTCGTTGGTTACCTGCACTATCCATAAGAGCGGTAATATTGCCAAATTTGTCCCGTTTCCAGCCAAGACGATTGCAAATTTCCTTTATTTTAGTCGCGTGATAGGTAACATCACGTTGCGCCTCGTAGTGTTCGGCAATCACGTACACGTTACCGTCGAAATCTCGGGCGTACCAATGGCAAGAAAGCGGGTTGTTTAATCCCGGATCGATAGACAAACTATCTTGCCAATCGGGTGGAACCTTAAACGGGGCAATAACGTTGGCATCGCTAAACTCTGCATACACCATACCGCCCCACGCCTGAAATTGTCCGTACCGACGTGATTGCAACTGGTCGGCGGAAAGTGTTTTTGTCATCTCGTCGATTTCGCGGGCGGAAAGATAGGGATTATCTGCCCATTCCATAAATTCGCACCACACTTGGTCGCTTTTGTGACAATTTTGATAAATTTCGTCGTACACCCAAGTTAGACCTTTTAGGGGCGTCATCGTGCCAAAGATATGTCCGCATCGGTCCAACACACGCATGCGACATTCGTCGTAGATATCTTTGGGAGGTTCTTCGTCGAACCAGACAAAATCCAAACTTGTACCTTGAAATTTTTCGCGACCTGCTTCGCAACTTTTGAAGGCGATTTTACTTGTTCCGCCAAAGACGTTGGCAACCACTATGTAGTCGATGATGCCGTAGTCCATACTTTGTTTTGAACCGCTTAGCATTACCGTTTGCACTATCCAACTTTTGTCGAGATAGTGCAAAATTTTTTGTTGTGCGACGTCGCGTTGAACCTGTTGCGAAAGGGACACCACCCAACAAGAAACATCGTCCTTGTTGGGGCGAAAGGGGTGTATTCCACGCGCAAGCCACACCGTTTCCACCGCACCGCACTCGGTTTTTCCGCTACGATTACCGCCGAACACCCACCTGTTGCGTTTTTGGCATTTGTGAAAAGCCATTTGTTTTTGATGAATTTTGCCCTTGTTATATCGTGCAAGGGGCGAATTTTTGCGACGTTTTTGTTCGCGCTGAATATCGTTTAGTCGTTGAATTATTTGTTGCATTACGTTTCCTTAAAAAATATTGGTTTGTTGCAGATAAATTACCAGACAACAGTTGTGCAGTTATGACACAAGTCGGCAAAAAAGTGCTTGCAAAGATTGGTATACTTTTGCTACCGTTTGCAAAAATCTTTTTGTAAATACGTTCTTTTAATTGCAAAGACAGTTTTGTCGTGTAGAAATAAATTTTTACGGTTGGTGGAATTATGGTAAAAGTTGCGTTAATTTTTGTGTTGGTTTGCTGTGCATTGGTACCGAATTATGCCTTTGCGGAAGGTGGGCAGTGGGCAAGGGTAGTTCGAATTGAAACATACCTGTACGCCACGGAAGATTGCTCCAAACAAATATTTGCTTTGGAAAAATCCTACTATATGGAAATTTTAGACACGCTTGAAAAAACATATTTTGTGCGAGTTGACTGTCAAGACAAACAATTTCCCGTGATATGCGGATACGTTTTGAAGAACGAAGTGCATGTTGTGGATGACGTACCGCAAGATCCGTTGTACCCTACGGAAAAATTGGTTGTAAACGGTTCGTCCGCTTGCATTAGATTGTCGCCAACACCCTCCGCCGATACGATTATCGTTGCAACAAATACACAAAAAGTTTGTTACTACGGCACCATTATAAACTACGGTAAAAGTTGGTACTACGTATACTTTGCAGGACAGTTTGGCTACGTGTTAGCGGAAGAGGTTACGTCACCAAAGGTAGAATTGCATCCTGTAGCAATAGATATTCCGCAAAACGTTCCCACCGTTGCACCAATAGACGACGTTGACGATACACAAACGGAACAACCTATTTCGCCCACGGCGGAAATAATATTGACTGTGTTCGTGTCGTTGCTGGCATTGGCAATAACCTTTTCGTTGTTTTTGCCTGTAAAAAGCAAAAAACAAGTTTTTGACGGAGATATTTAGCACGATTTTACTACCGATTTTGCATTAATATCACAACGTTATTTGCCAAAATGTCACAAAAAACCGTGTACGTATGCCAAAATTTGCAACCACAGTGTGCTTCACGAAATATCATTAAAACTAATTTACTAATACTATGCCAATCATTTTTTCTGCAAAATCATTTTTAAAAACTATCGCAATACGACGTCAAAATGATGCCGGGCGCCCCTTTCCGCTGTTTTTTAGTTGTTCGTTAATCCAAGGCATACTTTGGTAGTTGGCTTGCAACCAATCTTCGTTCATACCGAGTTTTTCCAACTTGCAACGGAAGGTTTTTCGCGCCTTAGACAGGTATCTGTACAATGTCGACATGGATACGTTGTACTTTTCGCAAATGGTTTGCTTATCCGTGCGGTAAAGGTATACTTCGCAAATGAGCGCGCGATACCCCTTTGGCGTGAGTTTGAGCGCGTCCGCTACGCCGTTGTAAAAACTAAGACATTTGTCGCGTTTTTCCGTGTAGTCACAAATTGCTTGTACCTGTCCCATTGTTCCGTCGCGCCAGTTGAGTGTCGAGTAGGACTTGAGCGCCAAGTTTTTGATAGTTTTGTTAAATTCGCGTGCCGATTGTTTCATTCGCAATGCACCGCGTAGCATCACTAATTCGTGATTCATTTGTTCACCTCCGTTGTCCGCAAAGGACTATTATTATAATTTTGTTTTCGATTTTGTCGAACATTTGTTCTAAACAACTGCATTCTAACATAGCAAATTTGACAACTATTTGTCAGTGTTATCGTTATTTGACGGCAATTTTTAGAAAGTTTTGAAAATATTTTTATAACAAAATAGCGACACAACAAACACGAATGTGTGAATATGAAGACGCAACGAATTTGATTAAATATACAATAATGGGCGAAAAATGTAGAAATTGTGAGTTTCCAAAATAAAATCCACTTCAAACTCCACTACAGGATTTGCTTTAGAAATTTACTAAAATGTAAAAATTTTTTGTAATGTGTATCAAAGTGTTGAAAAATATATATTTTTTTGATATAATATACTGTACTTATGTGAAAATAAACATAAAGTGTGTTTGACACAAGGTCAATAATGCATGATTGCAAATTAACTAATTTGACAACAGCATTGAAAAACGGCAATTTGGCAAAAATCATACATCCGGTTATTTGGTCATTCTACAATTATCGACAAAAACTGCAAGCGACGATAATCTGTTGAAACGTGCCGTTTCTTGAAAAAATTACAATATCACACAAAACTACAACCGTGCTTTTGGGCACATCTACAAAAACATCTACTTTGGGAAAATCCCACAAAAGTATTTGAGGAATACTTATGACAAAAAAACTACTTTTAATCTTGATATGTGTTGTCGTTGTGGCTGTTTGCTTGCCGACGTTTGCTTTGGCAGAAACCGAACCCACCACTGCTACCGAAAGCGTTGCAAACGACGTACACTTTATTGCGCCTACAGGCATTACACTTGTGAACAACTACTTGCTTGTTAGCGACAACGTTGCTGACGGTCAAAGCGCCATTTTGTGTTTTGATATTGAACATGGCAATGCGCACAAGTTTACGCAAATTATCGACAAGGAAATAAAGAATTTATCAAGTTATAACGAACGTTTGTTTGCTATATTTGCCGACAGTTTTGTTGAATACAAAATTGCCAAAGACGAAAAGTCCGTTGAAGTTGTTGAAAACTTCGCCTTTGAAAACGTTATCGACGTGTGCGTAGGAAAGTTGGAGAGTGACGACACAATCTACTTTTTGCAAAAAGGCAACAAAAACGACTCTTTGAAATACGTAATAACAAATAACGAAAGCGGAAATACAAACTTGACTATGGCAAATGCATACAATTGTTTAGCGTTAACGGATGGTACTAACCACTACGTGTACATCGCAGGAAAGGACAATAATGGCAATAACCATATTCAACGTTGGGGCTGCAAAAATGGTTGGTCAATAGGCGAAGATATACTTAATAGCTCTAACTCAGATGCGGATCCCGTGACTTATGTTCCCGGATTTAGTCTTATTGGCATTGTTGCCAACAATCGCGAATATCCTGTCGTTTACGGTGCGAAGTCCATGTATAACTTAAATTATAACGGGGATAGTAGTCCGTTTTTAGCAACGGATGGTTCTTTTGGTGATTTCAGTTCGCAAATATATGATTTTATTGATGTTACAAGCAATTCAGAACATCTTGCAATTTTAAACAGTAACAATCAATTACAATTGTATCAGTTAGACGGCGAGAAACGTGGCGGAAGCGAGGGCGAAATCGGTAGCGATCAAGTTAGCACGCTAGTGCCCACCACTTTTACAGGTTTTACGTTGGCAAAATCTACCGGCTATCCAACAAATATCGTTTACAAAACAACCGAAACGACCTCCGTAGAAAAAATCTTAACAAAAGACGAAGTAGGAGAATTTATAATCTTAAATTACAACGGTTGCGACCAATCCGCGTACTACTACGTGTTTGTAAACGGCAGATTTGGTTGGATCAAAAAGAGCGACAGCGCAACGTTTAACGACGGCACTATCGTGGATGAAAAAATTGCAACAATCAACACAAAAGTTAGCGATAAAGTTAACTACAATGCCAAATTTAACACGTTAGGCAAGGTGTACATTTACGATTTGCCAAGTTCGAACGACGGCATTCGCCGTTTGTTGCAGGAAGTTTCTAAAACCGATTCCACAATGAACGACGTTACGATATTGCAACAATTTAAGGAAAACAACGTTGTTTGGTACTACGTTGAATACGGTGCGGAACATGCTCGCGGATTTGTTAAAAGTAGCGACGTTGGACAATTTACTGCAACGCTGGTTACACCCGTTGACGCCGTGTTAGACAAGCAAATTAACGCATCGTTGTTTAACGCAGTAACGTTACACATAACAAACGACCTTTCACCGGATACAGTGATTACCTACGACGGAACAAACCCCATAAAGTTATACTCCGGCGATTGGGTAAAATTGATTGAAGTGGACGAAGAAACAGGGGCAAGTTTGGTACAGGTTGTTGCACAAGACGGCTCCACCACTTACGGCTGGGTAGAAAGTTCACGATTGATTGAAGTTGACCAAATAACCACAAACACCATTGTGGGACTATCGGCATTTGGATTTGCAATTTTGTTAGCAATCGTGTTTATGACGGTGTTTATCAAACGCAAAAAGAAACTTAAACAATAACAAATAACTCTACAACACAATTAAAAGGCACTCGACATTGAGTGCCTTTTTGCTATGTTAATTGGACAATATTGTGTGCAAATAAAAATGTATTTGATTATGCAGGCGGTGAATGTTGGTAAAAATATAAACTATACGAAGTAAATCTTTGCCATTTGGCAAAATCTGTGCAAAACTATGCTTTTGTACTTCGAGTATGCAAAACATCGAATTTTTTACTTCTAACGAGTAAAGTATGAAATTCGTGTATTATAATAATTTATTTTCGGCGGGAGCAAGCCCCCGCCCTACAAATATAAATATCCCGTTACTGCGCAAGAGTGAGCATTTCGGGAGGTTGCGGAACAGGAGTTTCGGCAAGATTCAGTTTTGTGACGGAAACTTCGTAGGTGGTTCGGGTATCTATTGTGCCGTCCTCCAACTTTTTTTGATAATCGCGCGATTGAACACGTCCCACAATGCGAATATGTTCGCCAACCGACAAAGTGTTGGCAAAACGTGCCGTACGCCCCCAAATTATGCAAGGGATGTAGTCGCTTTTGTTGTAAGGGCGGTTGACTGCAAGCAAAACGTCGCAGATTTCGCGGTTGAAAGGCGTTGTGCGGTAAACAGGTTGTTTGCAGATGTAACCGTCAAGTTCCATTGTGTTGGGGTTGATTGTTTCGTCGTATGGCAAAACGTCTTGCACAAAAACCGTCAATAGCAGTTTAGAGTGGGTATCGACAAGTTTATTGTAACTGCGAAGTTGTCCCACTACCGTGACGTTGTTGCCGTTGGTAACGTTTTCGCACAAAAGATGTTCCGAAAGGGAAATTGGCAAAAGGTCGTTATTGCCGGAAAGACGTGGTACGGAAAGTTGTACGACGTAAAATTTTTCGCCGAAAACGGTGTGTGAGTAGGTGGGTTCGCCCACTACTTTGCCGGTTAAAACTACTTTGTTGTTGGTTGCGGTTGTGTTCATAGTTAGTTCTCCTTGGGTGTTTTGATTTATTTTTGTATATTTTTTGAGATATTGTTTTGTAAGTTAATTACCTATCGTTTTGTAGTTACGTAATCACTGCAATTTTTGCAATATCGAAACGGCAATTAAAGTAACAAACATTAGCGTATGACGGAATCGTTACGTTTGACGAGCGACGGCGTTATGTTTATTTGCGACAAAACGCTACCGACAAAGATGACGTATCACATTTATATTTTTGCGCTTGCAAGCCACTGTTTTACAATAAAATCTACATCATTGAATACGTAAATATATAAGGATATATTAGCAATGATAAATACAATCTTGTGAACATCGTTATATAAATCACATTATAGATAACATTGTATATATCTAAATAAATTACCTTGTTAACAGTGTTATCGACATCTACATAAATCACCTTGCAAACAACATGATATACATATATTACTGCCGTTGAGTGGTTAAAATTTGTTTGCCGGTACTATCGATATAGTAGTTCTCCTTAAAAATGAGGTCGCCTATGGGGCAAAATTGCAGGTTTTTGAGTTTGAGACTTTCAAAAATTAGCGGTAATGCCTCCACAATGTGGTCGCTGTTGTTATGGCACAAAATAATATCGCCGGATTTTGCCTTTTGCACACGCTCGGCAATTTGTTTGGCGGAAAGTCCTTTCCAATCGAGACTGTCAACACTCCATTGGATTGTGTACAAATTTAAGCTTTGCGCAACTTCTATCACTTGGTTGTTGTAGTCGCCAAAGGGCGGACGAAACAACGTTGGCATTTCGCCTGTAAGTTGATAGATTTTTTGGCAACTTTCGGTAAGTTCCTTTTGGCATTTTTCCGCCGAAAGTTTGCTCATTTGCGGATGAGTTTGAGTGTGCGTGCCTATTTCAAAACCGCGTGAGTGGATTTCCTGCACCATTTCCGGATACTTATCAATCCAAAATCCCACCAAAAAGAAAGTAGCTTTTACATTGTAACTATCGCAAATATCCATTATTTGACGAGTTTTGTCTGCACCCCAAGCGGCATCGAAACTGATAGAAACGTGGTTATCTTGCCTATCGACGCAGTAAATGGGAATTTTTCGGTTTTGTGCCGACACTTGCGCATAGCCACCGATACAACAAGTTAGCGTTAAGCATAGTATCGAAACAGCAACAGACGTGATAATCTTTTTCAAGGGTGCCTCCTTATAATAGTTTACTTTTGGGGTAGAAGTTTGGATTATTTTGGCGGATTTGGTTGTATTTTTTACATTTTATGAAACGTTATAGTTGTTTAGAATTATGAATAGACATTTTGGGATAAAAAGGCAATATATCGTAGAGATAGTTAACAATCGTGATAACGTGTATACAGCAAGAAAACGTTGCATAGTTTTTTGTATTTTATTGAAAACTTATATCATAATAAATGGTTATATACCCTAATAAAACATTACAATTTTTATACTTTATTGAAACTAATTTTTAAGCCGTAAAGATAGTTTTTAGATGAATCAAATAAATAATTTTATTGCCTTTAACATTAACTTTTTGCAAAGAGAAAAACATTGAAAAGGCGGGCCGATATTGGCACCTTAAATCAAAAATTTTTGCAAAAAAAAGAGCCATTGAAAAGCATCAATGGTTCGAAATAAACATATTAAAATGGTTTTGTTATCTTTTTTTAAATCTTGCGCTATATATTTTCTAATTACAACAAATTGCTAAAAATATTTGGAAACAACAAAAATATCTAAAGTAATAAATTTTGCTATTTTATCCCCAAAATCGGCAGAAAATAGATACAAATTTTTAAAATCAACGATAATAATTAGATTTGTGTGGTTTGCCACAAAAAAGCGTTATATCTAAAATGCTTTAAGCAAAACGGTGCTTTGTACCGCTATTCCGTCGCCGTTACCGAGTGCGCCAAGATGCTCCGTTGTGGTTGCAGAAAGATTAACGCAACTAACGTCCACACCCAACACGTTAGCGATATTTGTTGCCATTTGTGGAATGTGCGGAGCAATTTTTGGTGCCTGACAAATTACCACGGCAGACACGTTTATAACTTCGAAATGGCAATCGTGAGCGATTTTTACGCACTGTGCAAGCAAATCCATACTATTAGCACCAAGATATTTGTCGTCGGTATCGGGAAATTGCACGCCGATATCACGGTTGTTGGATGCGGACAAAATACCGTCGCAAATGGCATGCGCAAGCACGTCGGCATCGCTGTGACCTTTTAGTTTTTTATCAAACGGAATAGTTGTGCCACCCAAAATTACGCCGTTGCCACTTTCAAACGCATGCACGTCGAAACCATTGCCAATACGGAAGATAGGCAAATCCGTTTTATAGGTGATTTTTACGTTAGAACGCTCGCCGTCTACGAGATTTAACTCGCCAAAAACGTCGTAAAAAAGAGTACTTTCGTCGGTGTAGTTTGTGTGCGGAGCATTGGTAAATGCCTGCTTAATTTTTGCAAAATCAAACACTTGCGGAGTTTGTACCGCTTTGAGAGTGTTTCTGTCGATAGTTTGGTTGGTTGACGTTTGCCAAATTGTGTCGGTAACGGGCAAAGCGGGGATTGCACTGCCTTTTTGTTGCGCTTGATCGAACAACGTTGCAACAAGATTTCTGCTAACGAAAGGTCTTGCGCCGTCGTGAATTGCGACTATCGTGCATTTTTCGTCAACTGCCTGCAAGCCGTTTTTTACCGACAAAAAACGCGTTTCGCCTGCGGGGGCGAAGGTTGTGCCGTCAACTTGCACACCTACGACTACAATTTGATCGACCAACGGGCGAAAAACATCAACGGTATTTTGCAATACCGTTTTATCCAAAAGCAAACTATTTAGTTTGTCGTTGCCAAATCGAGTGGAATTGCCACCGGCAACAATCACTGCACATTTCATACGTTTACCACAATTTCGTACATTTCGCTTGCTTCGTCACGCTTGACCGTTTCGCACAATTTTAACACACGAAAGGTTAGCGGAGTACCTGCAAAATGCACGCTTACAAGGTCGCCCACTTTAAGTTGGTGACCGGGTTTTGCCTGTTTGCCGTTTACGTCCACACGACCGCTGTCGCACGCTTCTTGAGCCATTGTGCGACGTTTTAGTATGCGTGATACCTTCAAAAATTTATCCAAACGCATTGTTTTACACTTCCTTTCTGTTGATAAAGGCGCGTGACAAAGTAACTTCGTCGGCGTATTGCAATTCGCTACCGATAGAAATACCTTGGGCAAGGCGTGTTACCTTTACACCGTATTGCTTTACGAAACGCGCAATATAGGTTGCAGTTGCTTCCCCTTCCGCAGAGGTATCGGTAGCCAAAATAACTTCCTTTACGTCGCCCGTTAGGCGTTTGAACAGTTCCGCAAGGCGAATATCGTCTCTACCTACGTTTTTTAGTGGATTTAGCACTCCGCCCAAAACGTGATAAACACCTTTGTACTCGCCAAGGCGTTCGATTGCTAAAACGTCCTTTGCCTCTTGCACTACGCAAATGACGGAGTTATCTCGTGTTTGACAAATGTGACACGGATCGGTATCGGTATAGTTTCCGCAAACGGAGCATACCTTTACGTTATTTTTTGCTTCCAAAATGGCTTGAGCAAACTCGTGCGCATCGCTCTCCGACATGGCTAAAACACGCAAAGCATATCTTTGAGCCGTTTTTGAGCCGACACCGGGCAGTTTTGTGAACTGACGGATTAGTTTTTCGATTGGTTGAACGTAGTTTGCCATGTTAGAAAAGTCCCTTCATTTGGGCAAACGGTGCCATAAATTTATCTTCTTCCGCTTGCGCCTTTTGATAAGCGTCGTTGATGGCTGCAAGAATCATATCTTCCAACATTTCCTTGTCGTCGGGATCACAAATTTCCGGTTTGACTGAAACGGACAAAACTGTCTTTTTGCCGTTGCAAACAACTTGAACCATACCGCCACCGGCAGAACCTGTTACTTGCAATTCTTCCAATGCCTCTTGCGCTTCAATCATTTTTTGTTGCATTTGTTGTGCTTGTTTCATCAAACTTTGCATATTGTTGCCACCGCCGAAGCCACCGCCTCCGCGATTGCCTCCGCCGGGATTGTATCCGTATTTGTTACCCATAGTAAGTTAACTCCTTTAATTGTGAGATTTGTTATTTTTGTAAATAATTTTCACGGCAAATGCCGTTTGTTGTTATTGTTTTATATTACGATATTATTAGATATTTTGTAATGTCGGCGGTAGCAAGCCACCGCCCTACGATAATGTTTTCGATAGTCAATTCAACACGCAACAAGATTTTGCGAAAGCCAAAGCAACGAAGCACGGCGTAGCCGTTACGTATTGATTATTCCCAGTATATAGCCCCACTATGAAACGATAGTTTAGGCGTAAAATACAAGCATGCGACGCATTGTTGCAAGGGATAGCAAAAGGTACGCGACCGAGTAAAATACGGATGATTGCACCAATGCTTTATCACCAAACAGCAATAAGATTTTGCGTAGTTGACTACTTTTCTTCTATTGGACCAAAGTGAACGTCTGTACCAAGAGAGTTGAGTTGGTCGTCCACGGTGGAATCGTTGGGATCTTCGGCAAGTGCAAAGGTTATTGTTTTATCCCAAAACTTACCTATTGCGTTTTCCAATTCGCGCTTATAGTTGATTTCGCCCTTGCCAAAATTACAAGAAATTAGCGCATGCGCACCTTTGGAGCAACTTACGACAAATTCGTCTCGTACGATTGACACCTTAACGTCACGCCAAACGCCAACCAAAAGCGGATTATTTTTGCTTTCTAACTGAATTTTTACACCACGCCAAATTGATTGTGCACTGGTTTTATCCACGATAAACAGATTTTTGTTTTCGCTTGACATGTTTTGCGGTTGTTGTTCCAAACGCGCCAAACGGCGATCGAGACCTTTCACGTCTACTTCGCCACTGCTGGATGAAATTTTTAACAAGGCACTTTCGAACAACATCAGCGGAGAAAGAGCATATCTCAAAGTCGTGTCGCAACCGACAAGCACGTCGATGGCGTACAATAGTTTTTGCGTTGTAGTTTGGTCGGCAAGTTGCTTGTACTGTGCAAAAATTTCGTTAGGCAACACCAACATTTGTTTTGCGTTTGAACACAGTTTTACCGTTAATAAATCCTTAAAGTACAGCGACAAATCTTTGGCAAGGCGAGCAATATCCTTGCCTTGTTTTACAAGTTTGTCAGTCTCCGTCAAAATACCGCTTGCATCGTTGGTTAAAACGGCTTTTGCAAGGGCATTGATACTGTTTTTGGAGGATACACCCAAAACGGACATAACGTCGTCGTAGGTTAAGCAATCTCCTTCCATAGCAAAGCAACGGTCGGCAATAGAAACTGCATCACGAACACTACCTTCGCCCGCTTGAGCGATTGCATTTACCGCTTCGGCAGTGTATTTTTTGCCTTCGGCATCGTAGATTTTTGCAATGTGTTGAGCAAGCACGTCGGTAGGCACAAGACGGAAATCGAAACGCATACAACGGGAAAGAATTGTTGCAGGAATTTTGTGCACTTCCGTCGTACACAAAATAAACAGTGCGTGTTCGGGCGGTTCTTCCAACGTTTTTAACAGTGCATTGAACGCACCTTGACTTAGCATGTGAACTTCGTCGATGATGTACACTTTGTAACGTCCGTTTACGGGTGGATATTGCACCTTTTCGCGAATATCACGGGCATAGTCCACACCATTGTTGGATGCGGCGTCCATTTCCGTTATATCAATATTGTTTGCACCTTGATTGCACACAACACAGTTACCACAAGGATTACCGTTGTGATTTTGCGCATCGAAGCAGTTTACCGCACGCGCAAAAATCTTTGCGGTGGACGTTTTACCCGTTCCGCGTGTACCTGTAAACAAGTAAGCATGGGACACCTTGTTGTGCAAAATTTGGTTGCGCAAGGTGGATATGATATGCTCCTGACCGATAACGTCGTCGAAGGTTTGTGGACGGTACTTGCGGTACAATGCAATGTAGTTCATTGTTTACTCCTTGATTTCCAACAGTTTTTTGCGAGCGCGTTGAAGTGCGCCGTCAACCGATTTGTAACTTTTGTTTGTTTTTTCGGCAATGTCGTCGTAGGTGTACCCCTGACTAAACAGCGTTATTACCGTGCGTTCGAACGACGTTAAATTTTGTGCAATAATATTTGCCACTTTTTGAGCCTTCTCTTTGATAAGCAAACTTTCCAACGGATTGCAATCGTCTTCAAAATTAAGAGCCGAGTCGATATCTACGTAGTTATACAACGGTTTGTTCTTGTCGGCGCAATCGCGCTTGACGGCATCGACGATTTGACGTTTTATGCACAGTTGCGCAAATGCTGGAAAATTGCCTTTTGTTTGGTCGTAGTTGGTGATAGCAAAATATAAACCAAGCATACCTTCCTGCAAAAGATCGTCCTTGTTACCGCCTACTAAATAAAAACGGTTGGCAAGCGTTCTAATTAGACCTTTGTACTGCGCAACCAGTTGCTCGATTGCAACGCTATCGCCGTTTTTTGCCTTTTCAATTAAATCTTGTTGCAAAATTAACCCCTTTGACGAACAACTTCGTACACGGCAACTCCGCATGCAACGGACGCGTTAAGCGAATTTACCTTGCCTTTTAGTTTCATAGATACAACGCCGTCGCAACATTTGCGAGTAAGTTGGCTAACGCCAAAACCTTCGCTTCCAACGACCAAAGCGACTGCGCCGGTAAGATTGGTTTTGGTAATTTCATCACCGTCCATATCCAACGCATACACCCACACGCCTGCATCTTGCAATTGTTTGATTGTATTATTAATATTAGTTACGCGAGCAATTTTCATATGCGCAAATGCACCTGCCGACGTTTTTACAACCGTATCGGTAACGGCAACTTGACGCATTTTGCCAATAATGATACCGTCCACACCGGCACACTCGCACACACGAATGATACTGCCAAAGTTGTGCGGGTCGTTGATGTTATCTAAAATTACGATAAAGGGTTGGTCGCTACTTGCCAAAATATCTTCCACGTCGCAGTATTCAAAATCTACAACGTCAGCAATATAACCTTGATGTTTACCTTCGATGGATTCTTTATCCAAAACGGACTTGTCCACAAAGGTGATTTTTACCCCTTTTTGTTTGGCAAGACGGACGATTTTGCCGTCGTCACCCTTTGTCACCATTATTGAGTTTACTGTGACGGTATCGCTTGTTAGCGCTTCGTAAACACAGTTTCTTCCTTCAATTTTCATCAGTTTCTCCCAATAGTTGAGCAATGCGCTCGTCGTTGCCGATAAGATACAAGTAGCCTATAACTGCTTCGAATCCCGTTGCCTTACGGTAGTCACTACCCGATTGATTTTTTGCTTTGTGATGACTTTTGCCGTTTCGGCCGCGCAAAAATACCGATTTTTCTTCCTCGGTGAAAGTATCGAACAACTTGTCCGCCAATGCCGCTTGGTTGTGGGCGTTTACCACTGCGGATGCAAGTTTGTGCAATTCGCCCGCTTTAAGGTCGTGTTGCAACACAAGTTTTTGCCTAACGTACAAACTTTGTACGGCATCGCCTACGTAAGCAAGCACCAAGGAATTGACTTGTTGTGCTTGGTGCGTGCTGATAATTTTTCTTTCCATTAGTCTTCCGTAAAGAATTTTTTACCGTACACTACCGCACCGGTGATGTAGTCGATATCTGCAAAGTTATTTTTTTCGTAGAAGGCGCGAGCAACGGTATTTTTAGCACTGCAAACAAGATGCAAACCTTCCACATACATTTGCTTTAGTTGAGTTTCCAACGCATTGATAAGTTGAGTGCCTATGCCTTGACGGTGATACTCGGGCAAAACGTCGATATGCAAGTGGGCGGTGTAGCCGTTGCGAATATAATGTTGTTTGATTTTGCGTTGTGCGTTAAAGTGGAAAAACTGCGTGCTGTTTAATTTGCGCACGATAGGAAGGTACAATTCGTCCATTTTTTCGTCGTAGTCGTCATCATCGACGCAACACAAAACGTAACCGACGGGTAAGTCGTTTTCGTCAACGGCAACAAAACAATGCTCCGCTTGGTTGTTCAAGTAATAATCGCAGTACATTGCACACAAAACGGCACGATTTAGAGGAGTATCTTCCTCAAAGATGGTGTTTGTTGCAAAGCAAATATCTTGCACGTAGCGAAAGTCTTTCTTTTGATAAGGTCTGATTGTGATCAATTTAAGCCTCCTAACTGTGGACATATTTATCCATTATTGATTATAGTAACACATAGCAAGTAAGTTGTCAAGTAGCGACAAAATATCTGTTTGTATGTTTATATACTATATTACCAATAACTGCTTGATATTAACTGATAAAATAGCAGAAAAGACAAATAAAAATAGAGAAAAAACGGTTAAGTTGATAATCAAAATCGACAAAAAAATGAATGCTAAGCGAAAAATTAATAATCAAAGTCAACAAAAAAGAATACTAAATCGACATAGTTGAAAACATATTTGCTAAAACGTGGTAATAAATAAGGAATATTGAAAGGAAAATTGGCTGTAAAAGGGAATTTGCACTGCTACAGACATTCTAAATTTGCAACAAAGAGAAATATTTGCATAACGGAAAAGGATTAAAACGCTCCAATAGGTTACAAATTGTAAAAAATGCGTTTAGAATCGCCAAAAAAGTCAACACTTTGGATGAGGTGAAGTATGAAATTTTCTACACTGATTGCAAGAAACGTGCGCTGGATGACAAACAAAAACGCTTTTTGGTATTTGTGGGCAGCTCCTACCACCAAGGAAAACTTGAACGAACAACTGAAATCGTTGGGAGAAATGTACTACTGCGAACGCAAAAAAGTGGACGTTGCGATGACGGAATTTTGTTTGAACTATCTTGCATTAAGACGTCCCACAACGAGGTGTCAAAGGGAAGTTTTGCGTCATTTTGACGGTTATTGGCAACGATTTTTGCGATTGCGCAGTATTTTTGAGCGAGATTTAGTATTTCCGTCCAACGGAATTACACGCATTGAAAAAGTCGCGCGTTTAATCACAGAATGCACCGCTCTTTGCATAGATAACGAAAGTTTAGCCGACGTGCTGCACGACTGCGAATACTTGGCAAATCTAACACGTCACGAAAGTGAATACTTACCATTGGTAGTAGACTTGTATCGCATCAACTATTTTTGCGCACTTGGATGGCAGGTTTTTGCAAAAAATTCGCTTGCGGAAAAACACCTGGCAAAGCTGTTTTACAACGAAAAAAATTGCAACCTTTTGCCCACCACCGCCTACGGACAAGCAACTTACAAAACTGAAAATTTTGAGAGCGTTTGCGACTGTTTGAGCAACTCGATTTTGCGTTTTGACGGCAAAAATGTCGATACGTATTGTAAAATTCTGTTCTGTAAGCATGGCAGAAATTGTTTCGACACCTTTTGTTTTCATAAGTTTTTTGACAATCGTGCAGTATTTGAAAGCAATTTTACCAACGGGAAAATCACGCAAAATTACTTTTTGCAGAACGATTGCGAAGTGCGAAAAATATCGCTTACACATCTTGGAAAAAGCAAGTGCGAGTTTGTGGCGGATATACCTGTTGAGTGCGACGGCGAACCGGTGCAACTTTCCGACGGTGTGCTGTGTTTTGCAACACAAAACTGCTACGTTGCCGTTGCGGTGGTTTGGCAAAATCAAGTTGCAAAGTGCAAGGTGCTTAACGATTGTTTGAGTTTTAAGTTTACCCTTTGCCCAAACGAAAAAATTTGTTTTGATATCGTTACTATCGTGGCGGCAGATTTTGGAACAATCGCACAAAAAATCGCCACGTTAAACGTTTTTGGCACTACCTTGCCAAACGAGTTTTGTGGTGACGCAGTTGAAACGACCTACACCACCGCTTTGAAACTTACACCATCGTCGAATTGTTTTAGGACGGCACCGCAAAAATGTGCGAAACGGCTAAATTTTACCTATCAAATGGGCAGTGACGATGTTGCAACCTTTGTGGACAACATGGGACAGCAAACGACGCTGTTGCAAGGGTTTGTGTTTGGTGTTGGCGGAGAAAAAGTATATTCGGTAGACAACGGCCGATTTTGTTTGTTAAACGACGGACAATTTACGTTAGACGGCAAGTTGACCTATCAAAAGAAAAAAAGCAGTTGCATTATTACTCACAGCGAAGAAAAACGTATTGCTGTGGCACATCACGAGCCAACACGAACGGTGTATTATCTGCCGTTTGAGAGAAAATCAAAGGTGAAATTTGCAAACAACGGTTTTTACGTTGACGACGGAGTTCGAAAATACGTTGTGAAGTGTTGCGGAAAGGTGGAAAGTTACACTACAAACGGTTTAGAATTTTGCGCACATAGGCTACGATACAGGTTGAGCGGAGACTTATCTTGCGGTGATTGTTTGGCGATCTGCTTTGCAAAGGATTTTCAGCACTCGATAAATCTATTTTCCTATCAAACAACGCCTGCGATAACACCGCTTGTACAGGAAAGCTTGGTATCGACCTATCTAAACTACGTAAACAGCAAGGAGATTTTTTGCCTAAACAATCTACTTAAAAAGGCACGTCCACTTGCGTTAGCATCGATAAACTACACAAATCCGCAATTTATCAAGCAATATCTAACAAAATTGTGGCAAAACGGACAAGCTACCGCCTACTACGATAACTGCGGACGGTTGCAAAAACACGAGAGCGAGTGGCTGTTTGATTTGGCGTGCGTGTACTATGCGACATTGACCAAGGACGAAAGTTTTCCCCCTGCGGAAATGAAAAGTTACGTAAACACCCATTTGCTTTCGGCAAAATGCGTGGGTGCAGACGTGGTTTTGCAGGCGTTGACGCTAATAAAGGCGTCGCAAATTGACGGCTTTGACAAAGTAAAGTGTTTAGTGCAACTTGCAAGTTTAACAAAGGAGATATCCGCCAATGAAGATTTAAGGGAATTGGCGCAAATAACGGGCGTTTTGCCACTAAAAAAGCCCTGCAAAGAATATCTAAAACAACTTTGCACGAAGCACAATCTGCCCAAAAATTGGTACTACGTTTCGCAATTGGAAAACTTGTACGGGCTGCATTTGGTCGGCGCAAGTTTGCGTGTTTGCCCCACCGCCTTGGAAGAAAAGTTGGAAGAATTTGCGCTAAACTTTGGCAAAAAGCGTATTTATACCACATTTACAAAAGGCGCATTGCAAACAATGACCTTAAACGGCACAACCTGTTGCCAACCATTTGACCCCTACAGCCTAACAGTAGAGCAAAACACCCTTGTGGTGAGTTATTAATAGGTTGACTAAGTAGCGCGTTACTGAAAATTGTATTTAATCTATAAATCGTGAAGCAATTTAATACTATTTAATATTTAGATAAACTATATTAGCCTAATCAAATATAGTTAAGCTGCGTAATTTGTTATTGGACACAGTAAGATAATATACTAACATCTGCAAAATATAGTACAAACAACGTTAACATTGTTGAAAGACACTAAATTTACAGCAAAAAGTGTGCAAGAAAATCCCTGCACACTTTTGTTTTTAGATTGATATTTGTATTCTATCGAATCATAGTATTGTTAGCAACACTAACAATACCTACTACGCTATGTAATTACAGTTGGTTGGCAATTACTTCAGCAAATTGCGTTGTGTTTCCGGATCGAACATGTGGATAACCTTGCTTTGGAAATCGATAGTGATAGTATTGCCACGAACCATATTTTTGCGTTCTTCTGCTGAAAGGTTAACGGTTGGCAAACGCACGATAAGGCTGTCGCCATTTTCTGCGGAAACGTGTAGGTGCAATTCGCTACCCATCATTTCGTTTACATTGATTGTGCACGGAATACCCTTGCCGTTGGATCTTTCGATATGTTCGGGACGAACGCCAAGGATGATTTTTTGCGATTCAATTCCCTTTTCACGCAATATAGCGCATTTTTCCTCGTCAAGGTCGATGCGGTATCCGTATGGAGTTACATAGTATTTGTCTCCTTCGCGCACAAGTTCGGCAAACA
>CAYOKR010000027.1:0-23645 GCA_964404625.1 uncultured Oscillospiraceae bacterium | reverse complement strand
CCCCAATTTCGTTCGTCGTACTTATCTACGTCGGCAAGAGTATCGGCAGTATACAAAATCATACCGAAAGTTGCACTTCTAAACTGTGCGCATGCCGACAATGCGGAACACTCCATTTCCACCACCGAACAACCTTCGCTTTTGCGATAGGCAACCTTTTCCTTTGTTTCACGAAAAAATCCATCGGTAGACCAAGTTACGACTTCTTGGCACTTCATTCCGTGTTCGATAATCGTTTCTTCGATTGCCTTTTGGGCTTTTTCGCTAACTTGGATAAATCTGGAAGGGGCAACATAGTGATAGGACGTACCTTCGTCTCGCAACGCTTTACTTGGCACAAGAAAAGTACCTTCGGGAAAACTTTCCAGCGCACCGCATGAACCCGCGGAAATAATTTTTCGTACGCCATAACCGATTAGCCAATCGAGTATTTGAGTCGCGGGCGCTGAACCGACAGGTGCTTGACACAGCGTAATCTCTTCACCTTTATAGATAGTTACGTAAACCGGATACACCTTTGTTGCACTCAAAAATTCGCCTACTTGCCTTGCATTGGTGCTTTTTGCATATTTATCAATATAATCGCCAAGAAACGCAAACACGCATTTGGGTGGCAATTTTAAGTCAAAATTTTCGTGCGTTGGATTGAATACTGCCGTTTGTTCGTCGTCGAACTCCAATATAGGAATTTCGTTCTTTATAATACTCATTTGTGCGCTCCTTTTTAACACAAAAACAACGTAATAACAAACAAGGTACGGGCATAGCAAACCACACCCATACCTTAACTAAAATGTCGTCAAACTTTTGGCGTATAACCTTATTTTTTGCAAAATCTATTCCGCAAGGGGGATAGGACGCTTATCGGCAACAAAAATGATACCGACTGTACCCGGTCCGCAGTGAGCACCAATAACGGGACCTACCGTTTGATGTATAATTTTTGCCTCGGGACGTTTTTCGCTAATCAAAGATGCGAGCATTTCGCCGTCTTTGGGGCAATCGGCATCCATGATATACACCGGAAAAGATGTGTCAGACAAAGTTTTTACTACCTTTTCTGCAATGGTTTTGATTGCCTTGCGCTTACCGGGGATTTTTTCCACGGCGTTAAGTCCGCCTTTGGAATCAATAGACAAAATGGGTTTTAGTCCCAACAAATTGCCTGCAAAAGCAGCAAAAGCCGAAAGTCGTCCGCCACGCTTTAGATACACAAGGTCGTCTACTACAAAATACACAGCCACTTTGTGAGTGAACTCGGCAAGTTTGGTAAGTATTTCATCGTCCGTCGCACCTTCATTTTTGAGCATTGCGGCATATTCCATTTGAATACCTGCGCCAAGGCTGATAGATTTTGTATCAAAAATGGTGCATTTGCGTTCGGGATACTTTTCTGCAAGTTCCGTCAATGCAACACGCAAATGGTCGAAAGTACCGCTCATTTTGTGGGAAAAACTAACGTACAAAACGTCTTCGCCTTCGGCAAAGTACTTGCCTAAAATATCTACGTACTCTTGCGGATTAAGTGCCATAGTTGTGGGAACTGCACCGTTACGCATATCGTCGTAGAATTTTTTAAGGTCGGTATTTTTACCCAAATCGTAGTAGAAAATATCTCCGTTGATTGAGTATGGCATAGAAATATAATCTACACCAAGTTCTTCCTGACGAGTAAACCAAAGTTCACCGTCGGCATCGCATATCAAAACGCTCATAGTGTATTCTCCCATTAAAACAAAACTTTGCTATTATGTATTTTATCACAAAGTTACGTATTTAGACAACACTTTTACAAAAATATCCGTTTAGGATGGCAAACTGCCAATAAATTGCTATAAATATTCCTATATAAATATCAATTTTAGATAGGAATCGTGTTGCAAACCGCGCAAACACTTTACACCAAAACACCGACAAAGTCAATAAAATATTTAACTTTTATTTACAAAGAGGACTTTTAACGACGTTTTGCGACGTTTTTTTGCGTTGAAATTATTGTTTTTAAACTATAAACGTCCAAACGATAACACAATAAAATATTTACGTAAACAACAGATAAATTGATAATAATCACGTGTAAAAGGAAAAAAGGTTAACGAAATTTCCGTTTGCAACGCGTACGTAACGCCAATTTTTACCACTTAAAAACTTTTCTAAAAAGTTGGTATATTGTGCCACAAACTTACCTACAACTATTGCTTTTTTATGCTATTTGTAGTATAATATAAGAGTAAAAAATTTGTCCCAAATCAGCAATTTTTTTGCGACGTGAAATTGGCAAAAATGGGGACTTTTGCAACAGTAAAAATGGTCCGGGAAAAAGTTGTTCACAACTTGTCCACCCTAAAATCCACAACTTCCAACAAGTTGTCCACATCAACTATTTTTGTCATAGCACCACATTTTGTGGCATTTGCAACGATTTTGGCACAAGATATTGAAAACTCACACAAAAACACAGAAGAAATACACAAATTCACACCGCCTAATACCACTACTATCTACAGAAGGTATTTAAAGTGTTGTGAGCAAAGGAGATTACTATGAAGATTATAGCAAACGGTTTAGATCTTAGCGATGCTATTGCAAAGGTTTCAAAGGCGTTGCCTGTTAGAGAAGTTGCACCTGTTTTGGATTGCATCAAAATCGTGGCAGAAAACGATACGCTAACGTTATACGCTACAGACAAAGACCTCGCAATCGAAAAGACCATTGATGCTAATGTTATTGTTGGCGGTGCATTTTTGGTTCCCGGCAAAATTTTTGGCGAATACATCCGCAACATTGCAACCGAAGACGATATTTCGTTGGAAATTGTTGATGAAGGTCGTTTGACAATTTGCTCAGCCAACTCCGAGTGTAACATCAGCACTTTGAATGTTGACGACTACCCCGAAGCAGAACAAGTAAGCGGAGACCACTACTTTGCAATACAAGAAGGCAATTTGCGTGATATTATCAACAATGTTATTTTTGCAGTTGCCACCGACGACAGTCGTCCAATGCTAAAAGGCGTGTATTTTGAAGCAAAAGACTACGTTTTGAAAGCGGTTGCTACCGACGGTTATCGTTTTGCATCCAGCAAAAAGCCGTTGGAAGAACGTGTTGATGAAATTTCCGCAACGGTACCATCCCGCAGTCTTAACGAACTATCAAAGTTGCTTTCCGCTAGTGAAAACGTTGTAAAGGTGCACATCGAAAACAATCACCTTATGGTTGCTACGGAAAATGCAAAACTTTCCACTCGTTTGCTTGCGGGACAATATATCAAGTTTGACAACATCATTCCGCGCGATTTTGTTGCAACGTTGCTTGTTAATAAGCAAAATTTTGAACGCAGTTTGAATATTGCATCCATAATGAGCCGTAGCGACAAAAACAATCTTGTACGTTTCGATATCGAAGAATACAGTATGACAATTTCTTCTACAAGCAAGCAATACGGCACTGCAAAGGAAAGTGTGGTTATTTCGCTAACTGGTAAAGATATCGGCTGTGCTTACAACGCTCGCTACATCAACGATTGTTTGAAGGTTATCGACGCCGAAACCATCAAAATGGAATTTGCACAACACAACAGTTGCGTGATTACCATCAATGGTAGCGACGAAGTATTGTACTTTATCTTGCCTGTAAAACAAATTGGCTAAACATCGCAAAATATCTCAAAGGACAGACCGCTAAAGTTTGTCCTTTTTTTGTTGCTAAAATGGTTGTGTGGCAGACAAACTTATTATCTTTTTGACGTCGGCACTTGGATTTGTTTTAGGGTACTATCAATAAAAAATATCTATTTCCAACAATTATATACAACACCACATTGATATCGCTGTTTACTACTGCATTGTATATTCGAAGCGATTACATATAACACTAATGGTATTCGTAGGGCGGCGGCTTGCTCCCGCCGTTTTCTTTTGTATTGGTAATTTACATAATGTTTGTTGTTATTGGCAGTATAGACATCGATGTTTACGTATCGCCATACGGGTTCGACTACTTGCAATGCACTCCGCTCAGGGGCATTGTATATTACTTTGGCAAATATTTGCTCGTTGTTAGTATACTTGTCGGCACTTTGTTTTTAATAATAAGCAATCAACATTATTTGCGTTGGTGATAATATCGTCGGCACCTATTTGACAATAATACGTCATCAAACGTATTTATCTATAGCAATCCGTAGGTAATAATGGTTGGTTCTCTACGATAACACAACACACTCTTTTCGAAAATGCACGAAAGTATAAGTTGACTGTGCGTTTTTTTGTTGTTAAATGTTGTTCTCTGTTTTGTCTGTTGTTACGGTCAACATTACGTTTTTTTGCGTTACCACACCGCTTTTGTGTCGCAATATTTATTTTTTTGCATTGAAACATTTAATTTGTGTTTTGATTTTTTTTTACATATCGGCATATATCAATCTATTGCAAATATTTGACACTCAAAAAAAGTTGTGATATTCTAAAATTACTCTACAAACGATAAGGAGTAATATTGTATTATGGATGCACCGAAGCACTGCGAAGAACAATCGCAACAAAGCAACAAAAAACAATGCAAAATCGCGCAACGTGCCAAAGCGTTGTGGAAGTACTTTACCACTTACGAAAAAATCTGGTACATTTCTATTTTGGTTTTAGCACTAATTTTCGCATTTATTTTTCCCGAAGAAGACACTCCAACGCAAATGTTGCAGTTTAATGCTGACGCGTTTGCACAAGTGGAAGGCACCTTTGACGAACTGAATTTTGACGGTACAGTCGGTAGTTTTGTTATCGATGCTATTTACGTAAGCACCGAAAACAAAGACGGTGAACCGGTTTGGGAAGAGTATGCGTTGATTGACTACACGGGTGATTACTACGATCATGCCTACAGCGAACATACTGTTGACTCGACACTCGAAGATACGTTGACGTTAAAATTGCCGGTTACAGTTACCAAAGATTGCCTAATCAAATTGGAATGCTATGCCGACAGTGGCGAAGACGGGGACGTTTTGATGGTTACCATTGCTAAAAACGGCACAACGTTACTAAGTCAATCGGTAGTTTTGGAGGCTGGCGAAAACGATGGTTACACCATTACCAACAATAGATTTTTGGTTAGCGCTGCAGTTATTACCTTCTTGTATCTGTTAGACGTTATTTTGAATATTACCTGCGAACTGCTAATTTCCAAACAAAGCAAATGGAACTTTATCGTGTCGTTGGGAGTAGAAGTGGTAGAAATTTTGGTTTGCGTGGTATGTATGTATCGTTTTGCAACCATGGTTTCCACTTTGTTGTTCTGGATTCCTTGCGACATTATCAGTTTTGTATTGTGGCATCGTCACCCCGACAAGCAAAAGGAAGAACTTACCGTTGTTAAAAAATTGACTTGGTGGCAAGATATTTTGATTATTGTCGGCATTGCAATTTGGACGGTAGGCATTGGTTATTTGCTTACGCTTATCGAAGTTGAAGGCGGAATTTTTGGAAATAACGTACAACTTAAAAACGTTGTTTGTTACATGGACGCTTGCGCATCGGCAGTGGGCATTGCAAACGGCTTGCTAATTTTGTTGCGCTACCGTGAGCAATGGATTGCTTGGTATATTTGCGCACTTATCGAAACGGTAATCAATATTATGGCTGGACAATGGATTTTGCTCATTCTAAAACTGGGATATCTTACCAACACAACCTATGGTTACATCACTTGGACAAGATACATCCGCGACCATGCCAATGAGCAAAAAACAACGCTTGTAGAACAGACAGCGTAACGTTTAACTCGATATATATATTGATATTTTTGCAATACGTATCTAAAAATTCGCAAAATTGCTCCGTTAGGAAATAGTTTTGCAAAATAAAAATATAGTTTGACGTCGAAAAAATGCGTTTAAATAATTGAACTCACGCAACAATCGGCGACTAAAACATTGAAATAATCCAAATAAAAAGGGTGTCTTGTTTTGAGATACCCTTTTGTGTTACGTAAAATAAATACGGAATTGTTGTTTTTTGTGTGTCGTATCGGCAAATTATACTTTGGAGTGCAATAAGTAGTAAAGATAATTTGCGTTGCGGTTAGTTTTATAATCCACCGAATTTATCAAATTTAAAAAATCACGTTGTGGTTGTTGGAATCAACTGCAAATTGTATCAAAAATTAAATCATTGCAATAAACAGTGCAATCACAATTTGTGCGCCGTAGTACAAAACGTGGTTTGTTAGCGACAAAACGATGCTTTTTTCGTGTCCGCCAAAGTACATAAGTGAAAGTACCAAGTCGGATGCCCAAAAGCATACGAGTGCTATTGCAAACGGCCACAAAAAACTGAAGGATATTGACAGCGCAACGGCGAAAACCGCAGCGAACGTCAAAAAGAATGCGTATGCGCTTGCTTGCACCAAAAACGCACCCAATTCCAGTCCAAGCAGTTGCTTGGAAAAGAACACCACTATTGCCGTAAACGCCAAAGCGATGCCGCCTGCGATAAGTAGTTCGGTTGTAACGCTCTTGCCTACGATTGTTCCTGCAAAGACAACGTAAAATACGTGTCCTATGCCAAAAGCAACCATTCCGTAGTTAAGATAACTGTTTCCGCGTGTTTGGTCGACGGATTTTAAGTCAAGCAAAATATCTCCAATCATACCGGAAATTAGTCCCAGCACAACAAACATTGCAACGTCGATATTGCGATTGCTAAAGGCAACAACTACGCCCAGTACAACAAAACAGAATGATGCCAGTGTTTTGGTGAGTAATGATACCACTCCGCCGTGCGTAACACGCAAAACGGAAAACAAAACCGCCGTTGCTATGGTAAGTATGGTAAGTAGAATTATCGGCAAACTCATAGTAATCTCCTCTTTGCAAAGTTTTAGATTGAACCCCTAAAAACTCACTTGTGTTTTTGGCTTGCTAACCAAACTTTCATAACCAAACTGTGCGGTAAAATTTTAACGGCAAGGCGCATCCACCAAGATTTTGCACCAACGATACAAATTTCCTTGTTCTTTTTTGCCTTTTTTACTGCCACTTTGGCAACGCGTTCGGGCGTTAACAAACTGCCGAAGTTAGAAACCGCCTTTTTAGAGGTTTTTTCCGCAGTGCCAAAGAATGCCGTTTTTGTCCACAACGGGCAAAGACAGGTTACACCAATCTTTTTAGGCTTAAGTTCCGCACGCAAACTGCGAGCATAACTTAAAACGAATGCTTTACTTGCGCCGTACACGTTCATGTAAGGTGTGGATTGCAATGCTGCCATGGATGCAATTTGCACCATTTTTGCGCCGGATTGCATATACGGAATGCAAATTTCACTCATTTTGACAAGCGCAACCACGTTTAGATTTATCATGTTGACGGAAACTTCCAATGGAATTTCTTCGTAACTGCCAAAATTGGCAAATCCTGCGGAGTTTACTAACCAAAGGATATTTGGTTGCTCGTCGGCAAGTTTTTGTTTGAAACTTTCAATTTGCGTACCGTCGGTAAGGTCCATTTCCATTTTTACAAGTGGCGTAGAAAGTTCCGGTTCGCCTGTTTTGTCCCAGCCGAGACCGATTCCCCAAATTTCGTCTGCGCCGATATGGTCAAGTTGCTTTACAAATTGCAACCCGATACCGCTTGACGCGCCTGTTACGATGATAATATTTTTCATAATGCTTTTTTACCTCACTTTTATTGTAGCCGTATTTTTGCCGTAATTTACGTAGTAGTATTACAATCCAAAACGCAAATTGACAACAAAATCTACCGCCGTTATTGTATCACCCATTATACCAACAAACGTAACTTAAATCAATAGGAAACGCAATTTTGTTTAAATATTTACCGTTACGTTTTTTGAATTTTGCGACAAGTGTTGAAAAAAATACGACAAAGTGGTATAATTATCTTACAAGACAAAAATTGACGGAGGCAAAATATATGAAAACAGTAGTTATAACGGGTAGCGCCCGTGGACTTGGTTTTGAAATGGCAAAGAATTTTCGTTCTCACGGTTACAACGTCGTACTTAGCGATATTAACGAACAAAATTTGGAGCACGCCCAAATAGAACTTTCGCAAATGGACGGCGCAGGCGAAATTGCTAGCGTAGTTTGCAACGTTTGCGACCTTGCTCAAGTGGAAAACTTGTGGGCGGAAACTTTTGCAAAATTCGGCTCGATTGACGTGTGGATTAACAACGCAGGCGTAAATCAACCGCCTAAACACGCTTGGGATTTGCAAGAAAAGGAAATCGACTTCCTTATCAACGTGGATTTGAAGGGCGCAATCAACGGTAGTACCGTGGCAATGCGCGGAATGTCCAAGCAAGGCTTTGGCGCAATCTACAACGTGGAAGGTTTTGGTAGCAACGACGCTTACCAAGAAAATTTGGTTATGTACGGCACTACAAAACGCGCTGTAACCTACTTTACAACTGCTCTTGCTAAGGAAAGTGAAATTGCAAAAACCGACGTTATTGTTGGTAAACTTTCACCCGGAATTATGATTACTGACTTTTTGACGTCGGCAAACGGACAAGACAATGCAAGCCAACTTTCCGACAAGGTAAAAAAGGTGTACAACATTTTAGGCGACTATCCCGACGTGATTGCAAAGTTTTTGGTAAACAAAATGGTCAAAAATACTAAAAACAACGCTCACATCCAATGGCTAACCAATGGCAAAGCATTTCGCAGATTTATGGGTGCAGGATTCAACAAACGCAACTTTTTTGACTAAAATTTGCACTACGTATATCGTTTTTAGTAACCGAAATGTGTTTGCATGTAAAATATCATAGTGATTATATCGTTATGTTTGTTTAACTCGACTTTTTACAAGTCGAGTTTTTAATTGTTGTAAAATTGCTTGAAAAAATGTTCGTATAATGATAGAATAGTCGCAACTTGCAAAACATTCGAATTGCAAATTGTGTAGGCAATGCAATTTGCCTTTTCATGTTGCATTACTGCAGAGAAATACAGAAAACATATTTTGCAATTTGAAATCAAATTTGTATCTATTTGCAATGTGTTATGATTTTAGGTAACGTTATTTTGAATTTTCGAATGAGATATTGTTTGCAATGAATGTTTATTTTAGGAGATAAATATGAAAAAATCACTAACTATATTACTAACGATTATTTTAGTTGTTACTGCATCGTTTTGTTTGACTGCATGCGAAAGTGAAGAAGACAAAGCAATTGCCGATTTGGAAAAATTTGTTGCCGACTATGACGAGCAATATCCAAATGGCGTTTTGACTCCAAATTATGTAAGAGATTATCTTGTAGAATGTGGTTACTCGCAATCGGTAGTTGACTATGCTATGGAAAACGGTAACGTTAATTGGACTTTGTATGCAAAGCGTTTTGCCGAACCTTATTTAACCTATGACGGTTATGATATTTGGTATGGATCGAGTGAACTTCGAGAATTTTTGTCTTCAGGCGAGTTAGGTTACTCTGCTTCTACTATCGACGAAGTGATTTTGCCTATTAATTGGAAAGATCAAGCAAAAAAGTTTCTACAAAATTTGTCCAAGATGTTTCCGGAATTTAGTCGCAAGCAAGCAATGGAATATTTACAAAATATGGTTGCAAGCGAAGGTTCAATGGAGTATTTTTTGGAAAACAGCGGTATAAACTGGAGCGCACACGCCCTAAATATTGCAAATGTGTTGCGGGATGAAGTGGATAACAACACTGCTACAGAAATCGACGAAGCAACATTCCGCGAAAATATTACAGAATACAAAATAATTGAGTTAAATGGTTATAAGGTTACCTGTGTAGACTATTCAAATAATGACTATACCTTTGTTACCGCCGACAGACAATCACTCAACGCATTTATCTTGGACGCATTTAATGACGGTATACTCAACACGGACACCGTCAAATACAAGGTAGCCGATCCCAATGCGTATTTGCAAGAAATACGCAACACTCTTTCTGCGGAATATCTGTTTACTCAAACGGAAATAGATTATGCCATAAACAAGTTAACAAGCGATACCAATGCATAATTGTTGCATAAAACTTTTTTAATAGTATTATGATATATCTGTTTTTGATATAAAACAATATTTAGATATCACCGTTAAACTCTCACGTAAAAACAATCGTTGTGGAACTGTTTTTGCAAATATTTTAGGCGCTTTCGTAAAACGGCAAGCACCAGAACAATTTGTGGTTGTTAACGTTTGACAAAACGTGCATTTTTAGGTATACTTGTTTCAATTTGATAGTTGCCACCGGGTAACAAAGCGTTCGACACACGTCATTAGGTCATAGAAGACGTGTTCGGGCGCTTTTTTTGTTTTTGTGATGGTTTCGCAAAATATTATTGGTATTTGGCGGAAAACCAACTGCGAAATTGCTTGCATTTTGTTTAGTCTCGTACCATACGGGTACGCTTCCTCGCAATAACGCAACGCTTTCTGGTATTTTCTCTCAAACTGCATGCGCTCACGAAATAATATTTTGTTCTATCACGATGTTACGTATGATTGTTCAAAGCGTGCTGTGATATCTACAAAATGATAGAGAATTATTTGTATGTTGTTTTGTGGATTATTCTTTTCGTCAAAAGTGGTACATGTATATATAACTGCAACAATTAGTCGCGTTACATCAAACGGTTAGGCGGTATTGTAAGCAACGGTTATGCCGACGTGATTTAACTATCAAATAAAGAATTACGATATTAATATCAAAAGGAGAAAAATATGAAAAAGATTTTTAGTTTGCTAACACTCGGCGAGTGGGTGTTGTGGTTGGCATCGGTGGGAGCAATCGTGTTGTCCTTTGTGTTGTTGTTTGGCGGTGGCGATTATTTAACGCTTGTGGCGTCGCTAATAGGCGTAACGTCGCTGATTTTTAACGCAAAAGGCAATCCCGTGGGGCAGGCACTAATGGTTGTGTTTAGTATTATGTATGCAATCGTTTCGCTAACATTTAGGTATTACGGCGAGATGTTAACCTACGTGGGAATGACGTTGCCGATGTCCGTTGTGGCGCTTGTTAGTTGGCTAAAACATCCATACAAAGGCAACAAGTCGCAGGTGGAGGTGGGTAGCATTTCCGCAAAAGAGTGGTTGTTTATGTTTGGTTTGACGGCGGTTGTTACCTTTGGTTTCTATTTTATTTTGGATGCGTTCGACACGGCGAATATTCTGCCGAGCACAATTTCCGTTGCGACAAGTTTTGTTGCAGTTTATCTAACCTTTAGACGTAGCCATTTTTACGCTTTGGGGTATGCGTCCAACGACGTTGTGTTGATTGTTTTGTGGACGATGGCATCGTTGGAAAACTCCGTATATTGGTCGGTTGTTGTGTGCTTTGTTGCGTTTTTAGTCAACGATTTGTATGGATTTTTTAGTTGGCAAAGGATGAAAAAACAACAAATTGAAAATAGTGATTGCTAAAACGACATACTGTGGCTGGAAACGGTTAAAGAGATTTTCGTTGCCGAACGCAAAATTTCTTTGCGGAATAGGTCTGCGCAGATAAATGCTTTTATTTATAAGTCAAATATTAGATAGTGTTTTGTAATTGTAGTGAGGGTTACTTTGTGAAGAATAAATAAGGTATAAAAACTACAGCTTGTTCGATTTGCCGTACAGGTGTCAATATTGTTTTACGCTAAATAAATCTATTTACTCAAAACGTTTGATTGTTACTTGCATTTTTTAGTTGTAATTTGATTTGCGTGTAGATATAAATTGTCAAAAGTCAAAAAAATAGGACGTATTGAATTTTTTACATTGTCAACCGACAAAGCAACAACAAGTTGCTTGCAGTGGACGTATTTTGGTGGTAAGATAAATGTACAATCAACAGGGACAATATCTACTGTTTTTGCTATCAAACAACGTTGAGCAATCCAAAACCACAAATAAAGGCGGTGTTATTATGGAAACAAAGGACGTAATTTTGCAACTACGCAAGCAACAAGGACTTTCGCAAGACGAACTTGCCGAAAAAGTTTTTGTTACACGGCAGGCCGTATCACGCTGGGAAACAGGCGAAACAATCCCTAACACGGAAACGTTAAAACTGCTATCCAAGTTGTTTAACGTGTCTATCAACACTTTATTGGGTGATTCGCACGAACTTGTTTGCAAATGTTGCGGTATGCCTATCGACCAAACGACTTTAAGTCACGAAAAGAACGGCTTGCCCAATCACGACTACTGCAAATGGTGTTATGCCGACGGCGACTATACCCTTGACGTGTGGAAAAAGTACGTCGATATTGGCGGAAAGGAGGCTTTTGAGCAGTTTAAACGCCAACTCGTGCAGGAGTTTAACGTGCTGTTGTGTGCTTTAGGTTTGCCACTTGTGGAAAACTTAAACGTGCTTGCAGGTGAGTTTGTCAATTTGGAATACACCTTGCCCAACGGACAAAAAACAAAGTTTTTAAACGACAACGCAACATACCTTGGCACACAGTTAGAAACGGATTTTGGACGATGTTTCGGGCTTGCGGGCGGTTTGGATTTTTTGCTTGTTTGTTCCTACGACGAAAACGGCGAAAACCCCGAATTGGTAGTGTTTAAGCATAGATAAAATCAAAAACATTGCATTTTACGACGGAAATTATATTTTGTGATATAAAGATTAAATTGTGAGATTTTGACGTTGTTTAACGTTTGGTTAAAATGAAATGTTTGATATTTTATCGAATACCATAAATGCGTAAGGTAGTATATTGCTAACGCATCGTAAAATTAGATAATATTATGAAAAATATCGCTGAAAACATAAGTGGTTTGAAAAAAGGTTTGTAATCGACTTTGTGAACTACTTATAATCGGCGGTATTTTTTTGTTGCGAATTTTAGTACATTGTCGATTGTATTTTAGTTCATAAAATGTCGCACTTTTTTTGAAAACATATTTAATTAAACCAACGGTTTAGAATAAAATAAACTAATTATACCAGTGATATCTGGATTTTTGTAAAAAAGGTGGTATAATGTAAGCAACAGCAAATAACTTGATAAAAGCCATTGCACTACGCTTGTCTTGCTGTTAAATTATATTTTTTGCAATTTTAATTGCAAAATTTGAGCGACTTGGAAGCAAAACAGCAATGCTTGTTGTAGTCAACTGTAAGTTTTTGGTTATCTACGAGCAAATATCTTTGCTATAAGCAAAAAGGAGAAAAAATGAAATCGTTGCTTGCACAAAACATATATAATTTACGGAAGGAACACTCGTTAACGCAGGAGCAACTTGCTGAGGCATTGGACGTTACTTTTGCATCGGTATCTAAATGGGAGCGCGATATTGCTACGCCCGATTTGAGTTTAATTATGCAAATGGCGGATTTGTTCGGCGTGTCGTTGGATGCAATGGTAGGCTTTGAAGTACAAAATCACGGCGCGGATGAACTGTCAGACAAAATCCGTATTTTGCAACAGCAAAAACAGTACGACGACGCAATAATTCAGGCGGAAAAGGCACTGTTGCGCTATCCAAATAATTTTAAGGTGGTTTTTCGTAGTGGACAAATGTACGTTGGATCGGGCATCGAACGCAATACGGAAAAGCATTTGCAACGCGGTATCGAGTTGTTGGAACATGCTATTTTGTTGTTACCGCAAAATACCGATTTGGATGTGAGTGAAATGTCTATTCGCCAAGAAATTGCTCAAAGTTACATTTCGCTGGGCAAAACAAAGCGCGGGTTGGATATTCTAAAAAAATACAACGTCAACGGCGTGTTCAATTCACTAATTGCCATTGCTATGGTTGGCAACAACATCACCTACACCGGACTTGCGGAATACAATTTGGACGATGCCGTACCGTATATGACTTATGCCGTTAGCGATATATTAACAAATACTTTGCGCACGATGATGGCGTATGCAAATTACTACTACAAAAAAGGTGATTACAAAAATTGCCGAGATAGTTTGCTATGGCTTATCCGGTATATGAACAGTCTAAAAATTGACGTAAACGTCGTTGCCTACGTAGACAAGGTGATTGCACCGTGTTACAGCGAATGTGCTAATATGTCGTTGATTTTGGGCGAAAACGACAAGGTGGAACAGTATTTGCGTTTGGCTTACGCAACGGCAAAAATGTACGACAAAAATCCAACAAATCAACTAGATAATCTAAAATTTGTTGACCTTGATAGCCTAAAAAACTCCATTACCTACGATGACCTTGGCGAAACGGCAACAAGTGCAATTGTGTCGCAAATAACACAAGCCGACCGCAACGAGTTGCTATACCAACTTTGGCAAAAGATAGTTGCGGAAGATAACGGAGAAGCACAATGAAACAAAAATCTCGGGTAAAACCATATACAAAACAATTTTACAAGGACAACGGCTGGAATTTTGCATTTGCCATTGTAAACGTAGTACTTATCACGGCAAGTAATTTGTTGATATCTTGGTTGTTGCAACAAATTTTGGATTTAATTTCCGGCGAAGGCGCTGTTTTAACACTTTCGCAGTTGGCAATAACGTCGCTTTTTGCTGTATCGTTTATTGTTATATCATCAGTTTGCACTTACTTTTCCAAGCCGAAGTTTGTTCAAAAGGCGATGGCGCAGTACAAAAACTATGCGTTTGAGCAACTTTCCAAGAAGGGAATTTCTGCGTTTAGCGGTGAAAACACAAGTTTTTATCTATCCGCACTAAGTAACGATGCAACGGTTATCGAAAACGATTACGTTGTCGGCTTATTGGAAATCGTAGGACAACTATTGATGTTTGTGTCGGCATTGGCAATGATGATAATCTACAACCCCATATTGACGGCAATTTCCGTAGGACTATCTTTGTTGCCCATTATCGTATCGGTATTTACCGGAAATTTGATGGCGCAAGCGGAAAAACAAGTATCTCATGCCAACGTAAATTACACGTCCACACTAAAGGATAGTTTGGTTGGTTTTTCCGTAGTAAAATCTTTCCGCGCAGAGTTGCAAATGTGCAAAATATTTGCCAAACAGGTAAAACGGGTATCAAACTCCAAGCAAAAAAGTCAAAAATTGCTGATAATTATTTCGATGTGCAGTTCTATTGCAAGTGTTGTGGTACAACTGGGCGTATTTTTGGTGGGCGCATACCTTGCATTGTCGGGAGGTTCGGTAACTGTCGGTACGGTTTTGGTGTTTGTGCAACTGCTAAACTACGTGCTTAACCCCATAGCGACCGTTCCAACGTACCTTGCCAAACGTAAATCTGCAAAGGGATTGATACAAAAGTTAGCCACTGCCTTGGAGGAAAACGTGCGTGCAGAAGGTCAAAACGTGCCAAATTGTCTCGAAAAGGGCATAATAATCAAAGACGTTTGCTTCGGCTACGACCAAGATTGTGATATTTTGCACGACGTAAACGTAACGTTTCAAGCGGGCAAAAAGTATGCAATAGTCGGCGCGAGTGGTAGCGGAAAGTCTACTCTACTAAATTTACTTATGGCAAGTTACGGTAACTATAGCGGACAAATTTGTTACGACGACCACGACGTTAAAGATATCAGCACTCAATCGCTTTACGATATGGTTTCGTTAATTCAGCAAAACGTGTTTGTTTTTAACGCATCTATACGCGATAACATTACCATGTTTCAACAATTTGACGATGCCGAAGTGCAACGCGCGATACGACTTTCGGGACTATCTAAACTTATAGCGGAACGTGGTGAAAATTATCTTTGCGGAGAAAACGGTAGCGGACTTTCCGGCGGCGAAAAACAGCGTATATCTATTGCTCGCAGTTTGCTTAAAAACAGCAAAGTATTGCTTGTGGACGAAGCAACCGCATCGTTGGATAGAGAAACTGCTCATCAAGTATCTAACGCCATTTTGCAATTAAATGGCGTAACCGCCGTTGTCGTTACGCACTCTCTCGACGAAAGTTTGCTAAAGCAGTACGACGAAATCGTTACGCTTAAAAATGGTAGCATTGTTGAAATTGGCACTTTCGACAAACTGATTGCAAACAAAGGCTATTTTTATTCGCTGTTTACCGTATCGCAATAAATCCATACAAAGATTGATATTCCATAAAATATAAAAAATTTATAGTAGGTAGCCAACAAAATTGACGTTGATGCAATTTTGTAATGCTTGTTGATAACGTATAATTAGTATTGTGTTAATAACGATAGATTGAAAATGCTACGTCTATATCGCAGAAAATGTAATTATAAAAACATATTGTGTGTTAGAAAATAAAATCATTATCTTTGACATAAAAATATATAAAAAAGACCGATGAGGATTATCTCATCGGTCAAATTTGTTTAGTGTATTACGGACGAACGACTGTAAATGTAAAATTCTTCTTGCGTGGATGCCCAACCTTTTTCTTTGTAAGGGAAGGTTTTGTCGAACTGCGCAATAGCATCTTCGTCTTGGCAACACTCGTCGGCACTGCTTGGAATAAAAATCCAGTTTTCTCCGTCAAGCACGTTGGGAGTTAGTTCTGCAACCAACATTGCTGTGGGAAAGTTGTTTTCCACAACGCAACTGACGTGTTTTTTGTGGCAACTTACAAATCCGCTACTTGCGTAGTTCGCCGGACTGCCAAAGATAATGCACGCGTCGTAACCCATTTGCCGTGCTACGTTAAACGAGTGTTCAATCAGCATTTTGCCAATGCCCTTTCGTTGGTGGCTTGGCGAAACACAAAGCGGTCCAAAGGAAACAATTTCCTTTATGGTGCCATTATCGTGCTTTAACCATGCTTTTGTGTACATAATATTGCCGACAATTTCGCCGTCAAGTTCTGCAACAAAATCTAAATTTGCAATAAAATCTTCGTGATTTCGCAACACGTGTACAAAATAATGTTCGTTTGCGCCCGGCACGTTCACGTTCCAAAATGCTTCGCGCGTTAAGTTTTCTACCTTTCTGTAGTCTTTTTCTGTTTCTAAACGTATCGTCAAATTTTTCATTTTTTTTAAGTCCTTTATTTATAATTGTGACGTTCAACTACAAGAGACTTGCCGAGAATGTATTTGCAAATCTCTTGTTTACAATACAATTCCCAATTTATTGGTGTTTTTCAAACAGCACCCTCCAAAAATTATTCAAGCCAAGGCTTGTACAAGCAGTATAGCACCATGCCTATGCGATGTCAATATTGATAATAAAAAATTGCACAAAAAACGCTTATGTGGAAGAGCGTTAGTATAGTGAGCCTTTGAATTTTTTATTTTGGCTATCAATCTAACTGTGATAGCAATTCGTTTCGAAATATCTGGTTAGTCGGCAAGATGTTTTTGGATAGTTTAGTAACAATTCATATACTGCCACTTGGCTTTTGTTTAGCAACTATCTTATACCATAGATTTATATTAACTGTTTTTTATATGTTACACTTAAAAGTATAATTCACCCTGCACAAAAAAATGAACCGAGAAAAACTTTCTCGGTTCATTTGTGTTTTGCGTTAACAAATTACTCTGTAGGAGTTTCGGTAGGTGTTTCTACCGGTGTTTCCGTAGTAGAAGGAACTTCCGTTTTGTTTACGAAAGCGTAAACTTCTTCCGGAGTAGCGCCCTTCATAAGCATTTCCACTTCTTCGGTGTGGATTGTTTCCAATTCGAACAAAACGCGTGCCATGTTGTGCAAAACGTCGATTTTTTCCGTCAAAATTTGTGTTGCACGTTTGTGGCAATCTTCTACAATGTTGCGAACTTCCTCGTCGATGATGTTTGCGATTTCTTGCGAGTAACCCTTTTCGGTGGTGTATCCGCGGCCAAGGAATACTTCCCCCTCGCTACCGTAGAACAACGGTCCAATGCGGTCGCTCATACCCCATTCGGTAACCATTTGGTGAGCGCGTTCGGTAAGCGATTTGATATCTCCGCTGGCACCGCTACTGATATTTTTGATTACAAGTTCTTCGGCAACACGTCCACCCAACGTCATTACGATTTCGTTAAGAAGTTGTTGCTTTGTAACGTGACTGTTGTCGTTTTCCGGGCGAGTCATGGTGTAACCTGCTGCCATACCGCGCGGAATTATTGTTACTTCGTGTACGGGATCGCAATATTTAAGGCTGGATGCCAAAATTGCGTGACCTGCTTCGTGATAAGCGGTGATACGTTTATCCGGCTCGGTAACAAGACGGGATTTCTTTTGCGGTCCCATAACGACCTTATTGATACCTTCGTTTACGTCCGCCATAGTGATAACTTTGCGGTTTGCTCTAACTGCCAAAATTGCCGCTTCGTTAAGAAGATTTTCCAAATCGGCACCGGTAAAGCCTGCTGTGATACGAGCAACTGTGCGAAGATTTACGTCGGGGCCAAGTGGCTTTTTGCGAGCGTGAACCTTCAAAATGGCTTCACGACCGCGAACGTCGGGGCGATTTACGTAGATTTGTCTGTCGAAACGTCCTGGACGAAGCAAAGCAGGGTCCAAAATGTCTGCACGGTTTGTCGCAGCCATAATAATGATGTTTGTGCTTGTTTCAAAACCGTCCATTTCAACCAAAAGTTGGTTCAAAGTTTGTTCTCTTTCGTCGTGACCGCCACCAAGACCTGCACCACGTTGACGTCCTACGGCGTCGATTTCGTCGATAAAGATAATGCAAGGCATGTTTTTCTTTGCTTGGTCAAACAAATCTCTAACACGGCTTGCGCCCACACCGACGAACATTTCTACAAAGTCGGAACCGCTCATCGAGAAGAACGGTACGCCTGCTTCGCCTGCAACTGCCTTTGCGAACAATGTTTTACCTGTTCCCGGAGGACCTACAAGCAAAACGCCTTTTGGAATACGTGCGCCCATATCGTGGAAACGTTTGGGATCTTTCAAAAAGTCGATAATTTCTTGCAATTCTTCCTTTTCTTCTTCGGCACCGGCAACGTCGGTAAAGCGCACCTTCATGTTAGTGATTGCCTTTGCGCGAGAGTGACCGAAATCCATATTTTGGTTGTTTTGGCGTGCAATGGAACGAACCACCAAAATGCCCATGCCCACAAGAAATACAATGTACAACACAGGGAAGATATAGTCTGTCCAACTTGCTTGGTTAGGATCGGCTGCTTTGTAGGTTACGTTGTCCGTGCTAAGCGTTCTGTCTTCGAATTTTTCTAAGATGAACTTGTTTAGCGATTGTCTATCGGCAGTAACAAAGGTGTAGTAGTTGTTTGCATTGTCTACACAAGTAACCTTGTAGCCGTTTAGCTCGATTTTTTTGAATACCGCAATATTTTTGCGGAAGGTTGCTTCGTCAATTTCTGTCGCAGTGTTACCAAGCATTGTCCACAACAACGCTATCACTGCGATAATGCAGACAATGGCAATTATTGTAGGTAACACTTTGTTTCTTTTTTGTTCCAAAATAATCTCCTTTCAAACGCTTGTGCGTTTTGTTATCTAATGTGTATTGTTTTTGCGTGGGATGTTTGTTTTAAGCATTTGATTTGCAATGCCGATGTTACAAAATCACTTGTCTTTCAATTACAGCATATTATATCACAACGGGAAATTGTAGTCAAATACATATGGTCGTAATGAAACAAGTTGATTCTTTGTTTTTGTGTTGCAAAAGGATGTTTAACAATGTTTTTTTGTATCATACGACTGTGCAATGATATTTTATTTAGTTGACTGCGTGTCTTGTAAAGAACCGTTAAGACGATAAGTCTCTTTTTTGTTGAATAGCGTTGGCAGTATCGCTTTTTTGCAAAAGCAAAAGTTAACTTGACCGCATAAACGTTATAATTTAACACGAGTTGCCCTGTGTGATCTTGTATAGTATATTTAATTTGTCTTGAAATTTCCTTAAAAATGCAAACAATATTGCATTTTACGTTGAAATTGCAATATTGTAAAAACTGAACTATATAAATCTTACTTTTACTGCACAAAATTGTTGCCTATAATAGGTCGAACGAACATTGTTTCAACTGCACCATCAAATGGTTGTTGAAGTATTGCGTTGCGGTAGGAAAATTCTTGATTGCTCTGTGCGACAACAAAAAACGTTGTTTTGCAACGTATAATTATGGCAGTATAGTTATATATAATCGCTGGTAATTATGCAAAAATCTTTTTTATGAAAACGTTGTGTGCGCAACAATAAAGTCTTGCAAATCGATGTTGACATCTCTGCATATAGCACGTCAATCAGGATTATATTTTGTTGCCATAACTATTGCTGTGGCAATAAATTGGCTTAATTTTTCCACCAAAAGTGTCTTTTCGACGTTGTTTTCGTAAAAATCCGCCATATCTTTGTTGCCAACAATACCAACAATACTAACGTCGCCAATGCTTTGTAAGGGTTTGTTGGTTGCCGCACCCGGAGTGATTCCGCCTATGGTTAGTTGTACCTTGCCCACTTGGTTGTCGTTACCGACGGCAGCGTCCACGACCAAAAGTTGAGCATTAGGGTGCAGACGTTTTATTACGGACGCTGCCAGCGGCAGGTTTTTGGCGTCTATATTTGCACCTTGCATGCCGTATATAAACAACGGTATGGACAAATTTTCATTTAGTAAACTGCCGACTCGTGGACCGAGACTATCTGCAACAACATTTTCTGTGCCAATACATACTACGACCATTTGGCGGACATTTTTTGCAAGTTGTTTTGTTAATGTTCTTTTTGCGTCAATGTCGTTAACGTTTATTTCTACCATAAAATTTCCTCCGGATAGATTTTTCCCGTAACGATATTTTACTAAAATTGCAAAAACGCAATAGTTTGTTATATTTTGACGGTTGCTGTCGTAAGACTGATTGTGTTGCCTGAAAGCAGACGTAACAATAACGTTATCTACAATAAACTATATAAAGCAATCTATTTACCCAACCTTAATGCGGAAACCTACGCAAGGGCATTTACAACAAAAACTATACAAAGTATAAACTATTTGTCTAACTTCAAACTCTTTGCAGAAATTCGTTTAGCCGCAAAAAACTTTTATTTTTGTACTTCAATTGTGTAAAACTTCGATGTTTTGATTAGATATACCTTGAACTTATCCACACAAAAATTATTGCATATATACTTTATTTGCGTATAAAAATGTGATATAATAGTTAAAAATTAGATATTATCTTTTGTTTTGCCGCATTTTGTATTATACGTGAAGAGTTTTTTTGTGTTGTGGATATTCTGTTTGTTACTTGTATACTTTGACAGTGAAAATAACTCGGCCACCGCTTATGTCCTTTATAAAATGCAATGTACAAGTTTGGAAACATCAACGACATGTTCGGCAGGGTTTTACAAAACGGTAGAATTGAAACATCCATGGTAGTATCGAATACAAAAGCGAATGCTGTTTATTATCTTTAAGGAAGGTAAAAATGAATATTTTAGATTATATTTTGATAGCACTTGCCCTTGTGGCAGTTATCATCGGCTTAAAAAAAGGTTTTGCAAAAATGATTGGTCGTGTCCTTTGCTTAATAGTTGCGCTGGGCGGCTCGATTGTTGCTGCGTATTTGTTGGTGAGTGCGGCTAAACAACTATCGATTTTTAACAGTTTTTCAGCTGTTACAAGCGGTTGGTTTACTCAATTTTTTATGACAACAACCGTTTGTTCCGCAACAGAGTTGGAAACGTTGCTTTCCGGCGACGGCGTCGGCGTTTTCTCTGTTTTGTCGGGGCTTTCGAGCAATCTTTTTGATGGGATGAGTGCCTGTGGCGTGTTTACGTTGGGCGAGTATTTTGGGATATTGATTGCTACCGCCATTTTTGCCTTTGTTATTTGGATTGTGTGTTACATCGCATTTAAGCATATTCTACTTGGAATTAGAAAATTGCTATGCTGGTTTGCAAAAATCCCCGTAATTAGAAGCATCGACAAGATTTTGGGCGTGATTTTTTCCGTTGCGGTGTGGTACGTTATTGTTATCGGCGTGTTGTACTCAGCTGTGATTATCGTTTGCGCAAACTTTATTCCTTCGGCAAGTAGTTATATCGTTGCGTTGGCAGATAAGTCGATGTTGTTTACCTATGTGCATCACACTAACTTTATAGGCCAAGTACTTGGCGGATTGTTCGGTGTGGATTATTCTGCAATTGCAATTGTTGCGTAATTGTCAGTTTTACAAAATTTTGCGGGTAAGCGACTTTGCTTGCCCGTTATTTTTATCGTTTTGCTTATCGCTGTTTTGTGACGTTGGCGGATAAGCGTTTTGCTCGACGTATGACATCATGCGGTTATATAGCATCACGTAAAACAGCACGGTAAGTATACTGCCGACCGCACCCAAAAGCACAAACGCGTTGCATTCTTTTAGTTTTAGTGCAAGAAAAATTACAATGATAAACCACGTTGCAGTACACAAAACAATGTTTGCAACGTGTTCTTTTATCCACCTTTTTCTTAAAAAGGCGATTTTTTCTTTTAGCGTAAACGCACTATTGTGCAGTGCTGAAATGAGATTGTTATCCGTAACTTTTTTGAAGTTATCGGTATCGAGTTGTTTTCCACTGACTATTTCGTTGATGCTTACGTCAAATTCTTTCGATAAAAGCGACGGCATTTCCACGTCGGGCAGGTCGTTTCCGTTTTTCAACGAGAAACGGTTTTGTCGGTTACGCCGAGTTTTTCTCCAAGTTGTTTCTGCGTGAGTCCCTTGCTTTTTCGAAGTTCGGCAATAAATTTGCCGATTTTTATTTGATCCACACGTATCACCTCCCAATGATTACGTTAGGGATTGTATCACGTTTTTTCGAAAAAGTATTCCCTGCAAACAGCGAATTGATAAAGATTTAACAGAGCAAATATTATGATTATACATCAGCACATATTTATTCCAACGCGGCGGTAAATCGCCATGCAATCGATTGTGCCAATTAACGCAAAATACGTGTAAATATATAATCAATTACTGCACAAAAAACTGCTAAAAGTGTAAATAGCGCTCTGTACAAAAATGATTATGCGAGTATATGGGATTTGTTAGAAAAAGTGTCCGGAATTATCGAAGAAAGTTAAAGAAATGTGTAAAATCGTGAAGCATGCACCGATAACAAAAAAGGCCATTGGTATTAACACAAGTTGTAAAAATGGCAAAGATATGATATACTGTGTACACAATGTGAGAGAATGATTAAAATGGAAATATTAGAAATCAAACAAGTTAATGATGCACTTGCAGAAATGGTTGCTCTGTTTCGGGTAGAGTTGCGTTCCTGTAAACACATTGAGTCCAAGCCGAACGTTGAAGCCGGACGAGAAGAAATGGAAGAATATCTCTCTGCCAAGTTTCTGGTGTATGTTGCTCTTGTGGATGGCGAATACGCAGGCTACGTGGTTTGCAGAATTGACAGTGATATTGTGTGGGTAGAGTCTATCTTTGTTAAAGAAAAATACCGTCGCCATGGTGTAGCTACTGCTCTGCATCGCAAAGCGGAAGAAATTGCCGCTTCTTATGGGGATGATACAGTTTACAACTATGTTCACCCCAACAATCACCGTATGATCGAGTTTCTGCGAAAACGTGGTTACACGGTTCTAAATTTGATTGAGATTCGTAAACCGTATAAAGGTGAAAAATTGACACAGACGATTGCGGTCGGTGAACACAAATTCGATTATTGAGAAATTGATGATATGGCTATTAATTGTATATGGGAACATAACGGCAACGACACCTTGCTTTATGCGGTAGATTATATCGGTGCATATACCCGTGGCGAAAGCC
>CAYOKR010000026.1:12044-24063 GCA_964404625.1 uncultured Oscillospiraceae bacterium | reverse complement strand
TAGACGGTACAACTGTAAAAAGTGAAGAATTTTGGGTGTATATCATTCAAAAAACAATTCAACTTTTAACCAACAATCCAAACTTCACTCTTGCTGAAGAGGATTTCCCGTTTGTTTCGGGATTTTCCTCTATGGAACATTTATCATATTGCTTGAGAAAATACAATCTGCCTTATGCTATTAAGGATGCGGACGATTTGTATCACAAAACGGCTGCCTACGAACTTAACGAAATTATGCAAGGTCGTGGCAACGTAGACGCTTTCCAACCGCGTGAAGGTGTAAAAGAGTTTTTGCTCTATCTAAAATCAAAAGGTATCAAAATCGGTCTTGCAACCAGTGGTTTGGATTACAAAGCAATTCCGGAAATCGTTTCGGCATTTAGAGTTTTGGATATGGGTGATCCTACTGAGTTCTATGATGCAATCGTAACTGGTGGAAAACGTAAAGAAAGGGGTAACTATGGTACTCTTGGCGAATTCGCTGCAAAACCCCATCCGTGGGTATATAAGGAATTAGCGTTGTCTCTTGGCGTGGAACCCAATCAAGTAGTAGTAGTGGAAGACTCTTCCGCAGGATTGATTTCCGGCCGTAGTGCAGGACTAAACGTTATTGGTTTTTCCGATGGAAACATCATACCAAGTGGTTTAGCAGACGAGTGTCTCGCTATTGTAGACAACTGGGATCAACTATTGCAAGTTTTACGCTTAAAGTGAACTATAACCACACTTTAAGGCTTATTTATGGAGGACATAATGAAAAAGTTTACAAGTATTATCAGTATCATCCTGATAGTTGCAATGCTTTCGTGCGTGCTGGTTTTGGTTAGTGCATGTAGTGGTTTAGGCGATGGTTTTGTAGAAGTAGCAGGCAAAACCAACATTCGCGTTACAACCTATGACGGTGGTCTTGGAAAGGATTGGTTGGAAAAAGCAGCCAAAGCTTTTGAAGCGAAATACAAAGACGTTTCTTTCGAAGACGGTAAAACAGGTGTTGCTGTCCACGTAGATTTTTGTCAAGGCGGCGACATGATGGAAGATCAAACACTCAACAAAGATGTTTATTTTACCGAAGTTGTAGATTACTACAGATACGTTAACCTTGGCAAAGTTGCCGATATAACAGACGTTGTAACAGGCGATTTGGCTGATTTCGGTGAGAGTGGAATAACAATCGAAAGTAAACTCGACGCATCATACAAAAACTTTTTGACTGCTAAAGACGACAAATACTATGCAATTCCTTTTTACGAAGGCTACATGGGATTTATTTACGATAGAGATTTGTTTGCAGAAAAGGGGTATTTTATCGATAAAAACGGCAACTGGACAGGAGACGAAAATAGATTGTCCGTTGGTGCAGACGGCGTTGCAGATACTTACGACGACGGTTTGCCGGAAACTTATTCTCAATTTATAAAATTGGTAGAAAAAATGAGTGCGGATAATATAACTCCGTTTATTTTCGGTGAGGATGCTCTTGCCTATTTCCAAAAGTTGCTCGCAAGTCTTTGGACTGATTACGAAGGTAAAGATAATATGCTCAAAAACTGGGATTTTACCGGTTCCTTTAATATCGTTACAGGTTTTAGTGGATCTACTCCCATTATTAGTAGTTACACTATTGATACAGAAAATATCGCAACGTCCATCAAGCAATTGCAAAAACAACCGGGCAAGTATTACGCACTAAAGTTCTTGGAGAATACTGTTTTGGCAAAAGCTGACTACTATGGAACAATGCCATACCAATCTGCTCAAGCGGCACTGATTGCAAGTACACTTGGTGGTGGTTACTCAACTTACGGTATGCTTGTAGACGGTGTTTGGTGGGAGAACGAAGCTGCTCTAAACAATTCTTTCTCGACTATTTCCGTTGACGATATCAATTATTCCGGTAGTAAGGATGACTACAAATCTTCTCGTCGTTTTGCATTTATGCCCTTCCCACAAGAAGATAACCAAGCAGCTGCCGATAAGGCGGCAAGTACAACGCACAAACATACTTTGTTCTCCGCCAACGATGCATTTGCATTTATCAGTGCGGAGTCTACTGGAGCAAAACTTCAAGTTGCTAAATTGTTTATGCAGTACGTTCACACAGATGAACAAATGAGTTCTTTCACCGCTACAACATCCGTTCCTCGTGCACTTAATTACACGTTGACAGAATCTGACAAAGCAAATATGACTTACTTTGGTAAAAACATTATGGAACTCAAAAATGCATCGGATATTGTTTATCCTTATTCCGGTCACCCTTATTACATCGAAAACTCTGCAACCTTTTCTCTTACAAAATGGGGTTGGGTTTCAGGTAAGTACGACAATCCGTTCCTTGGATTGAAAGACGGCGTTTCGGCTTTGTCATATTTTAACGGATTGTCTAATTAGTTTTTTACAAATTTTAATACCACGGCAATGGTTTAAGACTGTTGCCGTGGCAAAATAAATGTTCGGGTAGGTTGTCGAAATGACAAATATATCAACAAAACCAAAGAAAAATCACAGTAAACTTATATTTTACATACTGCTGATGGCATTTCCCGTTTTGCAATTTTGCGTTTTCTACATTGGCGTAAATTTGCAAAGCATTTTGCTCGCATTCCAAAAATACGATGGACTTAATTCCGTATTTTATGTAAATTGGAGTGATTTGTGGATCAATTTTAAGCAAATCTTTGCGGATATTGATCTTTTGTGGACATGTCTAAAGAATTCGTTAATAGTGTGGCTGTTTACCACTTTTGTAGGCACAGTCGGAGCTGTGTTATTTTCCTACTACATTTTTAAGCACAAAAAGGTAGGTAAATTTTTTAAGTTTGTACTATTTATTCCCTCTATTTTGCCTGCAATCTTGATGTCCAGTATGTTCCAAAATTTCTGCAACGAAATTTTACCGTTTTTCTTACATACAGACAGATTGATGAGTCTTGCTAAAACAGATCCTCAATTATTGTTTGCAATGAGTGTTTTCTACACAATTTGGATTGGCTTTGGTACGCAAGTGTTGTTGTACACAGGCGCTATGGAACAGGTGTCCGTTTCCGTTTTGGAGGCAGGCAAGTTGGACGGCGTTTCGCCTATGCGTGAATTGTGGAATATTATTCTTCCGCAGATTATGCCAACTATCGGTACTTTCCTTGTTGCCGGAGTTGCAGGCATCTTTATAAACCAAGCTAACTTGTACAACTTCTTCGGCGGTAGTGCCCCTGCGGACATTCAAACGATAGGTTACTATTTGTTTAAGATGACGCAAGAAAGTGGCGCCGAACACTATTATCCGTATTTGTCTGCACTGGGTTTGTGCTGCACGGTATTGGCAGTTCCGCCAACTTTGTTGATGCGCAAATTCTTTAAGAGATTCGAGGACTAAGCTATGAAAGGAAAACTTCTAAACAAATTGAAAAAGACCAACGTTGCTTACGTAGTGTTGTTTACGGTTCTTGCAATCTACACGGTTTCGTTAGCGTTGCCTATGTTGTGGACGTTATTAACGTCTCTAAAAAACTACGAAATCTACAAACAAGCAACGGTGAAAGGCGACGTAGCAGAACTTATCGGTTTGGGCAATTTAAGTTTAAAAAACTACAAAATAGCTTTTGATGTATTTACTGTAACCGTTCATGAAACGAGTACAGAAATCAACATCCTTGGTATGTTTGTAAACTCTCTTTTGTATGGCTTGGGCTGTGCTTTGGTTGCAACGCTAACGCCTTGCGTAGTTTCATATCTTTGCGCACGCTATAAATACAAATTTGGCAGAGTAATTTACACCATAGTACTTATCGTTATGGCATTGCCAATCGTTGGTAGTTTGCCGTCGGAAATTCAAATGACAAAGGCTTTACATTTGTACGACAATGTTTTGGGAATGTACGTACTAAAAGCAAACTTTTTGGGTTTGTACTTTTTGGTGTTTTACGCTCAATTTAAGAGTATTGCCTACGACTATACTGAAGCGGCGGAAATCGACGGAGCGTCCGATTTCAAAATTATGACTTCTGTTATATTTCCCCTTGCTATCGGTACTATAAGCACAGTGTTTATTTTAAATTTTATTGCATTTTGGAACGACTACCAAACGCCAATGGTGTACTGGCCAAGTTATCCTGTTGCTGCTTATGGTATGTTTGAATTACAAAGAAGTACCGATGGCGAAGCTGCTCAAATGCCTATTAAACTGGCAGGTATCATGATAATGGCACTTCCAATACTAATTGTATTTGCAGTATTCAACCGCAAAGTTATGTCCAATGTATCAGTTGGCGGTATTAAAGGATAATCACGGAGAAAATTATGAAAAAAAAGCTAATATGCATTATTTTAGCAGTTGCATTGCTAAGTTCGGTTATTGCACTGACGGCGGTATTTGCGGAAGACTCCAAACAAATACCAAGCAGCGGTAATCTTGGCGACAAGTTCGACCTTCCCACAATCGTGGACGGTCAAAACGTTACCGCTCGAATTATTGCTCCAAGTGGCAAAACCTATTCGGCAAAGCGACTGGAATTAACGGAAATCGGTCAATATACCGTTCAATACTACAATTCCAACGGCGATTTGGTAGAGACCAAATATTGCGTGGCAATTCGCCGCTCGACGGATATGTTTTCCACCAATAACTACGCTACAATCAAGGGTATCGATACCTATAAGTATACGACCGTCAAAAATCTTACGGGAGTTAAGTTCGAAGTATCAACAGGTGCATCAATCACGTTAGAACGTGAAATTGACATGACAAATCGTACCAAAAACGACGTTTTAACTTCAATAGTTATTGAACCGACAGTCGGTCCTCAACAAACGGATGACGACACGGATGACGACAACATGGTGTATTCTCGTGACTTCGGCAGAATGATTTTGACTTTTACCGACGTAGAAGATCCCTCAGTGTATTTTACTGTAATTACTACATCAGGAAATCAGGATACGAAAGGTAACGGCGGACGTTCATACATCCGTGCGGGCGGTAATGGCCAACTTGCAGGTGGTTACGAAGAATCCGGTGGCGTTTACAATTTTAACACCCAAGATATCTATGGTGCAAGAGCTCCTTTTAGTTTCCAAGCGGAAGTTCTTAACAATGATACTTCACATTTTGAATACGCACTAAAACTTTGCTACGATAGCGAAGAAAATGCATTGTATTTACCTAACGGTGAGTTAAATTTGTACGGAAAACCCTATCGCATTGTGGATTTTGACGAAGTAAGTAACTTTGGAACTAATGTTTGGAATGGCTTTCCTAGTGGTAAAGCAAAGATGACGGTTACTTTCGACTACTTCAAAAATAAAACAGGCAACATCATAATTACTGAAGCGGACGGAATCGACTTCTCACAAGAAAGTCTTGTAGACGACCAAGCGCCTGAAATCACCGTTGATATGGGCGGTGAACTTTCCGCACCAAATTCCTACGTTGGTGCAACGTATAAAATTTTCGATGCAACCGCAACGGACTTTTTCGACCTTGCTACAAAGGTATCCGCAAGCGTTTACTATGTAGACGGAGAAAATCGTCTTGACGTAAACGTGCAAAACGGTGCATTTGTTACTAATCGTGTTGGAAAGTACGAGATTGTATACACGACAATGGACAAATCGGGCAATACAGCTACTAAAACGATAGAATTGTATTGCGTACGAAATCACAACGATATCACCTTTAAGAATATTGACGAGTCGATGGACGTATCGGTGTTCGACACTGTTAATCTTACCCCCGCCGACGATGTTCGTTGTGTGGGCGGTAACGGAGAACTAACACGCTCTCTCACCGTTTATTCACCTACAAACGAAGTGGTGCAACTGATAGATAACGCTTTTATTCCAACAACGATAGGCGTTTATCGTGCGGAGTACAAAGCAACCGACTTTTTCGGTAAGGAAGGCGTCGCTGTTATCAATATCAATGTCGGAGCAACGGATCAACCGATATTCGTTGGAAAAATTAGTTTGCCGGACGTTTTAATTAATGGATTTACCTACAACTTTCCTGCTGTTTCGGCTAAAAAGGTTGTAAACGACACAGTGGTAGATGCTTCTGTTAGGTATTATGTAGACGAAAAAGAAGTTACCAACGGAAAATTTACCGTTGATGCAACAGGTATCATCCGTGTGGAATGTCGTACTGACGGTAAGGACGGCGAACCGGTTGTTATCTATAAAGATGTCTACGTTGTTGACGGTAATAAAGGTTTAGACCAACAAAACTATTTCTACAGTGCCGATGGTAGTGTAACTTCCGCTTTGGAAAAGGACTACGTTGCACTTAATGCCGAAGCAGACGGAACAACTTCCTTTGCCAACAAATTGGGCAACGGACAGTTTAAGGTAAGTTTTAGCTATCTGCCTACTCAAATCGGTTTCTCTTCGATTGACGTAATTCTCAGTTCTGTAAATGATGCAAGCAAATCTGTAACATTCAACGTTACATTCTCATCTATGGGACTTGCGGTTTCCGCAAAGGATTTGTCTTCTGTCAATTTTTCGCTAAAAAACGACGCAACCAACAATTACTTTGCTATTGGCTATACCGATGCCACTCATACCTTTACTGACGTTAACGACAAGGCAATGTGCGTACTAAAATCTTACGACGATGGAACGGAGTTTAACGGTTTCGACGGTGGTATCTACATGAGTATCAAGTTCAACTCTGTTAAAAAAGAAAGCCAGTTGTTTGTTACAGCAATCAATAATCAGTCTTTCGGTTACAAATACTCGATTGACGATCCTGCAGGGGATATAAACGGACCGCAAATTATCATCAACGGCACTTACAACCGCCGTCAAGATCTCGGTTCTACGTTAACTTTGTATACAGCCGATGCCTATGACGTTCTCAATCAAGTGGAAACGTTCACTCTTTCCGTCTACGATCCCGATAACGTTGCAATTTTATCTAACGTATCTCCGGACAAAATATACACCGTCAAACTGGATAAAATCGGTCGTTATCGTATCGTTTATTCTGCAAAGGATACTTCCGGCAACAACAAAGTTACCAATGCAGGTACAACGCTTACAGTAGTGGATATAGTTGAACCGACGTTGGAAGTAAATTCCAAAATCAAAGAGTTGTATGCAGTCGGTTCTAAAATTAAATTGCCTAAGTTTACCGTTTCGGATAACACTGAAAACGTTTATTGCGACGTTTATTTGTTGCTTCCCAATAACGAAACTCGCTTGCTTTTGAGTTACGTTAACGGCGAAACTACTTCATATCTCGATTCAAGGGACACTAATTACCCATCATCATTCAAGGCAGGCGAAACAAGTTTCTATGCGGAAACTGCCGGAACATACGTTCTTACTTACCTTGCATACGACGATAGTTTCAACTATGTGCGTTACACAATCGAGTTTACCGTTGTGGAGAAGGAGTCTAAATGAAAAAAATAATCAGTATGCTTCTTGCTGTATTATTGATTGTCACTTGCACGTTTGCACTTGCTGCTTGCAACGACAATTTAGTAGTACCGAGCAAGACCCAAAGAGAAAAAACCAAATATCTTCTTGTCGCCGAAGGCGTTAGTGAGTATATCATTTTGCTTGCCGACGATGCTGCAGTTAAAGAAGCCGATGCCGCCGAAGAATTGCAAAGCGTACTAAAATCCGCAACAGGCGCAACCCTTCCTATTGTGTACGAAAGCAATGTAAAACTTAACAACAAAACGTCCGTTATCAGTATTGGCGATACCAATTTTGCAGAAAGTCGCGGCGTAAAAACTGATGGCAATCTTGGCAGAAGCGGTTACATTATCAAAAACATCGACAATCAACTGTTTATCAAAGCCGATGGTGACAAACGCGGTTGTTTGTATGCCGTGTACGATTTTTTGTACGATGCGGTAGGTTACAGATACTACTATATCGACGAAATCTACTACGACACAACTGCAAACGTTCCGTTATATGTCTACGATGATACGGAAATTCCAACTTTCGACTTCCGCGCCACTTGGTACCAAGCATTGACGGAAAACGAAGATTATCGCACGCATTTGCGTTACAGTTTATCCGACGAAGAATACGGCTGGAAAGCGCACACGCAAACCGAACGTGTTGTAAACTACAACAATTTCAAAGATAAGCACTCCTATGGTGCAGTTAAAACCGATCCGGAAACTGGTGAAACGCTGTTAGACGAAAACGGCAAGCCAATTCCCGATCACTGGTTCTCTAACAATGCAAACACACAATTGTGTTGGACTGCGGGCTACGATTTGGAATTGCAAGCAGCAACCGACCTTTACATCAACATTACCGGTAGCAGTGCCGAAAAAATCTACTTTTCGATGGGACAATCCGATGGCGGTAACTTTTGCACTTGTCCGCGTTGTGAACAAGCAAAAAAGGATTGGGGAATGAACGATGCAGGCTTGCAAATCAATTTTGCAAATAACGTTATCAAAATCCTTAAAGAGTGGATTGCTCGTGATTACCCCGAAGGCAAGGATGTCCGTATCGTTTTGTTCGCATACAAAGCAACAGAAACTCCCCCTATGGTAAGGGACGACAACGGTGGTTGGGTTCCATATAGCGATAAAGTTATTCCCGACGATATGCTTTACTTCGAAATGGCTCCTATCAACACCGACTATTCGGTGCCGTTAGAAGATGTTGCCAATGCCGAAGTTTATTCCAACTTGCAAAAATGGCATGCGTTACTCCAAGATAATCAACGTATGTCTATTTGGACTTACGAAACAAACTATAGTTACTTCCTGTATCCTTTCAATAACTTTGATACATTCCAAGTTCAAATGAAAACTTACAGTCAAAACGGTATCACAAATATGTTTAGTCAAGGTCCGGCATACACAAACCAACCAGGCTTCCAAGAAATGCGTTTGTGGGTAGAGTCTCAAATTATGTGGGACGTTGACCGCAATTATTCCGAACTGGCTTACGAGTTTATCGATGCTTACTACAAGGATGCTTCTGCCGAAATTCGCGAGTACTACGACCTTATTCGTGCTTTGTACGAAAAAGCAACTCTAAAAGGCAACAGTTTCTCATCTATCTATGCGGATATCTCCACCAAAGACGTTTGGTCGGAAGGGGTAGTAGACGGTTTTAGCAAGTTGTTCCAACGTGCTTATCAAAAAATCGAACACTACAAAACAGAAGATGCACAAATGTGGCAAAAACTATACGATAGACTAAAGTCTTTGGAAATAACCATCACCTACACTAAACTTAACTACTATCGTAGCAACTACACTCAAGCGGAACTTAACGTTCTAATTGATGAATTCAACTACTACTGTGCTAAAAACGGCTACAACATAATTGCCGAAAGCAGTGCGAAATGTGTCGGCTTGTTCGACTCTTATAAGCAATAAAGGGGGTAACGTAATATGGCATCTACAAAAAAAGTACTACTTATCATAATGCTCGTTGCCCTAATGGCGGTAAGTCTTGTTGTTGCAACTTCCTGCAAACATAACGAAGACACCGAGCCTTTGTCCCCGCTCAAATTTAATCCAAATAGCATCCAACTTTACGCAGGCAACTCGGCAATTTCCAAACTTCAAGGACTCGCCGATAACGAAAAGGTTATTAGTTGGCAATCTAACGATACCGACGTTGCAACCGTCTCCGACGCAGGTGAAATAACCGCGGTTTCAGTTGGATATACCACAGTAAAAGCAACAACCGATCTCGATCGTATTGCTCTAATCAGCGTTACTGTAAAGGACAGTGATTTTATCGCTATCCCACGTGTTACGCTCAACGTCTCAACATTGACGTTGGTCGTAAATGATCAGTATCAGCTACAACCTCAACTTACCTTTGACGGAAGTGCTGTCGATGGCACGTTCACTTGGCAATCTACCAATACCGACGTTGTTACAATCTCAAACGGCAACATTAACGCAGTTGGCATTGGCAGTGCAACAATTCTGTGTCAAGCAACCTACAACAACCAATCGGTAACTGCAAAAGTTTATGTTTCCGTTACGGAAAGCGGTTTCTATTTCTGCGCCGACTACCAAAATAAACAAATTTGGCAGGGCGACATAATCGATCTTACCCTTTCTCAAACAATCGGCGACCAAACCACTCAAATCGAAAACGTAACCTACAGAAGTAGTAAAGATAACGTTGCATACATAAGCGGTAATCAGTTGGTCGCAAATAGTGGTGGTGATGCTACAATCACCGCAACTTTCGAGCACAACGGTCAATCTTACGAGTGCAAAACAACCGTTCACGTTTATGGTAAATATTCCGTAACAGTCTACGCATTAGGTAAACGCGACCACACTATTCGTGGCAAAATGTACGGTGATAAAATTACGTTGGAGCTCAATAATCCCGTCAAAAACCGTGCAATCAAATGCTGGTATGTCGATGGTAAACGCATTGAAGGTAACAGCTTTACCATGTTAGATAAAGCAGTAGAAGTAACCGCCAAATACATAAACGAAACGGAAGGCGATTTCACTCAATATCTAACCGATGGTGCACTTCTTAAAGTTGCTGCGGAAATGTCCTTTGTAAAAACAGTCAAAACAGATATAAACAATAATACCAACACCGACGGCAACTACGTTTCCCTTACCAATGGCACAACGGGTGGCTCGTCTGTTCAACTCAACTTGGACGAAGGTATCGTAATCAATGCAGACGCCTATGTGTTGGTTCGTGCTTACGTCTCGGCAACCACAAAATTGTATTTTGGCACAGGTAACACTGTAAGACGTACCTACGCCGCTAAAGATGCGGATTTCACCCTAACAACCGGTTGCTGGGAAGATATCCAAATTCCGCTAACCGTGTTTGCTCAAGAAGGCTCGTTGCTCAACAACCTTTCAATCGGTTTAACCGGCAGTTACGTCTATATCGACTACGTGCGATTTGTCTACTAAAATCATTTTGTAGCAGATGTTACGTTAAAAAAGGTTTTAACCCACTTGCTGTATCGTGGGAAAATAATAAAACAAAACACAAGGAGGATCACTATGAACACAAAAAAATTGTTGTTACTTGTTCTTACACTTTTGTGTGTAACGTGTTTGGCTTTTTCAGCATGCCAACAAACCCCAAACAGTAACGCAATCAGCGGTCTAACAGATATTTCACTTAAATGCGGAGATACTCTGCCTACGATCGCTCCTGTTGCCGAATACGGCACAGTAACGGTAACCATTGCAAAAGCAGTGGACGGTACCGCCAAGGAGAACCTTACTTACGAAGCACTTCCTAATAAGCTTCCTCAAGTAGGCACTTACTACCTTAAAGCTACTGTACAAGCAGGCGACAACTACGAAGGCGCAACAGCTTACGCAACCCTAACAATTTCTCACAAATCTTTCGAAGAAATTGCAGGCGATGGCGAAAACAAGCACGAAGTTACTTCCGACGATAAATACCATACTTGGACGGAAAAACAATGCGCTTGTGGTGCAACAATTATTGGTAACGATAGCACAGTCGACAAACTCGCAACAACAATCAGCGGTCTCAATGACGTTACGCTTGTTTGCGGTAGTCCAATCGATGTTAACGTTTCTGCAAACAATGGTACCGTTGTTGTAGAAATCGCCAAAGCTGTCGAAGGCACTGAAAAGGAAAACCTTACCTACGGCAAAATCGAAGGCACATACAACCACGGCACTTATTATCTCCGTGCAACCGTTGCCGCAGGCGATAGTTACAATGGCGCAGTTGCCTATGCAAAAGTAACAATCAACCACCAAGCATTCGAAGATATCGCAGGCGATGGCACCGACCGTAGCGAAGTTACAGCAGATAACAAGTTCCACTCTTGGACAGAAAAAACTTGCGTTTGCGGTGAATCGGTTATCGGTAACGAACAAACTGCCGATAAAAAAGCTAACAACATCAAAGGCTTGCCTGCCGAACTTACTCTTGTTTGCGGTAGTCCAATCAATATTGAAGGCGTTTCTGCAACAAACGGCACTCCCGTTATCAAAGTTGCAGTAGCTGTCGAAGGCACTGAAAAGGAAAACCTTACCTACGGCAAAATCGAAGGCACA
>CAYOKR010000026.1:0-11944 GCA_964404625.1 uncultured Oscillospiraceae bacterium | reverse complement strand
TACAACCACGGCACTTATTATCTCCGTGCAACCGTTGCCGAAAGTGACGAGTATCTCGGTGCAGTTGCTTATGCAAAAGTAACAGTAAACCATCAAGCTTACGATACTATCCAAAGCGAACCTTCTCACCAAGCAGCAGAAGGCACAACCAAAGGTTACGACTACAAACTTTGCACCTGTGGTGAACAAGTTAAAGGCGAAACCGAATACGTTATCGTAACCATCAAGCAAGACGGTGCAGTTATCGACACTCAACAACATGCAATCGGTTCCAATGTAACACGCCCTGCTGACGACAAAATTACTGCACGCAGTGGTTACGTTGCAACACTCCTTCTTAACGGTAACGTTTGGGAAGCAGGCGAAACTGTCGAAGATTTTGCAACAATCGAGCTTACAACACGTTGGTTGTACAAAACTACTCACACAATAGACAAAGTTAATACAAACTGGTTGTTTACTACCGCTGAACCAGTAAATACACTTACTGAAGAAGATAGTTTGTGGAAGATAGAAACACTCTATAATCCTACATACGCGGTTTCCCCTGCAGAACTCACTCTTGGTAATATCGCTTTCCAAATCAACCACACATATCAACTTACGGTTGTTGCAACTCATCGCACACGTATTTGTTTCGATATACTTACTTGGGATAAAAACAGCTATCTCATCACTGCCGAAATGGCAAATAAACCTGTTGTTATCACTATTAAGTATACCGGTACGGAAACAATCGTAACTTACAATGGCGATACAGAACGTCGTTATACTAATGACGAATGGTCTATTCACAACCTCAATGGTCTAGATCTTGCTATCCAAGATAAAGACGCTCAAAGCGAAACCGAACATCCTCACTTCTTTGTTTCTATCTACAAGCAAGTTATCGATTTGTACGACTACGTTGCTGACGAAGCTCATCTTGTTGCAAGTTTGCCTACAGTTGATTCTATTGACGAAAACAATGTCGACGACGTATTGGCACTTATCAGCCAAATCGAAGCACTGCGTACCGCACACTTCACAACGGCACAAAATGCTTCCGCAACAGATATTTCTGCCATTAAACAAAAGGCACAACAAATCGCTGCAGACCACGTTCTTAACCTTAAAAAGCTCGAAAACGCTTTGCCCGATTTCGATACCATGTGGACAGCCGACAAGAACACTAAAGACGCTGCATATAAAGCGCTAACAAAGTACCTTGCTTACTACAATGTAATGTTCACCGCGGAAGAAAAGGAAGCTTGCACCGAATCCGAAAAGATTGCTTTCTACCGCGAATTCTTCAAAGACCGCACACTTGTTACGGATAATGCTTTCTCAGAATCCACTTCTTCCTTTGGCGTTTGGGATCAAAATCCTACAACTCACTGGAACCCCAACAACCAACAAGGTACAATCACCTTCCCGCAAATTGCATTCGGTGCATTCGACCGTGTACAATTTTACGTTCAATGCGCAGGCGGTACAGATGCCGGCAATATTATCACCTTTGGCGATGTTCAAATCCAAGGTGAGGGTGTGCGTGAATTTATCATCACCAAAAAGGATGATGGTTGGTATGTAAGTTTTGCAATTTCCGGTCAACACACCGGTGACGGAGTAAAACTTTCCAACGACATTGTTCTTGGTAACACAGCACTCCAAATCACCTTCGAAAACGACGGTTGGGGTTGGTTTGTAATTGGTCGTGAAACATATGAGGACTTTAACACAATCTCCGGTACTCTCACCGCAGGTACAACCACCGTTCACAAAATAACCTACAGTTACCAAACAAACGCAGGTGAACAAACTAAAACAGAGTACTATCTCAACAACGGAACTTTGGTTCTTCCTAACGTTTCCGACTATACCGATGCAGTAGGCAAGCACACCTTCTTGGGTTGGTTCGATGGCGATATCGAGTATAAAGCCGGCAACGTTATCACAGCAAGTGCAACTCTTGTTGCCAAGTACGAAGTTCGCGAAGGCGACTACAAAAACTACACTGTAAGCTTTATAGACGAAGACGGCGAAGAACTTGCAAGTTCTCAAACATATCACTACGATGTCCCACTCGTTCTTCCTGCTGACCCCACAAAAACTTACCAAGGTACAGGCAAACACTACGAGTTCGTTGGTTGGTTCGATGACAACACTCAATACAAAGGTGGCGAACTTATCAAAGCCGATTTGGAACTTGTTGCTAAATTCAAACTTGTAGGTGACCAACGTGAGCAATTTGCCGTAACTCTCACCAACTTGGATGGCAGTGACCAAACTGTTTCCGTATATGACGGAGAAGTTGCCGAATTGCCCACAGTTACACGCGATGGCTACGTATTCGAAGGTTGGTACAAAGACGGCAACAAATACGATACATCCGCCGAAGTTACAGACAACATTACTCTTGCAGCTAAATGGCTTGTTTCCAACGGCTATAAAGGTATGGTTGGCACATTTGCTGCTGCCACAGGCGATGGCACAGCTGTTACCGACTCTGTTTGGGTAGATAGTCGTGGCAATGCATTTACCAAGTACTGGGAACCTGCTTACGAAGGTAACGACGTTTGGATTAAAGTACCCACAACACTTTTCGCAACAAACGATGCATTGGAATTGTTTGTAGAAATTAATAATGCTACATTCACGTATACCTGTGATAATGTTACTCAAAACGATGGTTATATGGGCAGTGTTGATATTGGTTACAAGTTGAAAGTTAGCTTCTATAAAGAAGGAACTACTTGGTATATCAAAACCAAGCAATGGGCAAGGGAAATACCTGCAGAAGTTATTTCCGGTGATGTAGTTACAACTCATATTTGGTGTGATAGTCATGTAACTGTTAAAGTAAGCGAGATTGTTGGTTATGGTAACGTAGACTATGTTGCAAAAGCTGCAGAAGCCGCTACAGCAATCGAAAACCTTGCAGTTGAAGCAACTGATGCACAAAAACTTAGTGCTTTGCAAACATACATGAGATATCGTTTGCTCTTTACAACATACGAAGCAACACAAAATGTTGAGTCTGCAAAGGTAACTGCACTCAAGACAGAACTCAATGGTAAAGGTGCATTGACTATCGTTCCTAATAGTTATAGTCAAGTTGTAACAACAATGCCCGATTGGTCTGAAAAAGTTGGTGAAGCTTATAATCCTAACGGTAACACTTATAGTGTAAGCCTTCCGCCAATTATTTACGGTATGTATGACGAAGTTACAATGGTATTGAAGTGTAATTCGGAAGCTGCAAACTTTACTGCAATTTATGGCGATAATTCTTGTGGTGTTACTATGAATAATACTGCTGGCTGGTTAATGTTCACAGTTAGCAAACACGACGATGGTAATTACTACATGAAGGTTTGGGATGCAAATTCTGCAGATTATTTCGAAGTAGTATTATCAAATGAAGTTGTTAGTGGACAACAAGCATTCACATTCAATCTTAAGGTTGACGCTTGGGCATGGTGTTGGCTTGGTACAAGTTCTGCAGATAACACCATCACAGCAACTGTATCCAAATAGTTTAAGGTAATCCATTATGCAATGTGAACTTTTTTGTATTGTGTAATTTGATCACTCATTAGACTAAAAAACTTATTCAATCGCGGGACGGGATTTCCCGTCCCCCTTTGAAAAAGGGCAACACGTTTTGCCCCTTTTCAAAGGGAAATATATTTGCAAAATAACTACTTTACCACACATTTGATGATTTTTTTAATCGTTTTGTGTTTTCGTAATAAATCTATTGCGTAATTTTTTACTCTTCTTCCAAGGAGGTGCACAGTGACTTGCAAAAAACGCAACATAATTCTTATTGTTGCTATTATGTTGTTTGTTACGTGTTTGTTGTGCGCAAATTTTGTCAGCAGTGCGGAATCAACACAAACCGTAACGGACAAATGCTTTGTGTATCTTTCGGGATTATCCGCAGGTAATACTCGTGCAAATAATCCTGATGGTTCCGACACGGCTCAAATCAGTGACAGTGCGTTGTATCTTTCGATGGATGCGAATCACTTGGACTACAAACCGTTTGACGGTTGGAATAGTGATTGGCTCAAGCCATTGTCTGCTGTAAAATTGAATGGTAAAAATCTTGATGGCGCACGACTTATCAAGTACGGTGCCAACGACTACTACCTTACTTTGTCGCAATCGGCGCAAAGCGGTAGCAAATTGGTTATTGACGGTGTTTTCTATAACGATACCAACAATAACGGTAGCTTGGATTCGACCGAGCAATCTATTTGGATTTCTCCTGCGTTGTTTGTATACAACGGTGACGTGTGGAACCAAGTTCGACAGGATTTTACATTGTACTACAATGGAAAAGAAACGCACGAGCTTTATGTTATGCCTAATTCGTCAGTGTCGAGCATTACGGCAAAGGCAAATGGTGTAACTGCGAGTGTAGCTGTCCCGCAAAATGCTCAAAACAATGGCAAATTTGTGTTGCAAAATGGTCAAAATAGCAGTCTTTATCGCCTTACGTTAATTGCAACCTACCAAGACGTCGATTTTGAACAATATGTGGATGTAAAGGTGGGATACCACTCATTTGAAATGAAAAAAGGCGCATCCATAGGCTTGTTTGACGGTGGCGGATTACGTTTTGGTGCTACAATAGGTTCTACTGACTACACTTCGTTGTTTTCGCAAGGGTACACATTTAGTTGTGCTTTGATAAAGCGTGATACTTTCGATTTGTTGTGTGCCAACGGTAAGCCGAACACATCGTTGATTACCTCTGCTGATGTAAAAATTAGCATTTGTGACGTGACGTTAAACGGATCCACCTATTTGCTTACTGCTGATTTCAGTCCGTTGTCGTCAAATGAATATACAACACAGTTTGTAGGCATAGTGTATGCACAAAAGGACGGTAACTATATTTTTGCCGATTTTTATCAAAACGACGTGAAAAACAATACGCGCTCTTGCTACTACGTTGCACAACTCTGTGGCGATACAAACGATAACGCAACAACTGCCGATAATTTGTACATAAAACCTGTTGGTAACCTTACTGCCGATTTAGTTGTTAAAACAATCGTATATGGCAACGGAACGCCTGTTGAAAGCGTTTACAAAACAACGCAACACGTTGTGGGAACAACGGTAATGGTAGATGCTCCACAACTATCTGCAATGTTAATCGGCGAGTCGCAAATTCAACAAAAAATATATGCTAACAATAGCAATCAAGTGATATTTGAGTACGTCGATAATAATGTTTCTTCTTTTGGTATTTCCGCATGGTTTTTGCCATATCTTTCGGAAGAAAATCAATATCAAAACGAACACAATTTCCAAATCGTTTCGGCAATGAAGCAATCAGGCTTAAACAGTGTGTTGTTAAATGGTGCTTTTACCTCTAATATCACGAGTCAAGCTGACGTAGAACGTACACGTCAACTTATTGCTTTGTTCAATAGCTACGGAATTAAGTCTTATGTTGACGTTAAAAAGATGTATTTTGCATTGGGTTACTACCCGGATTTTTCCGATTGTAATGGTTTTGCCGGCATAATGCAATGGGACGAACCAACAGTAGAAGTTATTGATAGTGCGCTTACATCTTATGCGGAGCAATTTGACCAACTTTATGGTGACAGTGCGGAATTTTGGTGCAACCTTTTCCCAAGTGAAGCATCGGAAGGTACATTTGGTAAAATAGATGGCGCAAACGCAACCTATTCGCAATATTTGGAACGTTACTGCACAAGCGTGCTTTCCAAAATTAGCGGTACAAAAATATTATCCGTTGATAGTTATCCTATCTATGCGGACTATTCAATAGACAAAAACTTTTTAACAAGTATTGGCTTACTAAAGTATTACGCAAAAAAATATAATGCAAAAGCAAATATCTGTTTGCAGTCGTGCGGTTGGAACGAAGGTAGCGATGCAAAATCTCGTATGCCTACCGAAGCGGAAATGCGTTTGCAGGCGTATGCTGCGTTGGCATTCGGTATGGATTCAATTTCGTGGTTTACATATTCGCAATTTCAATCTGCTCAAACGTCGCAAATGGTACCTGTGGATTATCAAACGGGCGTACAAAGTGACGGTTACATCTCTTTGAAAAACGTCAACAACGAACTTTTGGCTTTTGCCGACGTGTATGCCGATTTCGATTGGCAAGGCGCAATATTTAAGTTTGGTCTGTTTTCTGCCGAAAAAGAAGGATATACTAAGCTGAATCAAACGGAGTTTAGCGAGTATGTTTTGGACGAAAGCGCCACACAGTTTAGCGATATTTCTGTAAATGGATTTAACAACAGTGTTATCGCAGGAGTTTTCAATAGCAAAACAAATGCAAGCGTGCAAGGTTACGCTTTTTGCAATTACGCATCGCTAAAAGACGGCGGAAAAACCGCAACCGTAACGTTAAAAACAAAAAATCCGCTAACGTTAACAATCTATAGTAACGGCACAAGCCAAACGGTAAACGTAACAAATTCCTACGAACTAACACTTAAAGCAGGCGCAGGTTGTTTTATAACTTGTACTCAAGCCTAATTTTGCGGTATATCAAAGATAAACATTATGAAAAAACTTTCTAACTGCAAAAAATTCTCATCAAAAAGCAAACGTTTCGCAATTCTAATTTTGACTGTGTTACTTTTCCTTTGTTCTGTCGCGTTGTGTAGTTGTGTCTCAAACAAAACGTTTACCGTAACGTTTATTCAAGGCGACAAAACGTCAACTCGTGTGGTAAATCGCGGACAAAACGTCACTAATTTACCCTTTTTGGAGCAAAAGCGCGGTTATACGGTAACTTGGGATAAGACTAACTTAATGAACGTGCAATCGAATGTTACGGTGTACGCAATAGAAACGCCCAACACTTACACAATCACCTATTATTTGGGGGAAGTAAGCTCTGCACAAATAACAGCATCAACGCAAAAAGTAACCTTTGACGCAGAATTCACTCTTTATAAACCGTCGGCAACAGGTTATACTTTTGTAACGTGGAAAATTAAAGATACAGAAGAGGAATTTGCAAACGGTATCTATACTTTAGACTACGACATTTCGCTTGTTGCTGTTTGGAACCCTATCACACAGCCGTGTACGGTAACATTTGTGCAAGGCGATAGTGTAATTGCAATGCGTGTTGTAAACAAAGGCGACTCCGTTACCGATTTACCCGATTCTCAACCTAAACGCGGTTACACAGTAACGTGGGACAATACCGATTTATCCAACATACAGGCGGATTTAACGGTACGTGCAATCGAAACTCCCAATACATACAAAATCACCTACTCTTTGGGTAACGTAACGTCAGCACAGATTACAGCAACTACCCAAAATGTGACATTTGCGGAGGCGTTTTCACTTTACAAACCAACTGCAAAAGGTTATACTTTTAAAAAATGGGTAATCAAAGATACTAACGAAGAATTTACAAGCGGTACATACAATCTCGATGCGGACGTCGAACTTATTGCCGTTTGGGAAAAACTCGATTGGAGCGATTTTCATTGATATGTTTAGTATAGATGACATTAGGTGTACGATATTGCATTGTTGTTGAAAATGCTATATCTATTCGCATAATATCATTCATCGTTTCGTGCAAGTTTTTTAAATTCACTTACTTATTCCTATAAATAGTGCACTAATGCGAGGCAATATGAAAAACTACTATTATGTTAATAATTTTGAAAAACTCGGCTTGGGTTTATTTGTGCATTTTGGTTTATATAGCATGGTAGGCCGTGGCGAGTGGTATCTAAAAAACTGTGCCGATGCTGACTGGAATATGTACAAAACTTTGCCGCAGCGTTTTAACGTAAAAAAAGATTGGGCAAAACAGCTTGTTCAAGTAGCAAAAAAAGCCGGTGCAAAGTATATCAATATAACGACTCGTCACCACGATGGTTTTTCGTTGTATGATACAAAAGGTCTTTCCAATTTCGATGTAATGCACAGTGCTACCAGACGTGATTTGATTGCCGAATTTGTGCAAGAGTGCAACAAAGCAAATATTTTGCCATTTTTCTATCACACACTTATCGACTGGACGGAACCTACCTACAAAAATGATTTTGCTGCCTATTTGGATTATCTAAACGAAAGTATCAAATTGCTTTGCACCAACTATGGCAAAATCGGAGGTTTTTGGTTTGATGGTTTTTGGGAAAAACCCGATATCGACCATTGGCAATTCGACCGCTTGTATTCGTTGATTAGAAAATATCAACCGGAAGCAATGATTATCAACAATACCGGTCTGAACGACTCGGGTAAAGTTTCGCACGTAGAAATCGACAGTGTAACCTTCGAACGCGGTAATCCGTGTTTTGTGGATAACAGCGATCGTCCGCGTGCAGGTGAAATGTGTGAGGGGATAACTGATCACTGGGGATACACCGCACGAGATTTTTGTTTTAAGCCTGTTAGTCGTCTTATTGATACGTTGCTTGTTTGCCGAGAGAACAACTGTAACCTTTTGCTTAACGCAGGTTTGCGTGAAAACGGCAGCGTAACGCCTATCGAAAAGGAATTGCTTTCTTATTTGGGCAAGTGGATAAAAATAAACAAGAACATTATTTACAATATACAAAAAAGCGATTTGACATGCGACGGCGCATCAATAGTTACCGATGGCAAATACTATTACGCTATCATACATAATATTCCAATGACATGCGACGTCAACGTCGGTAGAGCCGTCGAAAACAAAGACTACACGCTAAATGCCGACAAAAAAATCGTATCGGCAACTGTGTTGGATAGCAACGAAAAACTAATCGTAAAAGGTAACACCTTTAGAATTACCCCGTTTGCTTATGGTAACAGTTTGTATGCTCGAGTAGTGCGACTAACTCTAAAATAGTTTGGTTTTGAATAGATGTAGAAATCACGGTTTATTTGAGTGATTTTGCTTGTCAAAATCTTCTAAAATTGCATTGGAGACAATTGCCCTATGAAACAATTAACTCAACTTACTATAAATTTTCTTGGTGATAGTATTACAGAAGGTGCCTGTGCAACAGCTCCCGAACTTTGCTATGTGGAGCGTGTCGGCGCAAAACTTGGCTGTGAGGTTAATAATTGTGGTGTATCCGGAACACGTATCGCGCCGCAACATCAACCGTCGGAGTGTACTCAATTTGACAAAGACTTTTTGCAACGTGCCGTTCAAATGCCTGATGCCGATTTGGTTTTCGTGTTTGGCGGAACAAACGACTACGGCCACGGAGATGCTAATTTTGGTACGCTAACAGATACCGATGCAGATACTTTTTGCGGTGCATTTCGTACTCTTGTCAACTATCTTATCAATCGCTATGGAAAAGCAAATATTTGCTATATTTTGCCCCTTCACCGTTTCAACGAAGATAACCCTTTGGGGGAAGGACATCGCACAAATCCTACGGTATCGTTAAAAGAGTATATCAATGCAGAACGCACGATTTTGCAACAACTTGGCGTAGCATTTTTAGACTTTGAAAATGTTTTGCCACATCCGCAAACAAATGCACCCACGGATTTTTATCAAGATGGTTTGCATCCGACAAACAAAGGCCACGAATTTATTGCCGAACAAATTTGTGAGTACGTTTGTTCGATAGTGCGTTAATTATGATTTTGTATTATATTCGTCACGGCGATCCTATCTACAATCCTGATAGTTTAACGGAACTTGGACATAAACAAGCGCAAGCTCTTGCCAATAGACTTGCTACTGCCGATTTAGACAAGATTTTTGTCTCCACATCCAATCGTGCGATACAAACGGCACAGCCTACCGCAAAATTACTCAACAAAGATATCAACTTGCTCGATTGGTGTAACGAAAGCAAAGTTTGGCAGGAGTTTACTATTGTACGCAACGGTTCTACACGATGGATCTATCAAGATGAACAACTCATGCGATTGTTTGTTACCGACGAATTTGCTCAATTAGGAGAAAATTGGTATAAACATCCCGATGTAAATTCTCCCGAGTTAGAGCAGGGTATCGCTCGTATAAAACGCGAAACTTATGCATTTTTGTCGCATTTGGGATACGAAAAATCGACGGATGGCAATTATTATGTTGTTACTCGTTCTACAGATAAAAGAATCGCTTTGTTTGCACACGAAGGTTTCGGTATGGCTTTTTTAAGTACAATATTGGGTGTGCCATACTCAACTTTTTGTTCTCGTTTCGAATTGGAACACACCGGCGTGACGGTTATTCGTTTTGAAGGTGATAAAATAGTGATTCCAAAGATATTGCAACTCAACAACGATTCGCACCTGTTCAAAGCAGGCCTACCTACAAACTACAATAACGGTGTTAATATTTAACACAGAAAATATGTTTTACTATCAAAGTTGGAGACTATTTGTATGATTTTTATTTCACACGGAACCAAATATAATTCGATTGAACATCATGTTAACGCTCCTTTGTTTAAACGTGTGTTCGATAGCAACATGAGCAGTGCAACGCTTAAAATTACTGTCGTTGGACTGTACAAGCTGTATCTAAACGGCAAACTGCTCAATCGCAGTTTCTTCGCACCTTATATGAGCAATCCTGACCAAGTTGTATTTACCGACACTTACAATTTGGACAATCTAAAATCGCATGATAACGTTTTATGTGTGTTGCTTGGTAATGGATTTGCTTGTACCGATGACGCCGATGTTTGGCTAAATACTTCTGCGCCTTACCGCTGTGCGCCAAAGTTTGCATTGACAATTTACAGTGACGATAACGTTATTTTGCAAACGGACGAAAGTTTTTACGTTACAAATAGTCCAATTACCTACGACGACTTTCGTTGTGGCGAGGAATACGATGCACGTTTAGAAATATCAAACGTATTAACGGATACATCTGTTAAAAATTTCGAATCGGCAACGATCGTTTCAGCTCCCAAAGGCGTAATTTTAGATAACGACGTTCAACCGATTATCGCAGAACAACCACGCCAAGCTGTAAATATCATCAAAAATGACGTGGGCTATATCTACGACTTCGGTGTAAACGATACCGGCGTTTATAAACTTACGCTCAAAGGAACAAGCGGTCAAGTAGTAGATATGACCTTTGGCGAATTGCTTTGCGGTAATCGTCTTGATATGAGTAATATATCTTACAAGCAAATGGGTGAAGGACACTCTCAACACGACGTGTATATTTGCAAAGACGGCGAACAAAGTTACGTTCCCAATTTTACTTGGCACGGTTGTCGTTATTGCGAAGTTATAGGCTTAACGGAAGAACAAGCAACGAACGATGCGATAGTATTTATTCCTACGCACAATCAATTGCCTGAAGTTAGTACATTCAAATGCGATAACGCAATTATCAACAAACTTGTAGAAATAACCCTTCATAGCGATTTGAGTAACTATGTATTCTATCCTTACGATTGTCCGCACCGCGAAAAGAATGGTTGGACAGCCGACGCAATGTTGTCTTGCGAACAAACGTTGTACAGTTTCGATGCGTTCAAAAGTTATCGTCAATGGCTAACTATTATGCGTGGTTCTCAACGTGAAGACGGTGCTTTGCCCGGTATCGTACCGACGGCAGGTTGGGGCTTTGAATGGGGCAACGGTCCTGCGTGGGACAGTGCTCTTGTGGAAGTTCCGTATCAGCTCAATCGTTTCTATGGCGACGAACAAGTAATTCTTGAAAACGCACAAGTTATCAACAAGTATTTCAATTACATAACTAACCGACTTAACGACTTTGGTTTAGTCAATATCGGGTTGGGCGATTGGTGTCAAACTTATACCGATGATCCCGGTCACTACGAAACTCCGTTGGAAATTACCGATAGTCTTGTGATGTTGGATTTGTCTAACAAAACAATCGAAATGTTCCAAAAAGTCGGTATCGATGCGGAAAATATTATAGTTTTTAAAAATAATTTGTTGAAAGACTTCCGCAAAAAGTACGTAAAAAACAATACATTGACAGTTAAAACTC
>CAYOKR010000025.1:0-24181 GCA_964404625.1 uncultured Oscillospiraceae bacterium | reverse complement strand
TCACATTATATATTATTCTCCGCTTATTGTCAAATCAAAATCGCATGTTTTCAAAATGCTGAACGATTTCTTAAAACTCTTTTTGCCACGCTTGTAACGATGGTAAAGATAATATGTAATATTGTTAAAACACTTGCTTAAATGTGAGTAAATATGCGTTTTATATTTGATTATAAAATCACTTGAAGAATATCTACTTTTTATAGACTAAATTTTCTTTTGTTTGTACAAAAGCACTTGAAAAAAAACAAAATGTGTGTTATAGTTAACATGCCAAATCAATTTCATAATTAACAAAAGCAATGATTTCTCTTTTTAAGACAAATTTATGCCTTTTTTAAGCATACTAAAAATCAATGAATTTGATAAAATGCAAATTCCATCAGGTTTTTAGTATGATTATCATTACTTGCTTGAAATTGGTTTGGCGACTATGGGAGTTTGCGTTTTGGTGCGTCGACTTCTGTAGGCGCACTTTTTTATTTTATAATATCAGGAGGAATTTTATGTTAGCACCAAAACAGTGTCCAATGTGTGGAGAAATTATTATGTGGAAAAAAGTCGATACGCAGAAAAAAGGATTTAGCGTAGGAAAAGCAGCCTTTGGAGGATTGTTGTTTGGTCCAATAGGTTTGTTGGGTGGTGCGCTAGGAAAAAAGAAGGTATGGTATGCTTGTGCTAAATGTGGCTTTCAGCACGAATATGAGGGGTAATCTCATAGCACGTTATACTTTATGGATAAGATAGTATTTAATAAAGAAAGAGTAGTAATGATTTTGCTACTCTTTTATTATGTTGTCAATAATTATTCTTTTCAATTTATTTGTCTCAATTGCAACAAAGTTAGACATCATTTTGCAATCTTTTTTGTAAAATCCGTTGTCTAACGTCAAAATTGTGTCAACAACCAAATCAATAAAACTCGTCAATAGGAGATACCGTTAATGAAAGTAGTTGCAATAGTAGCAATCGTCGTAACATTTTTAGCAATTATATTTTGCGTTCCAACACAAACCAATGCCGATTTTTTGCGTATACATATCCGCGCGGATAATAACGACGTCGAACATCAACAGGTCAAGTACTTGGTAAAAACTGCCGTGGTGGATTATCTTGCGCCATATCTAACAAGCGCAACCACCAAAGATAAGGCTATGCAAATCGTGCGTGAACAACTTGCAAACTTAAAGCAAGTATGCGACCAGGTACTTGCCCAAAACGGATTTACCTACCACGCCACAGTAAAACTTTGCGAAGAAAGTTTTCCCGACCGCACTTACGACGGCGTAACGCTACCGCAAGGTGTTTATGATGCGCTGATTATAGAATTAGGCAGTGGACAAGGTAACAATTGGTGGTGCGTGGTGTATCCACCGCTGTGTTTTGTGGGTGGCGAAAGCAACGGCACAAACAATATCACGTTCAAAAGCAAACTGCTGGAAATCATCCAAAACTGGAAAAGTAAACGGTAGATTTTGTAATAACGTCAAATGCACTCTTGATTGTCTACAGTATTCAATTTTGCACAAAAGTAGGCATTAAACATATAAATATGTCTTACTTAAATGTCGCTTATAAGAAGTAAAGACTTATTTTAGTTGTATTGTAGGTAACAACTATCATTTTTATTTTACCGCATACTTTACCGTAAAACAGGCATACTAACACAAAATATTTAAGGAGGATTTTTTGTGTCAGTAGCAAAAAAAGTAAAACTTACTGCCCTTGTGCTGGCGCTGTTAGCCTTGGCATCGTTGGTAATAGTGTTGCCAAAAGCCGATGCAGCAGTAATTAAAATGGGTTCTCGAGGGCAAACCGTCCGCACAATCCAAACAAAACTAAAGCGTTGGGGCTACCTGAACGGCAGTGTTGACGGTATTTTCGGCAGTCAAACAAAAAAAGCAGTGCAGTACTTTCAGCGCAAAAACGGTCTAACGGTTGATGGTATCGTAGGCAAAGCAACGGCACGCGCAATGGGTATCACGCTTACAAGTTCCGTTAGTAGCGGTACAACGTCAAGCAGTATTTCCAATTCCGATTTGTATTTACTTTCCTGCTGTGTTTATGGCGAAGCACGTGGCGAAAGTTACACGGGCAAAGTAGCGGTTGCCGCCGTGGTGCTAAACAGAGTTAAAAACAGTAACTTCCCCAACACAATTTCAGGTGTGATTTACCAAAAAGGCGCGTTTACCTGCGTAAGTGACGGTCAAATAAACCTTGGTACCAACGACGAATGTACTCGTGCCGCCCAGGACGCCCTAAACGGCTGGGATCCGTCCGGTGGTGCATTGTACTATTTCAATCCCAGCACTGCAACAAGCGCTTGGATTTGGTCGCGTCCGCAACTTGTCACGATAGGCAAGCATATCTTTTGTGCGTGAGGTGAAACGTGGTAAAAAGTAGTAATATCAAATCATTTTGGATAGCATTTTTTATAGTGTTGTTCGTTGTTTCCGCATTTTGCGGTGTTTGGAATTATCTTTTGATGCAACAGCGTATCAAAAATATCAAAATGTCTACTGTTACGGACGAAAACGTCTACAAAATCGCTGTCGAAAACAGTCAAAAACAAAGTTTGTATCTCACTTGCGACAGTCTAAAAAACATCGATGCGAATCTTGGCAAAGTGGCAATTTCACACAATGCCAAGCATCAAGCGGAGTTACTTGCCGACGTGGCGATTTGCGCAAGTGAAGTGAGTTGTCAACTGGCTAATTTGCCTATCGAAAACGGTGACGTGTTTGCAAAATGCGAAAAATTCGCCAACCAAACGCAAGACTACGCAACCTACTTGGTGGGACAACTTGCTAACGGCAATTCGTTGGAGCAAGCAGAACGCATTGCACTCAAAAATTTAGAACATGTCGCAAAAAATATGTATAACGTCTTCCAAAATTATGCCGAAAGCGACGATGCAATGTTTATCACAAATGGAAACGGCATGGACGGTATCGGTGACTTGTCGAATATGCTCAATTCCGCTCAAGACGACGCATTTTCCTACGAAAAACTTATCTACGACGGACCTTTTTCCGATTCCGTCGTTAAAAAAGACGTCGTTTGCGGTAAAAAAATATCTCATGAGCAAGGTGGCGAGATAGTCAAAAAGCACTTTGGCGAAAACCAATTCGACCATGAAATTAAACAAAAATGTCCCTTATACGTGTACAAAACGCAAAAGGGCGAAGTTACTTTAATAAGCGACGGCAGAGTTGTGGAATACGACTGCACTCAAACTTTCGACGGAACAAAAACTTACGATGCCAATGCATGTATTACAAAGGCGCAAGATTTTTGCAAATCGCTTGGTTACGACGTTAAAGGTATTTGGGTAAGTAACGTGCAAAACTACGTAACTTACGTAAATTGCGCAACCGTTGTGGACGACGTTATCGTCTATCCCGAACTAATTAAAGTAGCGGTAGATACATCCAACGGCGAAATTGTCGGCTTGGAAGCAAAAAGTTACCTGACCAATCACAAACAACGCACCGTGGATTTTGGTACTCTAACGGAAGAACAATGCCAATCAAAATTGGACGACACTTTGCAAGTTACCAACGTTGCCAAAAGTTTGATTGCTGTCAAAAATGCAGAATATTTTACCTACGAGTTCGAGTGTACCGACGGACAAAATCAATACTACGTGTATATTGATAGCCACACGGGAAATGAACTTACCATTTTTAAGGTGATTGAAAATACCGAAGGCCACACTGTAATTTAACGATATTGCAATTATTTTCACGATACTATTTATACCAAACGCAGTGCGGATGATGCGTTGTCAAATCAATCGTTGTTGAGTATTTTAGATGTCGAAAACCACTCAAATTTAATCTAACAAGTCGCAATGTGATTTAACAACCGATATGCAAAAAACTGTTGCAAACCAACACTTTAACTGTCAGTTTGTATACTCTTAAACCCGAGTTTTGTAGCATTGCAAACTAAAAAACGTCAAATAGCGGAGTTCTTCCGTTGTTTGACGTCTTTTGTTTCTAATAACAAAAAATGCAAATACTTGCAAAGCAAATTTTGTATTTATGCATCAACCGTTGCAGTTACTTGACGGTACCAGATTATTGATATATAATATATTTATGTTACTTGTCTAACGTATTTTTACGTTGTAAATTAACTTTTGCAATACGACGTGGATTTTTAACGGCAAATATCATTCGGCTTTGTCAAATTGCTATTCCGTCAATTCGGCAAACAGTTTTAGTAAAAATCCAACTTCTTTTGCAATCACACCTTCATAAAAACGTTATTTACACAAAATATTTACAACAAGTCACGATTAGCGATATCAAAAAGGAGTGTATACAATGTCTTACACAAACAGAAACGAAATCCCCGAACAATACAAATGGGATTTGTCCGACATTTTTGCTACCACGCAAGATTGGGAAAATTGCTTTGCGGAAATGTCTGCAAAATATCAAAATTTAGCATCTTACCAAGGCAAACTCGGTAACAAAGCAACCCTATTGCAATACCTAAAGGCAAGCGACGATTTCGACCTAAAACTTAGCCAACTTTATTGCTACGCATCCATGAGCTACAACGAAGACGCTCAAGACGGTGAACGCCAAGCACGTTTTATGCGCGTTTACAGTCTTTTGACGCAATATTCCGCAGCAACTGCATTTGTTTCGCCGGAACTTTCTTCTCAACCGGACGAATATCTAAAAGATTGCATTGCAGATCCCGATTTTACCGACTACGACGTATCTCTCAAAAGCATTTTAGATAACAAAGCGCACATTTTATCCGCAGCGGAAGAAACTTTGATGGCAAACGTAGGTGCGTTCAGCGGACAATTCCAAGAAGTTTTCAACCGTTTGGATAGTGGCGATATCAAATTTGGTTCTATCATGGTAGACGGCAAGGAAGTTCAACTTGGTCACGGCACGTATTCGATGTGCTTGGAGCACAAAGACCAAGAAGTACGCCGTCAAGCCTTCGAAACGTACTATAAAGGCTATATCGACAAAATCAACACAATCTCCGGTTTGTACGAAGGTGGTGTAAAAGCCGATTGGTTCCGTGCAAAATCTCGCAAGTTCGCATCCACCATGGAAATGGCTTTGTTTAACGAGCAAGTTGATAAAAAAGTGTACGATAACCTTATCAAGTGTATGCACAACAGTTTTGAACCATTGCATAACTACATCGGTTTGCGCAAACGTTTGATGGGTGTAGACACATTGCACATGTACGATTTGTACACGTCCATTTTTGACGACGTGGATATCTCCTGCGAGTACGAACAAGCGTGCGAACTTGTTTTGAAAGGACTTGCTCCTTTGGGCGAAGACTATTTGGACGTTGTTCGTCACGCATTTGCAAACCGTTGGATCGACGTTCACGAAACTCCAACAAAGCGTAGCGGTGCATATTCTATGGGCGTGCCGGGCGTTCACCCGTACATGTTGCTTAACTACCAAAAAACCACTCACGATATCTTTACTATCGCGCACGAAATGGGACACTCCATGCACACCTACTATAGTTGCAAAAATCAACCTTTGGCAAAACAAGACTACAAAATTTTTGTTGCTGAAGTCGCATCCACCTGCAACGAAGTGTTGCTTTTGAAGTACCTTCTAAAAACAACTACCGACGAAAAACTCAAAAAGTATCTTCTTCAATACTATTTGGATATGCTCCGTACAACGATGTATCGTCAAGCAATGTTTGCGGAGTTCGAACAAATCTCTCACGACATTGTTGAAAAGGGCATGCCGTTAACCGCCGACGTTATGTGTAAAAAGTATTTGGAACTTAACAAAATGTACTATGGCGAACACGTAGAGCACGACAGTCAAATTGCTTACGAATGGGCTCGTATTCCACACTTCTATCGTGCGTTTTACGTTTACAAGTATTCAACCGGGATTATTTCCGCCGTTTGCATCGCAGAAAAAATCCTTAACGAAGGTGAAACTGCATTGGCAAACTACAAAAAATTTCTTGGACTCGGCGGAAGTATGGATCCCGTTAGTGAACTTAAAGTTGCCGGCGTAGACCTTACAAGCGACGAACCGTTCCAAATCGTTACAAAATCCTTTGCCGATACCTTGGCAGAATTGGAAGCACTTTGCAAATAATTGCATAGTTGCGCATTTGCACACTTGTGCACTTGTAATAACGTAACGTTTGCGACGATTCTCAAAAGTCGTAGCATTGCGGTGCTTTTATTTAATGTGGATAGGTTTGTGCAGTTATATTGAATTACAACGCAAATTTGCGTTACCTACATGCTATTAAAAATTGTTTGACTTAACTATTGTTTTAATAGCATTGCGTATTATCAAGTTAAATATTAAAAATATAAACGGTATCTTGCAATAGACACCGTAAATATCGAGGTAAAAATAATGACAGATTGTACTCACGATTGTTCTAGTTGTTCGCAAAATTGTGACCAACGCGAACAACAAAGTTTAGTCAAACCCTTGCACCAAGGCGCGCGCGTAGGCAAGGTTATTGGCGTAGTAAGCGGAAAGGGCGGTGTAGGTAAATCGTTAGTAACAAGTTTGCTTGCCGTTGCCATGCAAAAAAAAGGCTACCGTTGTGCCGTTTTGGATGCGGATATCACAGGCCCGTCCATTCCCCAAGCGTTTGGTATTCACGATAAGGCAACCGGCGACGGAACCGTTATCTACCCGGTACAAAGCAAAAGCGGCGTTCAACTTATGTCCATCAACCTTTTGTTAGAAACAGAAACGGATCCCGTTGTTTGGCGTGGACCGGTTATCGGCGGTGCCGTTCAACAGTTTTGGACGGACGTTGCGTGGAACGACGTCGACTATATGTTTGTAGATATGCCCCCGGGAACGGGCGACGTTGCATTGACGGTTTTCCAAAACTTGCCAATCGACGGTATCGTTGTGGTAACAAGCCCGCAACAACTTGTAGAAATGATTGTTTCCAAAGCGGTAAAAATGGCAAATATGATGGACGTTCCCGTTGTTGGACTTGTAGAAAATATGTCTTACTTTGCTTGTCTCAACTGCGGAGATAAACACTACATCTTCGGTGAATCCAAAATTGACGATTTCGCAAACGACTACGGTATCGATACCATTGTAAAATTGCCAATCGACCCAAGTTTTGCACATTTGTGCGACCAAGGTAAAATCGAAGACGCCAACACGGAAGTTATCGACGACATTGCAAACAAAATCGTCTATCTTGCTCAAGACTAATCTATCGCATTGGATTTTTCTGCAAAATGTTATTTACAGCGTATCACTTGCAACGTTGTTTAACACCGAACCATTGTTAAGTTTTGAATAGTGCAATTTCCTAACAGCTCCCTTGTGTAGAGGGGGCTGTTTGCATTCCAACACAAATTATAACGGTTGATTTTAGATATAATAGTCAATCAATAAACATGAATAACACCGATAAATCGCATATATCGGTTTACTTGTAACGTATTTTATTGCCAACCTATTCTAAATCACCTTTTAATAGTGTAATTTGCTAACGGTTAACTTGTGTAAAGAAAACTTTGTTTTGTCGATTGCTTGATTAAATAACTTATAATAGCTCTATCTGTGATTTCAATATTCTTTCATTAAAACTTATTGTTTATTTGAAAAAATAAATAATTTTATTTTCTTGCAATAAAATGATAGACTACTGCATTATTTATACGAAAGACTAAGGCAACGTCAACGTTGTCATAACATCTTCTCAAAAAAATATTGCAAATCCCTCCATCATCATTGCAATCGGCGGTGCCAAAGTCTTTCATCGTAGTTTCTCTCTCGTGTAGAAAACACAAACTTACCCCTGCTTTCTCGAACAGGGGTATTTTTGTTATATAACTGAAAAACGCGTCCCTGATTTATTTTAATGTCGCGTTTTGATTTTGCTACACAACAATAAAAATTTTTGGCAATTTTTGTCAGTACTTTTGTTGTTGTACCAAGTACTGTAGATAACAAAAATATTTAGTCATAATTACGCTTTGTAATTGTTGATATGTTACAAAAATCACATACGTATGCATTGGGGTGACATCATTATAAAAATCATCCAGACTAAAGGTTAATTATTACAGTGTTCTATAATAATGTATAAACGTATTTCTTCAAAATAATAGTGGTTAATTTTTGATTTATTTTAATTAATATTATTTTTGAATTTTACCATTGTCTTTTGTTGCAACTTTTGTTATACTTTAAATAAGTTTAGCTGTTTTATAGGGGGGGGGTATAATTTGAACTGGCAACTCGTATTAGTATTTGGTTTTTGGATAGTGGTTCTAGCTTTAATTGTTTTAGCTGAAAGGAGTCGCAGAAAAGCACGAATGCAGGAAGAAGAAAAATTGCGACGATGGCGAGATAAAGAAATTAAGTATCGCTGTTTGGAAAATGATATTTTTAATAAAATAGGACTTCAAAAATGGGAGAATGCTTCAAAATTTGACGATAGTGTGGTGGTGAAAAGCCGCCAAGCTTTGGAACAATATGATGTTTTAAAGTTTTTTAAAGATGATAATAGTCGGCTCAATCAAGTCAAAAATACATTAAGAAAAAAGAATGAGATAAATCAGCGTTTGCAAAACTTTATTCTTGATAATGAATTTAAAGATCATCCACAATACGACAGAGTTTTGTGTTGTATAAACAATACAATTGAATGGGCGTTGGCTTATAGGGTGCTTATTGTATATATGTCTCCTGCTGGAAATAATCTGGGAAAAAAGAAAATAATTATAAATCAATATGACGTAGATAAATTTGATAGAGATCCAACGTTGCTTATGAGCAAGGGAGAATATAGCAGATATATAAAAGATAAGGAAAAAGAAGCAATTAACAAAAAGAAACATAAACTTTATGAGCGGGTAAATAGAGTTATTGATTATGCAAATGAACATAAGAAGGACTTGTTAATTAAAGATAATGAAAAACAATTGGATGATCTAGTAGTTAAACTTTTTGATAGAACGATAAATAGTATCGGCAAAATAAAAAGTGTAGAAAGTGATGAGTGGGATATTATAAGAAAATTTATCGCACAAATTGCATGGGATGTTTATGACCTTGTAGAAAAGAACCAAAAAATTCTTCAATATTACGAGTCCGCTGAATTTATAAATATTAAGAAAAACTGCGACGTCTTAATGAATTCGCAAAGAGAATTTAACGAATACATTATGGAAAAAGTACAAGCCGTCTCGCAGCTTTTTGGCACAAGAGTAGTTAGAAATGAAACGATTAACGATGATCAATATGACTATTTTCGCCCATACAAAAAGACGATAACGCCTTTCACAGCAGAAGTATCAGCGGCGGTTTTTGCAAGTGCGGAAAATAATCCTATTGAGTATATAATTAAGTATTTTTATCCTGATAAATCTAAATATACGGAGCAAATACAAAAGTTACACTTGCTTATAGAGGAACTTGCTACACTGAAAGAAGCTAAGAAAATTATCGAAGAATATAAGAAAAATATTGTAGAATATATTAACGACGTTCCAAGCTATATTATGGATGATGACGAATCTGGCTTTTATTCCAGATTGGGTTTTGCAAATATTGATGATAGTATTCTTACTGTTGAATATACATTTTCATATACGTCTGGTGGGGCATGGCAAAAAGAACATTTACCGTACCAATGACAGAAGATACTATTATAGAATTGATAGGGGCTTTGGAACGACGACTTACAATATCAGCATTTTCGAGAGAACAACGGTCCATGATGACTGGTAAACTTCGAGAAATGATTAAAAAACGCGATAACTTTACTTGTTGTATATGTGGAAATTCTATTTATCAAGAACCAAATCTACTTTTGGAAATAGACCACGTCATTCCTGTTTCGAAAGGTGGTTGTACTGTCGAAGAAAATTTACAGACCCTATGTTGGAAGTGTAATAGAGCGAAAAGCAATAAAAATTAAATAAACACGACTTATTAAAACAAGCCTTTCTCCCTAACGGAAAAAGGCTTATCGCTTATTTTATATTTTATTGCAAACAATCTTGTGTAAACGCAAATATTTGCAATTACTTTTTGATAGGTTCCAATTTTTCCAAACCACCCATGTATTGGCGAAGTACTTCGGGAATAGTAACGGAACCATCGGCATTTTGGTTTTGTTCCAAAAGTGCAGGGAACACACGGCTGGTTGCAAGTCCGCTTGCATTCAAAGTGTGCATGTATTCCAACTTTTTGTCGCTTTCTCTGCGATAACGCATATTTCCGCGACGTGCTTGGTAATCACGAGCATTACTTGCAGAAGATACTTCCTTGTAGATGTTCATTGACGGAATGTAAATCTCAATGTCGTAGGTGCGTGCCATACTGTCGGAGCAATCGCCTGCGGCAAGTTTGCTAAGTTGATAGTGCAATCCAAGTCCTTCCACAAGTCCGCATGCCATGCCAACCATTTCTTCAAAGGCTGCGTCGCTTTGTTCGGGGGTAGTGTATTGGAATAACTCAACTTTGTTAAATTGGTGTCCGCGAATCATTCCGCGTTCTTCCGCACGGTAACTACCTGCCTCTCTACGGAAGCAAGCGGAGTAACCAAAGAATTTGCGTGGAAGTTGACTTTCCGGCAAAATCTCGTCGCGATATAAGTTTACAAGAGCCGTTTCCGCTGTTGGCAAAAGGAATTTTTTGCCTTCTGCATTGGCAAGTTGATAAACGTCGTCTTCAAACTTGGGAAATTGTCCTGCTGTCAAACCGCACTCGTAGGAGAGCATATATGGTGGCAACATAAATTCGTAACCTTTTGCAATGTGACTATCAATAAAGTAGCAAAGCAATGCCCATTCCAATCTTGCGCCCAGTCCGGTGTAAATCCAACTGCCGTTGCCTGCCAACTTTGCTCCGCGTTCGTAGTCGATAAGGCCCAAACTCTTTGCAAGTTCCACGTGGTCTTTCGGTTGGAAATCGAAATGAGGTTTTTCGCCGAACGTTTTGATAGGTTTGTTGTTTTCCTTTCCGCCTGCAAGCAAGTCTTCGTCGGGTAGGTTTGGTAATCTCAACAAAAAGTCGCGAATTTTGTCGTTAACAACGTTAAGTTCGCCGTCAAGTTTAGCAATTTCGTCACCGAGTGCTTTCATTTCTGCAATGGTGGCAGTAACGTCTTGTCCTGCTTTTTTAAGTTGAGGAATTTGCGCGCTAACCTTATTGCGTTGCGCTTTCATGCTTTCAACCTTGGCAATCAAACCTTTGCGTTGTTCGTCAAGTTGCAAAAATTCCGTAAAATCAATATCTTTGCCACGGCGCAAATATCTTTGTCTAATCGCTTCGGCATCTTGTCTAATCAAATTAACATCAATCATTGTGTTTTACCTCGATTGTAATTTTCTACCGATTATTTTAGCACATTGCAATTTATTTTGCAATCTTTTGATAAACATATTGCTCCAAAAGATGTTTTAATTTTGACTCAATTTTGTAACGATAACTAATACGTGAGATATTTTGCAGTGTATAACTGATTTGCATCTAAATTTGTTCATATTGCTTTCGATTGCTTCACTGTTTGCTAAATCTTCCACAATTTTTGTTTGTATAATGGTATTTTTAACAATTTGACGAAAGCGGATAATTCTTCACTGCCGTTAAAATCGTTTTGAAGTGCGGTTTTAATGTGCGATTTGCGTTTTTTTATATATTTTGTCATTGATACTTTTTATATCGACTATTTTGGAAATCAAATATTGTTGCTATTTCTATTGTTCAATCGTCAAAGTTGTTGCAAATCAATTTTTTATCTACACGCATACCGCCCAAACCAAACATTTTGCAAATCAAGTGGGCAAAACAGTTGAAGTGCAATCAACTTTGTGGTAAAATATACCAAAACAAATCAATTTGGAGATAAACAATGCAACTACGAGTTTACAACACTCTCTCTCGCAAAAAGGAAGAATTTGTTCCTATCAAACAAGGTCAAGTGGGTATCTATTCCTGTGGACCTACCGTATATAAATATGCGCACATCGGCAACCTTCGTGCTTACGTTTTTATGGACGAACTCCGTCGCGTTTTGGAATACGACGGACTTAGAGTAAAATCGGTAATGAACATCACCGACGTTGGACACCTTGTTTCCGATGGCGACGACGGCGAAGACAAAATGCAAAAATCCGCCAACGAGACTGGCAAAACACCGTTGGAAATTGCCGAGTTTTACACCAATCAATTTATGAAGGATATTGATGCGCTCAATATCAAACGTCCCACAGTTACCCCAAAGGCTACCGACAACATTCCCGAAATGATAAACGTCGTAAACGATTTGTTGGATAAGGGCTACGCCTACCAAACGGAAGACGGAATTTATTTTTCTGTGGAAAAATTCCCCAACTACGGGCGTCTTTCCGGTATCAATTTGGAAGATCAACGTCACGGAGCACGTGTTGAAGTCAACTCTTTCAAACGTCATCCAATCGACTTCGCTTTGTGGAAAAAAGCACAACCTAACCACTTACAACAATGGCAAAGTCCGTGGGGTATGGGTTTCCCCGGTTGGCATATCGAGTGCACTGCAATGAGCAAAAAGTACCTCGGTACCACATTTGATATTCACACCGGTGGTGTGGACCACATTCCCATTCACCACGAAAACGAAATCGCCCAAGCAGAGTGCTGGCTTGGTTGCAAGGCTGTTAACTACTGGATGCACAGCGAGTTTATGCTTATCGACGGTGGTAAAATGAGCAAATCCCTTGGTAACACCTACACCGTAACCGACTTGGTGGACCGTGGCTATGCCCCAGTTATGTTTAGATATTTTTGCTTAAACGTTCAGTACCGTCAAAAGATAAACTTTACTTGGGACGGTATGGAAAGTGCAAAAAATGCCTACAACAAACTTTGCGCACAACTTTGGGTTCACAAAACAAGCGACGTTGCAACGGACAAAGCTGTTATTGACGACTACACCAAAAAGTTTGAAGACGCCATCAACGACGACTTGAACATTCCGCTTGCAATCGGCGTTTTGTGGACGATGCTAAAAGAGCCAAAGTCCAAAGATATCTACAACTTGGCACTCAAGTTCGACAAAGTTTTCGCTTTGGATTTTGACAAAATCAAGGCGCCCGAACAACCCAAAATTGACGTTCCCGAAAACGTAAAGATACTTGCCGAGCAACGTCTTGAAGCGCGCAAAGCAAAAAACTGGGTGGAAAGCGACCGCTTACGCAACGAAATTAATGCACTTGGCTATGCGATAAAGGACACTGCAAACGGCTACGAAATCACATTAAAGTAGGGGTTTTGTAGTAGTTAACACCCGATTTTGCAAATTGTGATGAATGTAAGGCACAACACAACATATATCGTATTCAACAAGGAAGTAGTTTGAAACTGCTTCCTTTTGTATTGCAGGTGAATTATATGTTAAATACAATGTAGATAAAGTGTTGCATTTAGTTTGACAATTTACCTTGCAAAAACATATTGAACTGTACTTCCGCATACACTATTGCAAGGAGTTTTAACGTGGAAAAATCTCACAGTTTGCATTTTGAAAACGAATTGCTAACAATAAACGGTATTTTGCAAGTGGTAGAAGTGGACGAACGTGAGGCGCGTTTCAAGTTGGTCGGTTCAACGCTTTGCGTAAAGGGTAGCGGTCTAAACATCGTCAAATTAGATAAAGAACAAGGCAACGTTTTGTTGCAGGTAAAAACGCTATCTTCCGTAACATTCAAACAAACGGTGGGTATCAAAGGATTGTTCCGCTGATGTTGGGCAAAGGTATCGAGCAATTATATCTGTTTGCCACATTTGGGGCATTTGGATGTATTTGTACCGTCGTTTATTTGTTCGTGCTGTCGTTAGCCAAAACGCAACTTGCAAAGGTAATTTTCGATACGATTTTTTCCACGCTGATTGTCCCATTGTTTTTGCTTGCTAACCTGCACCTAAACAACGGAGAATTTCGACTTTTTGTGCCATTTGCCGTGTTATTTGGAGTTGCAATAAGTTGTATTTGTTTTCGTCGTACAGTTGACAAGTTATCAAACAAGTTGTATAATTTGTTCACCAAACGCAAGGTGGACAACAATGGAAAAATTGTTTTATAAAAAATGGACGTCCGTTATGGCAATCGTGGCAGTGCTTGTGATAGTGCTGTTGCTTTGTATGTTGCTAACTTTTTTAGCACAACAATCGGCATTCAATCAACGTATCCAAAGAATAGACATACTCAAACAACAGGCAGAATTAGATGTGAAAGAGCAAAAATACAAAATCGAATACAAAAAAACCGATGCCTACATCGTCGAATGGGCAATTTCCCAAGGACTTGTAAGCGAGGATGACTATATGTTCAAATCTGCAGACTAAACAAAATAACCTATTTCAACTCGGTAAACTTACTGCCGAGTTTTTTTGTTACTTTGAACGATTTTGCAAATAGTAAAGCCACAATTGTAAGTAGAAATTGAATTTTTATTTATATATTTTTTTGTCAACTATTGACCGATTGACAATAAATTGTTATACTGTAGACGTACAACTTTATATTTTAGGTCGTATAATACTATCAATAACAAACGTTTTTACAACGCAACCGTTTGTAACGGTCTTTGTGTGGATTGTTTGTAATCTAGTTGAATTGCGATACACAAAAGGTTGTTAAAATCGAAAAACACAAAAGATGTTTATTTGCAATGATGTTTGTTGCAAAGGTAATAATTTAGGTACTTTCTATGGCAAAAAAACGCATCAAAAAGCCTATATTAGCAAGCAAGTTTTTGCTAAACACACTTGCAACATTTTGGGGTAAATCGTACTTTACCAAAAAGGTAAAGCTTATCGACGACGGCACTTTGCGTGCAATAAAACCGCCCTATATCGTGGTTGCCAATCACAGCGGTTTTGCCGACGTCGGCGGTCTTATGATGCTTTCAAAGCCTAACTATCCAAACTTTATTGCATCTATCACACAAATTGTGAAGTGGCCAAAACTTATCTACAAACTCGGTGTTTTGCCCAAAAAACAATTTACAGTCGATACTTCACTTGTGCGTGATATCAAATATATTTTGTCAAAAAATCGCGCCGTGGCAATTTTTCCGGAAGCAAAACTGTCGGTAGACGGCACGCCAAACCCGATAAAACCTGCTATTGCAAAACTAATCAAATTGCTAAAAGTACCACTTGTTACGGTGTGCTTCCACGGCAACTATATCCACAGTCCCCGTTGGACGGAGCAAAAACGCCTTTGCCCGATGACGGCAGATGTTAAACTCGCCGTCACTGAGGAAGAAATAAAAACCATCTCGGTGGACGAAATCTACAAGCGTATTATCGAAAATCTTACCTACGACGATTATCAATACCAGCTTGATAATAAAATCGAAATTATGAACGACCGCCTTTGCGAAGGTTTGGAAAGTATTTTGTACAAATGTTCTCATTGCGGATGCGAATTTGCAATGACCGCTCACGGCAACCGACTGCAATGCAGCAAATGCGGTAGTGTGGTTACGCAAAACAAGTATGGCGCACTGGAAGGTGGCAAGTTTGCCAAAATTACCGATTGGTACGCATGGCAACGTGAGTGCATTTCGCAGGAAATTGCTCGCGAAAACTTTGTTTTGCAAGACGACTTCCGTGCGGAAATGCTCGTTGGTAAAAACTACGTCGATTGCGGATTGTGCCAAATTACCTGCGATAACCAACAACTTTCCGTCGTGGGCGAACGTGTAAACGTGAGTTTTAAGCGTGGAACATTCTACACTCTTTCTTTCGATAATGATTTTTTGTATCTTCCTACCGAAAGTGCCGTGTATCGTTTTAGACGACTTAACAACTTTGGCATAACAACCAAGTTTAACCTTGCAATCGAACAGCAATCCGTTGCCGATGAACAAAAGTAACAAATATATTTTTGTCTTGGCAAAATTATTTGAGCTGCACAAAAATTTACCGTTATATGTAGTTGTGGCGCTTAACAGTAAAAAAGGAGGTTTATATCGTGTCACGAACACTAAGTAAACTTTTTGTAAAAATAAACTTTACGGTGTTTGCCGTTAACTTTGCAGTGCTTTTTGTCACAATGATAATGTTGTTTTCGGCAACTAACAATATGATGATTTTTATGATACCGGGCATTTTCCTTTGCGGAATTATATGCCTTGTATACCCCGACTTTTTCAACGTGGTAGCTAATATGCTCAGTCTTGGTGAGATTACATCACCCACGCGCGAAACGTCCTTTAAGCATATCGGTCAAATTATTAGCGACGCTTTCAATCGTGACTACTCTTTTCTAAAACAAAACGGTTTTCCTTTGGCAACATTTTGTGTGGTGGTTTGTTGGATTGTAGGTATTGTGTGCCTTTTTCAACAACCAAGGCTTAACAAGATTGTTCACAGCCCGATGGATTGGTTCAAGCGCAAGTCCTTTTCTACATATGCGTATGCTGTTTTTGGCGGTATTTACGGTGTGTTTATGTGCATCGGTGCAGGGGCTGTTGCTTTTGCAAAGGAATCTGTTACCGGCGGTATGTTAACGTTAGCTTGGTACTTTTTGATTTGCGGTGTTGCCATAATTTTTGGCATTATCTTTTTGCTTTTCGAACGACTTTTGTCCCTGCAAACATTCAATGCAATGACGGTGGAAGAACAAACTGCCCTTTGCGAAAAACAGTCCAAGTATATGAGCAAGCGTCAACGCAAACGTCAAATCCGTCGCCTTGGTGACGATGCCCGTTATACTGCGCAGGAAAACAAAAAGAGCAAACGTAAAGGAAATCGCAAAGCAACGGATGGCGACGAACCTATCGATAGTGGTGCGGACAAAGACGATTTTGTTGAATAAAAAGTCTATTTGTAAAACATAGTGTTGTATAAAATAATAACGTATGCTTGTTTTTGCTACATTTATATCATTACAAAAGGATGTAATCGGTGTAAAATTTAATGCAGCAATACTTGACGTAACAATCAAAAATTAGTAAAAAGCAGTTATCTTTCGGTAAAATAGATTTTGTAATTATCACGTTTTAACTTAAAGCGACAAGTATAGTCTTGTCGCTTTTTAGTTGCTGTAAATTGTAATTTTAAGTACAACGGTGATAAAGTATTGCATTTATTTTAAATGTATACTATTTTTCCTTTTGCCCATACTAAAGGCACAATAAACAAGGAGGAATACAAACTTGAGTAAAACATTTAACGTTTTTTCGGTGATTGCACTTATACTTACAATCGTTGGTGCACTCAACTGGTTGCTTGTGGGTATCTTTCAATTTAATCTTGTAAATTGGATAACAATGGGGCTTGCTTGGTTAGAAAGTGTAATTTACATCGTTGTGGGTATTGCCGGCGTTTTTATGCTGGTTTGGTTGTGTACTGCTCGTTGCAAAATGGTTCGTGACGATTGGGATAACAAGTACATGCGTGAACGCAAAACACACTAACGTATTGAGATTTTTGCAACGCAACAATGCGTTTTGACGTTGTCAAAGAGCAGAAATGCGGTAGTAAATATTGTTTTATTTACCAATATACTTTGTTTCAGCTGTTATCTTTCAATCAAAAAGGGGACAACGTTTATTGTTGCAATCACAAAGCAAAGAACGAAAAAAATAAAAAGAACGATTGCCGATGTGAATCCTAAACAAGGGTGCGGTAACAAACAATGCAGAAAAATGTCGATAACACAAAACAAACCCAAAATAAGGGGGGATGTCAAACGTTATCGACTTTTTGCATTACTTCTTTCGTTTCACATCTATTTTATTTATCAACCATTTTTCGTGTGCAAACTACGTTTTTTTTCGTATAGCATACCATCGATTTGTACAACAAACTATCAATTCTTGCAAATCAGAATTGTGTACATACACATTGATGTTGTCTGCAAACTACCGTTTTTTTGTATAGTGGACTATTGATTTCTCCAACAAACTACTTACCGATTTTTTTCAAATCAAATCGTAGGGCAGACCATTGGTCTCCCGTCATTGTAAAACAGCAACTTTTTTCGTTCCTAATCTTTCAAAAACAAAATCACAGCAATTTCAAACAAAAAGTTTAGTATTTATAAAAAAGTATGTCAAAACAATTGACATTAACATTCGTATTGGTTATACTGCTATCGTTACCCAAGGTAAACAACTTTTTTATTGTATATGTTGGTGGTCGTGCCAACGCCGTGAAATACGGCAGTACTCTAAATATCGTGGTTTTCCGTTGGGTTATTTTTTTTGTTTCGAGGTCGAAAATGATAGAAATAGGACGAAAATTGAAACAATACCGACTGCAACTGGATCTCACTCAGGAGGAACTTGCCAGTCGCACAGAACTTACCAAAGGCTACATTTCTCAGTTGGAAAACGACCTTTGTTCTCCGTCTATTGCAACTCTGCAAGATATTTTGCAGGTGCTGGGCGTTACGTTAGAACAGTTTTTTGCCACACCCAAACAAGAAAAAATCGTCTATCACCAAAGCGACTACTTTGTATCGCAAAACGAAGGCGGAACAAACACCTGGCTTATTCCCAATTCGCAGGTAAAAGATATCGAACCTATCATTCTTACCTTGCCTGCGCAAACGCAATGCGCCGAACGATTACCTTTTGAGGGGGAGGAGTTCGGTTACGTGTTGCAAGGAACGATAGAAATCGTTACTCCAACGGAAAAATACAAGGTTAAAAAGGGTGAAAGTTTTTCCATTGATGGACAAAAACAGCACCTTATAAAAAACAGTACAAAAAGCGAAAGTAAAGTTTTGTGGGTAACAACCCCGTCTAACTTTTAGGAGATTACCATGGAAAACATTATCGAAATCAAAAACGTCAACAAATCCTACGGCGACAAACCCGTTGTAAAAAACCTTTCACTCAACATCAAAAAAGGCGAGTTTGTAACTTTGCTTGGTCCAAGCGGATGCGGAAAAACAACAACTTTGCGTATGATTGCCGGTTTTGAGCAACCAACAAGCGGTCATATTTATTTCAACGGCAAGGATATCACCGAGCTGCCACCTCACAAACGCAATTTGAACACCGTTTTCCAAAAATACGCGTTGTTCCCACATCTTACCGTTTTTGGCAATATTGCATTCGGCTTGAAATTGAAACTTATTCCCGATGGCGAACCTGTACCCGACAAAAAGGGCGAAATGGTGCAAAAAATGCGCAAGTATACCAAGGCGGAGATTGAACAAAAGGTTAATAACGCACTAAAAATGGTAGACTTGGAAGACTACGGTCACCGTCAAGTTTCCTCTCTTTCCGGCGGACAGCAACAACGTGTTGCAATCGCGCGCGCTTTGGTAAACGAACCGGAAGTGCTTTTGTTGGACGAACCACTTGGTGCTTTGGACTTAAAAATGCGCAAAGACATGCAACTGGAACTTATGCAAATGCACAAAAAATTGGGTATTACGTTTGTGTACGTCACTCACGATCAGGAAGAAGCACTTACCATGTCGGATAAAATCGTCGTTATGAAGGACGGCGTAATTCAACAAATAGGCACTTCGCAAAAAATCTACGACGAACCCGCTAACGCTTTCGTTGCCGACTTTATCGGCGAATCCAACATTCTTTCCGGTATTATGGTTACCGATTTTTGCGTAGATATTTCCGGACATAAGTACGAGTGCGTGGACAAAGGCTTTAAGTATAACGAGCCCGTCGACGTAATCATCCGCCCGGAAGATATCAAAATTGTCGATTTGGATGATAAACATTGCCTTATCGAAGCGGAAGTACTAACTTGCGTCTTCAAAGGCGACCACTACCAAGTTACTGCTTTAACTTTCGGTGACGAGCGTAACGAAATTGTAATTCACGACAATGTGGAAGTTAAAGTAGGCGACAAAATCGGTTTGTACATCAAACCTTTCGATTTCCACATCATGCACAAAGCACGCCTTATCAACAAAATCAAGGGAGAAATGTACGACCAAGGCATCGTGGAATTTTGCGAAGGTCAATTTGAGTGCAATAGCCAACTGGAAGCAGGTACACCAGTTACCGTTTCCGTCGATTTCGATGACGTGGAACTTACCGACGACGAAGAAGACGGAATTATCGGGGCTACAATCATTTCCGCTATTTACAAAGGCAGTTATTGGCAATATATCGTTCGTACCGACGACTACTACGACTTTTTTGTAGATAACGACTACGAGTGGTCTATTGATGACCGCGTGGGTATCAAAATTGCACCCGACAAAATTATCGTGGAGGTACGCAACGAAGATGAAAAGTAAATTTCGTTTCACTCGCAAAGCATTGGCGTATCCCTATATGCTGTTTTTGCTGATTTTTGTCGTAATTCCGTTGGTAATCATTTTGATTAACGCATTTTTAACGGACGACAACAGTTTTACTTTGCAAAACTTTGCGGAGTTTTTTAGCGATAGCGGTGGCGGACTTACCGTTTTGGGCAATTCGTTGCTTATCGGTATCGTAACAACGGTAATTTGTCTTGCAATAGGCTATCCCGTGGCGTACTTTTTGGCAAAATACCACGCATCCAACAAAGTATTGGTTTTGTTCTTTATTATGCCTATGTGGGTAAACTTCCTTATTCGTACATTGGCAACAAAGGCAATCTTTTTGGCGTTGGATGTAAAATTGGGCATGGGGACGGTGCTTTTCGGTATGGTGTATAACTACCTTCCCTATATGATTTTGCCCCTTCACACAACGCTTGTTTCTATCGACCATAGTTATATCGAAGCGGCGGAAGATTTGGGCGCTGATAAATTTGTCGTTATGACAAAAACAATCATACCACTTTCTATCCCCGGTATAATGAGCGGTATCACTATGACTTTTATTCCGGCAATTTCCACCTTTGCCATTTCGGAAATTTTGTCTAGTAGCAAAATCTTTTTGTTCGGTGATGCAATCAACATGCACTTTTCTAAAACAACCAACAGTTTCGGCGTAGGCAGTGTAATGAGTTTGGTAATGTTGGTGTTGGTTATTGCTTGTAACGTGATAACAAATATGGTAAGTAAAGACGAGGAGGTAAAAAGCGCATTATGAAAAGCGAAAAACTTAAAAAACTTTGCGCCGACGGTTACCTTGGACTTGTCTTGGCATTTTTGTACTTACCCATATTGCTGATTATTATTTTCAGTTTTTCAGGCACGAGCAACTTCTCTTTCAAAAACGGTTTCACGTTGGATTCCTACAAGGCATTGTTTAATGATAGTGTACAAACACAAAACTTGTTTTCCGCTCTCAAAAACACCTTGATTATTGCAGTTATTGCAAGCGTAATTTCTACAGTTTTGGGCGCGTTTTCTACAATAGGTATCTATTGTTTGAATAGACGTACAAAAAAAGTAGTGCTAACGGTAAACCAACTACCCATGATTAACAGCGAAATCGTTATGGCGGTATCTTTTATGGTATTTTTTGCAGCGTTTTCGCAAATCTTTCCGCAAGGAATGGTGCGACTAATCATCATTCACGTGGCGTTTTGTACACCTTATGTTGTACTTTCCATTTTACCGAGATTGCAAAAAATGGACCCTAACATGTACGAAGCCGCTTTGGACTTGGGCGCAAACCCATTCAAAGCAATGTTCAAAGTTATGTTCCCGTATCTTAATCCCGGTATCGTATCGGGATTTAGCATGGCGTTTACCCTTTCTTTGGACGACTTTATTCTCACTCAATTTAACAAAGGCGATACGGGTATCGAAACGCTCTCTACCTATATTTACGAAGATGCTCGTGTAAAAAGTTTGGAACCATTTTGGTTTGCCGTGTTTAGTATCTTTTTTGTAGTGGTGGTAACGTTTTTGTTGCTGTCAAATATCAAACGTAATGCAAAAAAGGAGGTAAAAGCATGAAAAAACTTTCTCTCCTTTTGTGCGTTTTGATGATTGCCGTTGCTTTGTTGTCATTTGTCGGTTGTACGCAAAATCAAACTACCGATTCGCTTGTGGTGTACAACTGGGCGGACTACATCTACGACTACGAAGAGGATTTCAAAGCGTACTACAAAAGTATCACAGGCAAAGATATCAAAATTACCTACGTAACCTTCGACACACCGGAAACGATGATAACCAAAATCACTAAGGGCGATTCCAACGTGGATATTTGTTGCCCAAGCGAATACGCAATCCAAAAACTTATGGAAATGGACTATCTCGTTCCGCTTAACTATTTCGACGAAGACAAATACAAACAAGATATTACTAATTCCTCAAACTACGTTCACAATGCCTACAACGTCGACAAAAAAGTAGTGGACAAAATTAGCGAAACTTTCGGTGACGTAAACGGCAAAGATATGTTGGACTACATGGTACCGTATATGTATGGCACGCTTGGTATTTTGTACAACAAATATCAGTTTAAGGAACTTGGAATTTACGACAAAGACGTTCTTAATCAAGCCAACTGGGGCATTTTGTTTAACGACAACGGCAAAGGCGAACTTCTTCACGAAGGTTTGACGGGGCAAATTTTGATGAAAGACAGTATTCGGGATACCTACGCCGCAACTGTTTTTTATCTACTCGAAAGTGGCAAGTTGGACGGTTTGACTAATGAAAACGGCAACTTGTACACCGATTTGACGCCCAATCAACTTATCAACGTTGTAGACGACACAATTTTAGATGCAATCAAAGAGGTGCTTACCGAACAAAAACAACAGCTTTTCGGTTACGAAGTGGATTTTGGTAAGGACGACTTGCTAAAAGGTAACGCTATGGTTGACCTTGCTTGGAGCGGTGACGCGTTGTACGCTGTGGAAGAAAGTTGGAACGACAATCTTGGCGAAGACGGCGACTACGAACTTGCCTACTACGTTCCCAACGGTGCAGGCAATATTTGGTTTGACGGTTGGATTATTCCCAAAACGTACAATCCCGATCATATCGAAGCAATCAAATTGTTTGTCAATTTCCTAAACAGTCCTTCTTGCGGTGCTGAAAATATGATGGAAATTGGCTATTCTTCCGCAGTTGATCCAAACACAATTCTTGCGGACGATGGTGCAAAAACCGTTCTTGCCGAAGCGTATTGTGTAAACGCTCCCGAATTGCTGGATGAGGAGACTTACGCAAAAATTGAAAAAGAAGGTTTCGACTACGATAGTTGGGAAGATTTTGCAGCGGAATTTTTCTTCTATTGCGACGAAATCGACGGTACAAACTGGCGCTATCCTATGGAAACGGATTTTGATAGCAGCGCTAACAAACAATACAATCGCAGTGCGGAAACTTTCGGTGTAATGCGTGATTTCGGTGACCGCAACAAGGACGTCGTTACTATGTGGAACTACGTTCGCTCGGCAGGGTTTAGCGCAGTGCCGTTATTTGTTTGGGCTCTGATTGTCGTTGCATTGGTAGTTGGCGGTGCGTATTTCATCCACTTTATTGTGGAACTCTCTCGTCACAAAGTAAAGGTGCAAAAGTAAACTGTTTTTAACTATTGTTTGGAACCATGTTCTGCAGACAAAACATTTGTAAATATCAAAAGTTACTTGTAAAAATGGTTTAGCAAAGTATTGTTCCGTTGTACGCTACTGCAAACTCAAAAAACAGTATGCAATGTAATCTCAACGAATCCTACGAACATTGTATAATTTCTCATGGGAACGTATTTTCTAACAATCAATAAAAAATAGAGTAATACTCAAAATTCCCCAATCGGCAGTTGTCGGTCGGGGGATTTTTTGCTTTTTTATTGTAAATGTTTTGTTGAAAATTTATTTTTGTGCAATCTTGATACTGTGCAAATTGGGATAGCAAGCACAAAAACTTGCAAATTGGCAAATGCAAATTTTGTTCGCTCTGTGCTGTGTCTCCCCTTTATTTTAATATCGTTACTTTTACATTAAAAACCCTTGCCAAAAGTATAAAAATAATGTAAAATATCATAGTTAGAATGTCCCACTATGGGATGGCTACTAAATTGACAATAATTTATTCAGGAGGAATAACACAGTGGCAACAAAGTATACTTATTTGTTTAGTGAAGGCAATGCTTCCATGCGTGAACTTCTTGGCGGTAAAGGTGCAAACCTTGCTGAAATGACCAATATCGGTCTTCCCGTACCACAAGGCTTTACCATTTCTACAGAAGCGTGCACAAAATACTACGAAGACGGTAGAAAAATCAACGACGATATCAAAGCCCAAATTATGGACGCTATCGTTAAAATGGAAAAAATCACCGGCAAAAAAT
>CAYOKR010000024.1:0-24343 GCA_964404625.1 uncultured Oscillospiraceae bacterium | reverse complement strand
TAACGGCACAACGGACGAATTCGTACTTCCTACCGTTATCACGAAAGAGGGCAAAACCGTTGCAACAATCAACAACGGCGATGCGGTTATTTTCTTCAACTTCCGTCCCGACCGTGCTCGCGAAATGACAAGAGCGTTTACTCAAAGCGGATTTGACGGATTCTCTCTCCGTGGCAAAAAGCGTGACGTTCACTGGGTATGCTTTACTCAATACGACGAAAAATTTACCGACGTAGATATTGCTTTCCGTCCGGAAACTTACGTAAACACACTTGGCGAATATCTTGCTCGTTGTGGCAAAACTCAACTACGTATTGCCGAAACGGAAAAATACGCTCACGTAACCTTCTTCTTTAACGGCGGTGTAGAACAAGCCAACGAAGGTGAAACTCGCGTACTTATCAACTCACCAAAGGTTGCCACTTACGACCTTCAACCGGAAATGTCTGCATTGGAAGTTACCGATCGTGCCATTGCCGAAATCAACAAAGATAAGTACGACGTGATGATTCTTAACTTTGCCAACTGCGATATGGTCGGTCACACAGGCGTGTTCGATGCCGCTAAAAAGGCTGTTGCAACCGTAGACGAGTGTGTTCGTCGTGTTGTAGAGTGCATTTTGCAAAACGGCGGTCGTGTGTTTGTAACGGCAGACCACGGCAATGCGGAAAAAATGTTGGACGACAAAGGCGGTGCATTTACCGCTCACACAACCAACAAAGTGCCATTTATCATGGTGGACGTAAATTCTCGTGATAACACAATCTTGCAACAAGGTGCTTTGTGCGATATTGCTCCAACAATGCTCGCATCCATGGGATTGGATATCCCCGCCGAAATGACAGGCAAAAACTTGATTGTAAAGAAGTAATTGGTTAATCACGCTAAAGTTGAAGTTCCGTGCGATAATGGTATAATTTTAGGTACCCATGCATTTTGTACGATACCTTACAGGTTTGATACTTACGCATTTTGTGTAATGCCTTATTATTTCGATACACCGCACTTTGTGTTATGGTTTTTTATATGTGAGACCTATGCACTGCGTTTTCGTTATCGAAATCAATTCTCAATACAATCACAAATATTAATCATAAACTCAAAAAGGGACAACGAACACTCTTCGTTGCCCTTTTTTGTTGTGTAACGAAAACCACTAGCAGTGCTAGTGGTTCCAAAAAGGTTTACCTATGCGTATTTGCGTATCCTCATTTGGTGGTGTATATTGTTAGTGGTTCGCCAACCGCAACAAATAAAACCACCAAAGGAGGAATCAAGTATAATGAAACTTGACACGGATAGTTTAGCACATACGACGTGGAATTGCAAGTATCATATTGTGTTTGCACCAAAGTATCGTCGGAAAGTTTTTTATGGCGAAAAGCGTAGAGAAATTGGCGCAATTCTACGTCAGTTGTGCGAATGGAAAGGCGTAGAAATTATAGAGGCAGAAGTATGTAAAGATCATATACACATGTTACTATCAATACCGCCAAAGTACAGTGTATATCAAATAGTAGGATACTTGAAAGGAAAAAGTAGTTTAATGATCTTTGAAAAATATACCAACTTAAAATATAAATATGGAAATAGACATTTTTGGTGCAGGGGATATTACGTAGACACAAGCACACGCCAAAGTGCCAACAGTTACTAATAGATAAGAAATTTAATAAGGAGACAAATATAATGACATATAAAAATTGGCTTAACGAATGGCTGGAAAACTACATAAAGCCGTCCAACAAAATACGCACCTATGAGCGGTATTCTCAAATGTGCGCGCTACATATTATACCGAAACTCGGTGACTACGAATTAACGGAAATTTCGGTCATAGATCTACAAAAATTCGTGACGGAATTATTGAATAACGGCAACAGAAAAACCGGCAAGGGTTTGTCTGCGAACTTTGTTAATATCGTCATATCCGTACTGCAAAACTCACTTAAAACGGCGTTTATGATAGGTTTAACACCCGAATACGTCGCAAACAAGATAAAACACCCGAAAGCGGTTGAAAAACAGGTCGAGTGCTTTTCTTGTCAAGAGCAAAAGAAAATCGAGCAATACGTGTTAGGTAGCAAAAAGGACAAACTGTTCGGCGTGGTACTGTGCCTTTACACGGGCTTGCGCATCGGTGAATTGTTAGCTCTCACTTGGCAAGATATTGACTTCGGGAAAGGCTTGCTTTTCGTTTCTAAAACTTGCCACGACGGGAACGACGGACAAAATCATATACGCATTATTGATAGTCCTAAAACCGTCCATTCTCGGCGTGTGATACCTTTGCCGAAGCAAATATTGCCACTGCTTAAAAAACGTTTAGTGTGCGAATACGTTATAGCCGACGGCGCAAAGCCCGTTTCCGTGCGTTCTTACCAACGAACGTTTGAATTTTTATTGAAGAAACTTGGCATTGAGCATAAAGGCTTTAGTTATTAAGACAACTTTTACTTGTTTGTTTACAAAATAGTTATAAATGTTCACGTAAACATTTTAAAAACTTCTTGAAACTGGTCGCATAAACTTGTATTATAATGGTAAGAAACTGCAGTATGGCAACTATGCCCTGTTAAATTTGGAGGTATCCGCGTGAACAAAAAGTATTATGTGATTATTGTTTTAGCAGTTGTAATGTTTGTTAGTTTGGCAATTTCGGGTTGTACTTCTCGCGAGTACTTTGTAAATTTTGATGCAAATGGTGGTGTTGGCGAGTCGACTATTCAAACGTTGACCGTAGGCATCGAAACTCAACTGCAAACAAATACGTTTTATAAGGAAAACTATACTTTTTGCGGTTGGTCAACGGACAAAGATGCGACAACTCCGATTTTTATAGATAAGCAAAATGTAACAGACATTGCCGATGTTGGACAGACCATCACTTTGTATGCTGTTTGGATGTCAAAGCAGTATATCGTTAACTTTGATGCCAATGGTGGAAAAGGAGAAATGCCTTCGCAACAAATAGAAGTAAATCAATCTGTAAACCTAACACAAAATGTTTTTACTAACAGTGGTTATAGTTTTATTGGGTGGGCTCTAGACAAAAACTCTAAAACAGTAGATTACACTGACGGTCAAAAAGTTACAAATTTAGCGCAATCTAATGCAAGTGTTACGTTGTACGCTGTGTGGCAAAAACTTGTTTACACAATTCAATATGATGGTAATGGTGCAACTAGTGGCGAAATGTACAATCAAAATGTTGCTTGTGGCAAGCAAACGGCTTTGACGGAAAACACATTTTCACGCGGTTATAAATATGACTTTTTGGGTTGGTCGACAGATAAAAATGCAACAACGCCAATTTATACTGACCAACAAATCATAACGGATATTGCCGATGTCGAACAAACTATCACTCTTTATGCGGTTTGGGCAGATTGGGTAGTACCATCTCGACAACCGCAAAGCGCAACTGCACTTGTTGTAGAGAACGCAAACGACAAAGGTAATTCCGATTTGCAAGGGGATTGGACTGTAGAAAAATATGAAAATAGTTGGGTTAATGCTATTGCGACAATCCAAGTTGTGGGCAGTTACGATAATACCAATGGTATAAAACTCAGTTATTGGGATAACTATGTAGACTATCGTTACAGTAAAGGTTATTCTACAACAAGCGATTACGACACAATTACATTGGATTTGAAAGGTAATGGAATATCTCAAGTGCGAATTACTCTTGCTAATTCAAACTACGGTGTATACATGACATATCAACTTGGTATTGCTCCTGCAGTTTGGACACGTTATGAAATTAGCATTTTCGATGATAATTGGACAATTGATTACGGCGGAAAAAATATTTCTATCGAAGAGGGCATCAAATTGATGAATCTTACTGGGTACTACGATGTAATCAAATGGTTCGATACTTTTCGTATTTCAGTAAAAGGTTCTACAACTAACGGAGCAAATGCTTACGCTTATTTGGATAATATTGCTTTTGAACAAACCGAATCTACGGAAACAATCAGCAGTTCAATTTTGTTCGATTTTGGCGGTACGTATACGGCAAAACTTAACAATGGCACAGTAGTAAAGGCTATTTTCGATACGGCAAGCGTTCGGTTTGAAACGATTAATCTACAGCAAAATATCACGTTCGTTACCGACTACCAAAAACAAGACGATTATGTTGCATTTAGTGGTACTGTAAGTGGTAATGCGACAATTTCGGGCAATGGCGAAAAGTTTAAAATCGATGTTCTCGACAAAGTTAATCCTTTGTTGAACGGCGCAGAGTTTAGCAAAGTGTATCAAATCGATAACTTTGAAAACTATTCTCAAAAAGGCGTTGGCTTAGATAGTGCTAATGTTGATATTTCTAATACAAGTGGATTACGTGGTAGTTACTATGCGGAGTATTATGTAAACGATGAGTCTATAACTGCTCCAATCGGTGGAAAAAAGTGGTCGTTGATGAACGATTCCGTCAACTATATCGACATTTCCGCAACAGCGCATGGCGGTAACCAAAGTATGCAACTTGTTTCGCTTAAAAACGGCAATGCCAGATACATATCTATGTCTGTGGCAAGTGGAGGTGCAAGTGTAATTGGCAAAGGCTCTACTTTGGGCTTTTGGGTGAAAAATGTATCTAATGGCGAAATTAAAATCCGTCAAGCATACGTAATTTATCGTGACACCGTCAATATCAATAATATTACAAATACAACGACTACAAGTTTTGGATTATCGAAATCTTTCACAATTCCTGCAAATTCAAATTGGGTATTTTGTGAAGTTCCTGTCGATTCAACAAAAGACATCTATGGCGTTGTTATTGTTTTGCTAGAAAATTACAGTGCAGATAGATATCTTTTGGTAGATGATATTACGTTGTATGCGACAAGTCCGTACGAAAGTTATGTTGATTCGAGCAGTTCACAAATGCCGGAATATGCAAATGTAAATTTGGATTTTCAATCTTTAACAGGCGAAGAGTACAATGGAACGGATTGGAAACAAGAAAATTTGCAAGGCTCAAATTGGGCGGAAATCGGCGGTCAAATGCGCATCCGTCAAAATGTGACCAACAATAACGTGCTAAATATGTATACTTACAAAGATAACTGTTATCGTTACACTTATGTCGGCGATGGCAACGGACTTGGTAAAGCAAACTATTTTTCTATCGATCTTGGTAATTATTATCAAACCCCAAGTGACGTAAAAATAAAAATTATGCTTGTCGATAGCGAAAGTAACGTGCATTATTTATTGGGTACAGTCGACGAATATTTTGTTTTATCGTCTACAAAAGGTACAAACGGCGAACAAAATCTTGTCACGTATGAGTATAATTTTGATCAAATTGCAGTAGTGCGCTTCGTTATTGAAATTAAAGGTACAAATGGTAATCAGTACGTCTATATGGATAATGTAAAACTTGCAAACATTTAGCAGAGAGAGGTAAAAGTGAAAAAAGTAACTATCGAACAGATTGCACGAGAGGTGGGTGTGTCTAAGGGGCTGGTTTCTCGTGCGTTAACCGGTAAAGCGAATGTATCCAACGATATGCGTAACACAATCATCAAAAAAGCCATCGAACTAGGATATGATTTTGATAAGTTGCGCACAAAACTAAAACGTCGCAACGTGATGCTTATTATGACGAGTAGAATGATGCTTCGAGAAGAGTATTGGCAACCGATTATTCGCTCGATTGCGGCAACGCTGGATTCTCAAAATATTAATCTCGAGTATTTTGTCTACGACGAAGGTGCTTTAACGGACAAGCAATTGCAATCTCTTGTAAAGGCAGATGTAAAAGGTTACATATTTATGCACAACAATTTAGATAACGTTTTGCACGAAGTAGAAGCGACAAATCGTCCGGTTGTGATTGTTGACCCGCGTAGAGTAAGTATGGGACATAATACCCGTATCAAGTACTCTAATCACGATAGTGTTTATAAACTAACGGAGTTCTTGATTGAACAAGGCCACAAGCATTTGTGTTTTTATGGCTCAAAAACGTGGTCGTTAAGTTTTTTAGAAAGATGTCAAGGTTTTGATGATTGTATCGCCATGTATCACGACCAAGGGGGTGTCGGTTACCACGTTTTGTTTGATAATTTGGACGGCAACTATTCCGACAATGACAAATTCCAACAATTTTTAACAGATAATCCTCAGGTTACGGCAATTGTGTGTGCAAACGACGACGTTGCGTTCAATGCACAGTTTGTAATTAGGCGTATGGGCAAAAAGGTTCCCGACGACTACTCCGTTACGGGTTTTGATAACATTTCTCGCAGTCAATACTTTGCTCCGCTTTTGACAACCGTAAACGTTCCGCGTAAAGATATTGGCGAAACTGTAGCAGAGTATTTAACACAACGAATTAACAAAAAAAGTATAACCTACTCACAAATAATAATCGATTGTGAGTTGGTTATACGCGATTCAACAAGAAATATAAAGGAAGGTAACAATTGATGTCAAAAATAATCGGCAATCCATTGCACAATATCCCTTGGGAAGAACGTCCTCAAGGCTGTAAGTCGCCTATTTGGCGTTATTCTCAAAATCCAATTATCAATCGAAATCCTATCGAAAATGTAACACGTGTATTTAATAGTGCTATGGTTCCGTTTAACGGTAAGTTTTACGGCGTTTTTCGCGGAGAAACAAACAACGGTATTCCATATTTGTACGTGGGACGTAGTGATGATGGTATACATATTCAATTCGACCAAAAGCCTATTCAATTTGTGGACGAAAGCGGAAAAACCGTTCAGTTGGAATATGCTTATGATCCACGTGTAATTCCTATCGAAGATAAGTTTTATATTTGTTGGTGTGATGGTTACCATGGACCTACAATTGGTATCGCTGTCACGACCGACTTTGAACGTTTTGTAGTGTTGGAACATCCTTTACTACCATATAATCGTAATGGAGTGTTATTTCCGCGCAAAATCGACGGCGAATACGTTTTGTTGTCCCGTCCGTCCGATTCGGGCCACACTCCTTTTGGAGACATTTTTATGTCTCGAAGTAAAGATATGATTTACTGGGGCAAACATCGTCATTTGATGAGTGCCGGTTATGAATGGTGGTGCGGACTAAAAATCGGTCCTGGATGCGCTCCTATCGAAACGGACGAAGGTTGGTTGGTTTTCTTCCATGGTGCCGCTCGCACTTGTAGTGGTTACGTTTACTCGATAGGCGGTGCAATTCTTGATAAAAACAATCCGGAAATTGTCAAATACCGTTGTTCTAATTTCCTTCTCACACCGGAAATGCCTTACGAAACGGTAGGTTTTGTTCCTAACGTGTTGTTTCCTTGTTCGGCATTGTGCGATAGTGAAACAGGCAGAATTGCTATTTACTACGGCGGTGCTGATACCGTTGTAGGATTGGCGTTTACAGACGTTGATACGGTAATAAATTACATCAAGGAATACGCAAGATGAACAAGCAACTAATTATTAAGAGAAAAAATCCGTTTTTCAATCTTAAACAAAAATTGAAAAAGTCAAAATATCTAATTTTGATGATAATTCCTGCGGTAATTTTCTATGCAATTTTCAGTTATGGTCCGATGTACGGAATTTTGATTGCCTTCAAAAAATATCAACCTAAAAAAGGTATTTGGGGAAGTCCGTGGATTGGTCTCGACAACTTTAAGTGGATTTTTGCACGTGAAGACTTTTGGTCTGTTTTGCGCAATACCATTGTTATAGGTGTTGGTAAAGTGCTGATTAGTTTTGTTGCGGCATTATTTGTAGCAATAATTCTAAACGAAATTCGATTTACCAAATTCAAAAAGGTAGTGCAAACTGTCGTAACTTTCCCTCACTTTTTGTCGTGGGTGGTGGTGTCTGGATTTGTATCCAGCATGTTTTCTCGTTCGGGTGCTGTAAACGATATCATAGCCCTTTTAGGTGGCGAACGCATTGACTTTATGGCAAATGGAACGTTCTTTATTATTTTGATTTTCCTGAGCGATATTTGGAAGGAAGCAGGTTGGAGCAGTATAGTCTATCTTGCAACTATGGCAGGTATTCCTCCGGAATTGTATGAAGCGGCAGATATCGACGGTGCGTCTCGCTTACAAAAGATAAAGTATGTAACACTTCCGTCTATCAAATCGACGGCAATATTGTTGTTGATTATGTCTGTTGGCGGAATTTTGTCCGCAGGGTTTGACCAAATTTTCAATTTATACAATCCGTTGGTGTACGACGTTTCCGACATTTTGGATACTTACATTTACCGTTTGAATTTTGGCGGACAAATGACTGCAGGTCAAAGTACCGCAGTTGGATTGTTTAAATCAGTTGTTTCTTTCATTATGGTTATAGCAACCGACCGTATAGCAAAGGCATGCGGAGAGAGAGGTATTATATGAGAAAGCAAAAAGATATCAAACGCCTGCCACTTAAACCGCGTGGTAGTACGTTCGACAAACGAATCGGCACGTTGGACTGGATATTGTTTGCAATATTAGTTGTGTACGCACTTGTCGTTTTATATCCGTTTTACAACGCGTTTCTTATCAGTATTTCGCCAGAGTACGTCTATTTGGAGTCGAATCTCTTGTTGTGGCCAAAGGAAATCACCCTCGAAGCATACAAAAGTGTTTTTAGTAACGATTTACTATGGTCTGGATTTAGAGTAACGCTTATTTTGTTGATAGTGGGCACAATATATCAACTGTTTTTTACAGTTATAACAGGGTATGCTTTGAGTAGAGATGGTTGGATAGGTAAAAACTTTGTGATGAATATGATTCTCGTCACGATGTTTTTCGGGGGCGGACTTATTCCTTATTACATTCTTATAACCAACACATTGCACCTTCAAGATAACATTTTGGTAATGATAATTCCGGGGGCAATAGACACTTTCAATATGTTGCTTATGCGCAACTATTTTAAGAGTTTACCTATCGATATGGAAGAATCTGCAAAAATTGATGGTGCTAATGATATTGAAATCTTTTTCAAAATATATTTACCGCTTTCGTTGCCAATGCTTGCAACAATAGGCTTGTTTTTTGCAGTGGGCAATTGGAACAGTTGGTACAACGGTATGTTGTTTATCGAAACGCAAGAGTACAAACCATTACAACTTGTGCTTCGCGAAATGATTGTAACCAATTCCAGTCAAATGGTCACTCCGGGCGAAACACAGGTATATTCCGAAGGCTTGGTTATGGCAAGTATATTTTTTACTATCGTTCCTATGATGTGTTTCTATCCGTTTTTGCAACGTTATTTTGTAAAAGGCATTGTAGTAGGCGCAATCAAAGGTTAGTTAGTAATGAAAACAAAGGAGATCAAAATGAAACGTTCATACAAAAATTTTATTGCAATTTGTCTATTGGTTGTTTTGGTTGTAAGCGTATTTAGTTTTGTGGCGTGCAATGTCGAAGACGAATACGAAGACGGCAAACTAAAAATATCTATTCGCAACCTGTATTTTGATTCTTGGTCGGGCGGAGACGTCTACTTGGAAGAAATCGAAGAAATGTTCGGTGTAAAACTTAAATTATCAAGTTATTCTTGGCAGGACTGGGATTCGCAAGTTACCGGCGCAATCAACGGTAATAATATGAGCGACGTGTTCCAATACGATTTGGATAGTTATAACTACGCTACGACCTATTTGGATTGGGTAGAAGGTGATGTGCTCAAAGCATTGCCGGAAGATATGTCTAAGTGGCCCAATCTTAACAGAGTTATCAACAGTATCAGTAATATCGACGCTTTTAAAATTGACGGCAAACTTTATTGTATCCCCGTTATCAAAAATCCCGTTGATACGGAAGATACTTACTCTCCGTTCACTTACGTGTATCGTCGCGACTGGGCTAAAGAACTTGGTGTATATCAAGAAAACGACGTGTACACTTGGGAACAATTTGAAAAGTTGTTGGAGACTTTTTATACGGCAAAATGTTCGTCCGGAGACTTCTTTGCATTGGTAGACGTAGAGTGGGGCTTCCCGTCCGTGACCAACTTCTACAAACTTGCTCCGCATTGTTTTGTTAAAGATTCTAGTGGCAAATATGTAAGCAACTATGCAACTGTGGAGTATCGGCAAGGTCTTGCAAAGGCAAAAGAGTATATTTCTAATAAAATATACGGATACGACCAATACAATGCAAAAGCGGGAGATCCTGCCGAAAAGTATTATGCAGGTAGAGTTGGCGTTTTCTACGAAAACTTGTCACTGTCAAATTACACAACGTTGCGTAAAAAATTGGCTTCCAATCCTGCTTACAACACAATGGAAAAACTAAACGATGCAACGGCGATTATGAAAGTTACTTCACCTGACGGAATGTATTGTTTGGAAGGTAATGAAAACTGGTTTTCTGCAACCATGTTCAACTCCGATATTTCCGACGAAAAATTGGAAAAGATTTTGGATATTATGGAGTGGACTCTTTCCGAAGAAGGTACTATGATGGCCACTTATGGGTTTGAGGACTACGACTATGTAAAAAATGCAGATGGTTCCGTTACTTTGACGGATGCCGGTTGGGAAAAAGATCCTACAACCGGAAAATATATCGAAAAAATTAATGGTGCAAAATATCTCCGTTACATGGTAACGCTTGGTTATGATATCAATGCAAATGATCCGCTTGTAGACAAAACAGCATTGAACATTATAAACGATTGGTACGATTTTATGGATGAGCAAAAGGCAAATGGCAAGTTGCGTATTTTGGAAGAAGATAGTGAAGTTAAATGGCTTTCTACTCCCAAAAAGAACGATAATGCAGGGCAATTGCTCACTGATGCAAATACGTTGGTCGTTCGCTATACTTATGGAAAATCACCGTATACCTCCATTGATGCCTACTTAAACGCACTCAATTCCAAAACTTGGACGGAAACGCTTGCGGAAATTAACAACACTTTAGGTAAATAACAATGAAAACACTAACCAAATCAATATGTATTTTTGTTTGCTTGGTAATGTGCTTAACAATCATGCTGACTTTAACTTCTTGTAAAAACGTATCTAATCTCGGCGAAAACGACGTATTTTTTGCAAAGGACAACGTTGCGGTTGTAAACTACGCCGGCATTGGCGTCGGTTGGGGCGCTTACGAGGATACGAACAAACTTCGTTCCGACTATTGGGAGCATACGATACAACTTGTAGATAAACTTTCTCCTACACTTGTGCGAACAATGATAAGTTACGAGTGGGTGCTGTTAAATTATGATAACAAAGGCACCGACGACGTTAACGACGACACGTGGGAATATACTTTTGACAACAAGTATATGAACAATGCTTATCAAATTTTAGACTACTGCCAACAAAATAATATTCAAGTGGCATTTGGTGCATGGAACGTTGTCGGACAGGCTGATACCGACGAGTGGGGTATGATCCAAAACACTTCTGCCGACATTCGTTGGGCAAAAATTACTGCCGACGTGATGGAGTATCTTGTAAGACAACGTGGTTATACCTGCATCAAATGGTTTGTCAGCACTAATGAACCTAACTACATAGGCGAAATCGGTTCTTCTAAAAATGCTTACAATACCTACGAAAAGTGGGCGCAAGGTGTAAAAAATGTTCGTAATGCACTTGATGCCATCGGTTTGAGTAACGTGCAAATTGTGGGTGGTGATACAACCGGATACGACGGTTCATTAGAGTATATGACGGGTATTGCAAATGATTTAATGGACTACGTAGATAACTATGGTATCCATCTTTATGTTCCTAATAATGATATTGACAAGGGCAATTTGCAAAATAAAATGGCTGAAGTGATTGATCAAGTAAGCAAAATTGATTCAAAAATCACCAACGAACATCAACTTATAGTTTGGGAAGCGGGACTTTACGATGGTAAAGATATGGCAACCGATTGCAACAAACTTATTACTACTTACAGTTACGCCATTCGTATGGCAGACTACACAATTCAAACAGCACTTGCAGGCTCTGCCGGTGTTTGCTATTGGGATTTAGACGATGGTATGTACTTTATGTATAAGTCGGACGGTACAAACGCAAAAGAGTGGGGCATGTTTTCTACTTTGGCTACCGCTTCGGCATATATGCAGGAAATTCGTCCTTGGTATCATTCGTCTACGTTAATTGGCAATTTATTGCGACCCGGTAACATAGTTTACTCTGCAACAATGAGCGAAAGTAGCACTTTCCGCACGTTAGCAACAGTAAGTCAAGATGGCACTAACGGTGGTATTTTAGCAGTGAATCGTGGAACTAAGGCTGTTACAAAATCTTTTGCTATTCAACAAACAATTCAAGACGCTCAAGACGTCTACGTTTACATTTTTAACGAGCAAAATCTTCGTGTTGATGCAAATGGCTTTGTTATTCCTAATTATGTAACAAATGGTAGTCTTAACGACAAAATAACATTAGAAATTCCCGCTAATAGTATTGTTGCATTGTCAACATATCCATTGATAGGGGGTGAGTACTAATATGAAACGCAAAATATCCTTGTTATTGCTGTTTGTGTTTGTGCTCGCAACGTTTACTGCATGCGGTACAAATTTTAGTAATCTCAAAGATACGCAAGTTAATATTTCTACGCATACGGGGAATCTCGGCGATTTTTCTTTAACATCCCCCTCGAGTGGACAAACTGTGTACGAAGTACCAACGTTTACTTGGAAACAATCGCAAAATGCATCTTACTATATATTTGAATTGTGTTCTTCGTTGGATTTTTCCAATGTTGACGAAATGGGTAATACCATTGATGTGTACGTAAAAAAGACAGGTATCACCGATACTGAAATTACACCTACGGCAACCGTTCGACAAAAGGACCAAACATATTATTGGCGCGTTACGGCGGTAAATGGTAGTGGTAGTAAACTTTGCACTGATAAAGTAGGGGAGTTTTATCTGGCAAGTCCCGAAGTTGACGAAATTGAAATCCCCATTGACTACGCAGACGAATGGGAGTTGCACAGTGTCGGTAGTTATGCGGATATATCCGTAAATAAAAATAATTTTTTTGATAACGACAAAAACTCACTTGTTATTGCATTCGATAAAGAACATACAAACAGTGGTAATCCCGAAAGTGATGGTTGGTTGTGTGTTACTCATTCCGTCGAAAAGGATTTTTATGGCGTAGATGCATTCAAATTTGATTTCTACTACAGTGGCGACGACACCTCCGTTATGGTTCGTGTCGTGGATGCCGATAACGAATATTGGCAATCCAAGGTGCAAATTGCAGGCAACAGTAAGCAAACAGTTTTTATTCGTTTTGACGAATTTACCTTGCGTACTTCCGGCGATACCACAATTGCAAATCAAGAATTTGACTATAACTATATTAGAACTGTTGATTTTACGTTTGAACGCACTTTTGGTGACGGCGTTGCAGTAATTAGCAATATTTTGGCAGTAAAGTTTGATAACTATCAAAATTTATTTGTCAAAAAGTTTAATTTCTCAAACTACACGGCAGACGACTTTATCTATAACGATGCCGAAGGAACGACGTTTGCTCCAACAACGGCTAATGACGGTTCAACGTTAAATTTATCCTTTAGTGGCAACAACGGCTATGCTTTTGCAAGATTGCCTATAAATGCTTTTTTTGAAACAGGCGATGCCATCAAAGTAACGTTGAACTATGTAGGTAACTACAAATCCCAAGCAAATATCGTGTTGCGTTTGATTGAAGAAGATGGGGATCGTTGGTCTTATAGTTACAAAGCGTCTTTATGTGACGAAAACGGCACGACGTTAATTATTCCATTTAGTGCATTTGTCTTGAGTGAGGCAAATGCGGACGGTAGCAGACAATTTTCTTATATTAAACAACTGCAATTTGGTTTTAGCGGTGGTGTATATGGTAGCGGAATGTTGACTTTTGCTGATATGGAAGTAGTTACTCTTGCCGACGAAATGAATAATCTCTATCAAAAAACAGTAGGCACTGATGGTGTAATTGAAAATTTTGAAAATTACACATCTAACGTAGAACTGTACTATACTTGGCAAACAAGTTCTGTCAACAAGGATGAAGCAATGTCACTTGGTAACATTGGTATGTTTAGTTTTAATAACAATGCTTACGGAGTGTTTGCCTACAAATCTGATATGGAATCGGCAAGTTATAGCACAAATCTTGGCGTTGAAAAAGGCTTTGAATCTTTGCAATTCTCTGCAATGGACAATTCTACCAAAGACGACTCCTTCACTTATTTGCAAAATGCTCCGGCTAAGTTAACAATAACTTTGTATAATCAAACAGGACAACCATACACTTACACAATAGACGCCCTAAATAGTTATTGGACAACCTACAATATTCCTTTTAGCGCCTTTGCAAGTACTAATCCAAATGCTCTCACAAGTGAAGATATCTCTGCTATCAAGATTGATATGCAATATTTCTACTACGACCAAAACGGCAACGCAAAACCATCGTATAGACCGCAAAACGAAGTGTTTATTGACGATATAATGTTTGCGTACGATAAAACGTTGTCGGCAAATCCGTCTTCAATGCGCATAGTGGCAAACAATACCGATATTACGACTATCGAGCAATTTGATAGTTACAAATCGGTTCCGGCGGATGTTTGGTCTAATGGTGCGTTAACAACAAGTTACGACAAATCTAATGCATTAAGTTTAGATTTTGTTGATAAAACAGTCGAAACAACAATGTTGTTGCAAGTTGACAAATCAGTCCAAGCAAATGCTCTCTCATTGGCATTTGATGGTGACGGACAAACAACCGTAATTGTGCAGATAACGTTTGTATATGCAGGCAAGGAACATACCGTTGCTACTACGTTGTATAACGTTGGCAATTGGACTAAGTACATAATCGGCTGGGATTATTTTAAAACAACCACAGTCGGCGGTTTAACTTTAAACAAAAATATCGTTCAATACATCACCGCAATTAACATTTCAGCAACAACAAATAATAGCACCACAACACATCTTCTTATTGATGATATTTGTTTTGATGCTGGTGTGAGTGGTTCAACAAAAACACAAATAGAATTATGAGGTTTATATGAAATTAGTAAAATATCAGCACAATCCCATTTTAAAACCCAATCCAAATAACCAATGGGAAGAATTGTGTGTTCTTAATCCGGCAGTAATCTACGACGAAAAAGAAAAAACTTTTTGGATGCTGTATCGTGCAGCCGGTAACGACAAACAACACTATATTTATCTTGGCTTGGCAAAAAGCAAGGACGGATTTAATTTTGAAAGATGTTTTGATAAACCAGTTCTTTCGCCCGATCCTAATGGTGCCGATGCTGGATGTGTCGAAGATCCGCGCTTGGTAAAAATGGGAAATTACTATTATCTTACTTACGCTTCTCGAACCTTTGCGCCCGGTCAATATTGGACTGAAAAACCTGAGTATTTTGGCTTTTGTCCGGAATTTGGGCCCAAGTTTTTGCAAGAAAACAATTCGGTAACGCATTTGGCAATTTCAACCGATTTGATTCACTGGAAAAAACTCGGTCGCATAGGAGATAGTCGTTTAGATGATCGTGATATGTACATTTTCCCTGAAAAAATAAACGGAAAATTTGTGCGTTTATCACGTCCTATGGAGTGGTGTGGTAAAGGATTTGAAAACGAAAATCCCGCCATTTGGATAAGTTTTTCTAATGATTTGATGGAATGGGAAAAACCAACTCTTTTAATGCAAGGTGAAACTTGGTGGGAAAATAAAAAAATTGGTGGATCCACTCCTCCAATATTGACGGAAAAGGGGTGGTTAGTGCTTTATCACGGCGTTGCTCAAAAGGATGGTGCATACCGTGTAGGTGCTGTTATTTTAGATAAAAACGATCCGACCAAAATATTGTATCGCACCAAGGATTTCCTTGCCGAACCGGAGTTCGAATTCGAAACAAACGGTTATTACACCGGATGTGTATTCCCGACTGGTATTTGCAACGTTAACGGCACGTTGTATATCTATTACGGCGCAGCAGATAAATACGTTTGCGTTGCAACCATTGAGGAAAAACAATTGCTCGACTATATGGAGAAGCAACAATGAAAAAAATTGTGGCCATATTTCTTTGTATATCCTTTTTATGTCTATTTGCCGGATGTCAACAAAGTCATTTGTCTACGCCTGCAACGACAGAATATTTTGTAAATTACTTTTATAATTATTCTAGCCAAGTCGATTTGTCTTCCGACAAAGTGGCTCAAGGCGATAAACTGTATGCGACGGAAAAAATAACCGTAGGTAGTGTTATTACTCCACCAACGGATCCTACTCGAAGCGGATACGTGTTTGACGGTTGGTATACTGATGTAAATTTGACTAGTCGCTATGATTTTTCTCAAATCACAACGGCTAAATCTGTCACATTGTATGCGAAATGGGTACGTGATGGCAGTAATGATGTCGATAACGACAAAAATTACGCCGATGCAAACCTCACTTTTAGTGAAGTAATCCACGATAGTGGCGATCCGTTAGAATGGACGAGTGTGTTAAATAGCAAAATAAATAACGGTAATGTTTATCTCACGACAGGTGGGATACTCCGTTTGGAACAAAACTCAACCGACGTAAAACAATTGTTGGGATATTCAAAATTATCTACGACTACAGTAACAAGTGCAATTTACGATAAACATACAAATGTTATTACAGTCAGTTACGCAAATGATAGTCAAACTTACGTAGCAACGTGTACCGTTATAGATAATTCAAACGAATACAAACTTTCTAATTCTACTTACGAGTCGAAAGCTTTCGTCTACGAAAATGACAGTGCAATTCAATCAAACTATAAAATAATGCTTGCAGGTAGTTCGTCTATTGAATATTGGACGACTTCAGCCCAAGATTTGTATCCGTTGTTAAGCATAAATCATGGTATCGGTGGTACGTCGGCAATTCAATGGCGTGACGATTTGGCAGAAAGATTAATTTATCCGTATAACCCTCGTGCCGTTGTATTGTATGTTGGCGTAAACGATATTATTAACAACGGACAATCGGGCAACTCAACCGGCAACGTGGTAGTTCAACTTATGCAACAAATTCACAACAGATTGCCCAACTCAACCGTTTATTACGTGCTTATAAATTCTTTGCCGGGCTATGCCGGTTTTCAGACGGAATTTGATAATTCAAATAATATCGTAACGGAGTTTGCAGAACTTTACGGGTGGGCACACGTTATTGATGCCGGTGCAGGCTTAATTAAACAAAATGGTTTGCCCAGTAGTGCATATTTTCGCACCGACGGATTGCATATGTCTACTTATGGTTATACAATTTGGGGACAAACAATCAAAGACTACGTCTACGACGTCGAAAAACAACTGTACAAATAATAAATTGAGGTGGAAATATGTTTTCAGCACAGGAGCATTGGATGAGCCCGTTTAGATACAAGGACGAACTTGATCGACTGTATAATAAACAAGTAACTTGTGGTAAAGTAGTATTTTACGGTAGCAGTACATTTGTTAAATGGCAAAACATTTGCCAAGATATTGCTTATCCGTTGAAAAACAATAGTTTTGGCGGAGCAACCAGCGACGAAGCACTTTTCCATTATCAAAAACTTGTTGTTGACTATCGTCCAAGTGCAATGGTGTGGTATTTTGGCGATAATGATTTTGTTTGTGGTTATTCGGTTGACGAAGTAGAATATTTAACGCACAAAACGTGGGGATATATTCGTAGTCAATTGCCAAATCTTCCAATAATAATTTTGGCTACTAAGGTTTGCCCGGATAGACACCAATATGCCGAACAAATTATAGAGTTAAATGCTCGTTTAAAAGATTTTGCAAATAGTGTGAATAATTTTTACTTTGTAGATACTTACGATATTTGCAAGCCCAACGATACCTATGATTTATCGATGTATTTAGAAGACCAACTGCATTTTAGTCAACTTGCCTATAACAAAATTGCTCAAAGAATTAACCTTTTGTTGAAGGAGATTTTGTAATGACACTGATTTCCAAAGACGATAGATACCCATTGGAAAATCAACTCAAACGCACAAAAAACATTTTTGTAGTTTGCACGGTTGTCTTTTTGATTGTTGCCATTGCAAATATGGTAACTGCCAATTACGACTATTTTGTAAATTTGCTTCTAAACGTGCTGTTTACGGTGATTTATGGGTTTTATGCGGTATACTACTTTACTGCTTTGTTGCCGTATCGCAAGGCTAAATGTCAGTTTTTTAGTGATTGGGATAACGGTGTCGTAAATGATGAGTTTGTGGAAATTATCGACCAAAAACTTTTGTCGGTCACAAAAAATCGCCTACATTATTATGAAATTAATGCCATTGTAACCATCAATGGTAAGCCTACACAACGACAGTTGCTATTGACGTATAACGAACCCCTTCCTATCGGTAAATTATTTATTAAGTCATTTAGTAACGTCGTGATAGAGTACAAGGTGTATCATGAAAAATAAACGACCAAACGTTAATCTGCAATATAACTGGATTTGGTATCTTGCGGTAGTACTTATCGCTATTCTTTGGTGGTCGTTGGCATTTCAAATGTTCCATTCTCCTACTTCGCAGGATCGTGTGTCGATATTTTTTGGCGGGGATATCAAGGATTACTCTTTGGCGGATACTCTCGAACAAACTTACGACATTCGTCTTGTAGAAATCCGTTCTTGTAATCCCAATGCAACGCAATTCACCACAAAGTACAGTGTTGTAGGACTAAATTCAAGTAATATTATTATCGTGTCTAAATCTGTGGCGGAAAAAACTTATTGCGCAGAAAGTTTTGTTGCATTGCAAGATTTAGGCTTGCATACGAAAAATGCATTTGTTCAAGCCGATTCCACAGATGATAACTCTATCGAAATTGCCTATGGCATTTTGTTGGATAATCAATTTCTATCGCAATTTTTTGCGTTGGAAAGTGATGTTGAGTACTATCTTTTCGTTGGTGGTACGTCTCTCGACGAAGATGGTAATTTGTATACGCACACACTGGATGTAATAAATTATTTTTGCAAAAAGGATGTCGACAATGCTTAAATACAAACCTACGCCTCCGGCAATAAAACCCGTAAAACTTCCCAAAACGCGTTGGCAAATGTTTTGGGACGTGGTCAAAAATGATTTTTCGTTGATTGTTAATTTAAGTTTGCTTTGCTCGTTGTTCGCTGTGCCATTAATCGCAGTGTATGTATTGATGTACAAAATGACAATATCGGCACTTGGCGGAGATAATGCCGTCGCTAAGATATTTTCTTCTGTGTTTTATTTGTCGATAGTTTCAATCCCCTGTTATTCGGTATGGTTTTTGGGGCTAAACGGTGCATTTGCTGTAATGAAAAAGCGTGTGTGGAACCAAGGCTGTGTTGTCCGCAGTACCTTTTGGCAAAGTATAAGAAGTGGCAAGAGCGCCCTTATGGGTGCGATTGTAGGTTTTGCGATAGCCGTTTCTACAGTAGGGGCAATGTACTTACTTGTTTATGGGGCTGGTGCAATACAGCAAGGACTGGGCATTAGCGTGTGCGTTGTGGTTGTATTTTTGTTTGCAACAACAGCAATGTATTTTTTGGCGGGTAACAACCTTTACGACCTTCCGTTTTCCGCGCTATTTCGCAACTCTTTTGCCTTTTGTTGGATGGCATTACTGCGAAATTTGGCATTAAATTTGATATGTGTAGTCTTGCCGTTTGTTCTATTACTGATTCATCCGATTTTCGCATTTATAATGCTGTTTTTGGTAGTTTTAATTTGGCAAGGCATCTCCGTTTGTGCTTGGACGTTGCTTGCACATGGATTATTCGACAAATACATCAACTCACAGTATTATCCGCAGTTTGTAAACAAAGGATTAGACGTTTTAAATAATTCACAAGGAGAACAAAACAATGGCTAACATAGTATTAAAAAATGTTTACAAGGTCTACGACGGCGGTGTTCGGGCTGTGTCCGATTTTAATTTGGATATTAACGACAAAGAGTTCGTAGTTTTCGTAGGCCCGTCCGGTTGCGGTAAGTCCACAACTTTGCGTATGATCGCCGGATTGGAGGAAATTACGTCAGGCTCGTTGTATATGGACGGTGTTTTGGTAAACGATGTAGAACCAAAGGATCGTAATATTGCAATGGTATTCCAAAACTACGCATTGTATCCACACATGACGGTGTATCAAAACATGAGTTTCGGCTTGCGTATACACAAAATGCCTGCGGAAGAGATTGATCGTCGCGTAAAAATGGCAGCGGAAATTTTGGGTATCGAAGATTTGCTTACTCGCAAACCTAAAGCACTTTCCGGCGGACAACGTCAACGTGTCGCTCTTGGCCGCGCTATTGTGCGTGAACCGGCTGTATTTTTGTTGGACGAACCGCTATCTAATTTGGATGCAAAGTTGCGTGTACAAATGCGTGCCGAAATCACAAAATTGCACCAAAAATTGGCAACGACCTTCATTTATGTAACTCACGACCAAACAGAAGCTATGACAATGGGATCTCGCATCGTAGTTATGAAGGACGGTTTTATTCAGCAAGCCGATACGCCAACCGTTTTGTACGAAGAACCTATCAATACTTTTGTTGCAACTTTTTTGGGTTCTCCTCAGATGAATATGATAGATACTGTTTTGTCTCCCTGTGATGATTCAATGTCTGTGAATGTCGGTGGTACAATGATTACGTTTCCGCCTATCAAACGCAAGCAACTAATCGGTGATAAAAACGCTTTTGGTAACGTTATTTTTGGTATTCGCCCGGAAAACATCACGATTAGCGATAGTCAAGGTGTCCCTGCCAAAATTGATATTGTCGAACACCTTGGCAGAGAAACAATCGTGTATTGTAAAATTGCGGATTTCGACGGCAATATTATTGCAAGTGTTCCAACCGATCACAGCCTTAAAAGTGGAATGGACATCTTTTTGCAATTTGACATGTTAAAGGCTCACTTATTTGATAGCATGACCAAACAAACAATTATGGGTGTTCCGGCGTTTAATCGTTTTGATTGCACTTTACACAATAATGTTGTCGAGTTAGGTAGTACAAAGTGGAACTTACCACAGGATTTTATGTCGCGTACATTCGATTTTACCCAACAACAAACGTGTAAAATCAGTTTGCAAACGTCAAAACTCCGCACCGAACCTATCGAAAACGGCGTAAGCATTATCGGTGTAGTAGATTTTGTCGTTAACGGTAGTGACAGTTGTGCAGTATATCTAAAAGTGCAAGGACAATCTACTCCGTTAGTGTTCCGCACAACCGATTGTTCCTACACAGTCGGTCAAACGGTAACGTTGTATGTTCCGCAAGAAGGTTTAATGCTTTGGGACGACAAAGGCAACAAACTTGTAAGTCAACATATTGTTTCTAATAATACCGCTCCTTGCACTGTCAAAGTTTTGGGTGACACAATGAGCGTTAAAGTCGGTTCAACAACTTTAACCTTGCCGACGCGTAAAGGTATCACGGATGGCGAACACACAATTACGCTTATTTCCAACAAATTAAACGTTGTCTACGATAAAAAGTATGCAAAACAAAATGGAATTGAAAAGCAGGAAATTACTCAAAACGTAGTTACTGCTCTTGCCTACGACGAAGATAGTCTTGGTACACAAAATGCAATTTTTGTACAAATTAACGGTTGGGATTCTTACGTAACGGCAGTTGTGCCGAATGATTTTTCTGTGTATAAAATGCCAAAATTTGCATTACAAATTACACCCGAAAGCGTAATTATCAAGTAGTTTATCGTTTTTAGGCAACAGAGTTGTATATTTTTGTATATAAGTAAACGTTAAACCAAAAATACACCCCGCATTATCGACTTTTATTACCCGTGTAGTTTGGGTAATCAAATATAAACTAAATTTTAGGAGGTAACTATGAAAAAACTCGCAAAAATCTTTTGTCTTGTGACTATCTTGGTTTTGTCGCTTGTTATCGCAACCGCTTGCGAAACTCTCGAAAATCACAAGCATACTCCTGCAACCGAGTGGTTGTCCGATGGCACAAATCACTATCACGCTTGCACGTTCGAAGGTTGTACCGAAAAACTTGACGTCACACCTTGCTCGGGCGGTACGGCAACTTGCCAACATAAAGCAGTTTGTTCCGTTTGCAATGCAGAGTACGGCGAACTTGGTGCACACGTGTACAACAAGCAAGTAGCAACCGAATCATATTTGAAAGATGCAGCAACTCATCAGTTGGCAGCAGTTTACTACAAATCTTGCGAATGTGGTGCAAATGGCACGGAAACATTTACCAGTGGCGACGTTGTGGCACACGTATTTGACCAAGAAGTGGCAACAGACGAATATCTTGCAACCCCTGCAACACATAGTGCTGCTGCAACCTACTATAAGTCCTGTGAATGTGGTGCAAAGGGTGCGGAAACATTTATTAAAGGTGATCCTATCCCGCACGTATTCGATAAAGAAATTGTTTCTGTTGATTTCTTGAAAGACGCAGCAACTTGCACGTCGGCAGCAGTTTACTACAAATCTTGCGAATGTGGTGCAAAGGGCACGGAAACATTTACCAGTGGCGAAGCGCTTGGACATAACTGGGTGGACGACGAGGCTAATTCAACTCCGGCAAGTTGGACTTCTGCTGGTGTCCATGCTGAAAAATGTAGTAATGCCGGTTGTGCCGAAACAAAAACTACAACTATCGAGTGCTTGTCTCGTACGCTTGTTATTGACAACGGCGACGACGTAGTAGCAAATTGGGACGTTAAAAAGTACGAAAACGGTTGGGTAACGACTAATGCTACTGCAACAAAGAGTGACGGTGCAAGTCACGACGATACAAATGCTACTACATTCAAAATTTGGCACAACTCCATGTCTTTCCGTTTCGGTACTGTATTTGATGCGGAAGGAAAGGACTACAACGTTATTGTTGCCGATATCAAAGGTGATGGCATTGCAAAAGTAAAAATCCGTCTTCGCAATAGTGAGAGTGGTGTTTATGCTACATATACAATGCCTGTTGCATTGCAAAGCGGTTGGTATCACTACGAATTGCCTCTCAGTGGTGATGGTTGGGTGCTTGACGGCGTAAGTAGTGCTGAAGCAAAACACTTCGATATTATTGAATTTATTTTCCAAACCACTGTGGATAACGGACCAACTGCTACAATTATTGTGGATAATGTTGCAATTAAAAATATCGAATCTCCAGCATTGAAGATGGAATCGTTAACCCCTGCAAAAACTGGTCCATTGCTTAAATTAGACTTTGAAGATGGTGCAGGCAGCGGTAATTACACAAACGCATCTTGGACGCAAGAACAATACAACACTGATTGGACGTCATTGTCAAACCAAATGAACTCACGTACAAAAAATAACTCCAATGTTATAAACTTTGTTTGCTCTCAAGGTATGACAAGAAGATTTACTTACGCAATTGGTCAAACTCTTGATTCGGTCAATTACATTTCTATAGATTTAGGAAATTATCATAGCCCGAATAAGGACATTAAATATAAAGTCGTTTTGATTGATGCAAGTGGTAATAGTCATTATATGGGTGGCTCGAGCGATTGGATTGTGTTTTCAGCCAATGATACCCTTCAAACAGTTGATTATACCTTTACTACGGCGGTTAAAAATGTTGTGGCTGTTCGTGTAGTAACACAGGGAACGTCCGGAAATCAATACTTGTACGCAGATAACCTTATTTTGGATTATGTTGATTAATCATATACAGTTAATGTTTGATGGAGTATCATAAGTAATAACCCACTATCCTATGAGGGTGCAAATAAGGGATTTTAATTCCTAAAAAATTAAGGTATAGTCAAATCACGGCTATACCTTTTTAATTGTACAATGAAAATCACTAGCAGTGTTAGTGGTTCCAAAAAGGTTTACCTATGCGTATTTACGTATCCTCATTTGGTGGTGTATACTGTTAGTGGTTCGCCAACTGCAACAAATAAAAACCACCAAAGGAAGAAAATCAAGTATAATGAAACTTGACACGGTTGGTTACGGCAACCGTGATTTCTTTTTTCTCAGTATTGATGTCGATAAGGTTGAAAGTGATGAAAGCTTCACCATCGTAAAATTGAAATTCGCTTATTTGATATTGTTTTTTCATTTTGTATATCTCCTTATAATTTATTTAGTCTGCGAGTTTGTACCAGATATAGTAGTTAATTTCTATATCTCGACCGTCGTATTCAACGATTTCGTAGTAAGCACCTTTGAATTCGTTAGTTGAATTTGGTATTGAGTGGCAACTTTTGATACAGTCGTAAGTTCGAATGTACGCTTTGCCGTTCTTGCTGATTTGAGCTGTTATAAGCTCGTCGTCGGTTATGTAACCAACACCTGTTGTTTTGG
>CAYOKR010000023.1:0-24718 GCA_964404625.1 uncultured Oscillospiraceae bacterium | reverse complement strand
GGTTCCACGGATGCCGTCTGTACCAAAAAAATTCATAATTGCTCCTTTCGTTGATAGAAAATGGATTTTTGTTAGTAATTATCTTTGGTATAGTTTATGCTTTGATGTGGACAAGTTATTACTTGTTTTTGAAAATGTGATTGATATTTACTATTGCACTATATCGAAATAGACCAACCGACCATTTTATCACGACATAACGTTTATTTTTGCGGTGATATATAGTCTATTTACGGCTGAATGCACTTTCTAAGCTTATCTACAAAAAAAATTAGCGTTTTAATAGACAATCATGATATTGCACTATTTTACTGTTTTGCTATAGGCGGAAGCGAAAAGTCCTGCTTTGGCACCGTCGCCACAAGCGGTTACAATTTGTTTGAGGGGGCCATTTGTAACGTCGCCGGCGGCGTAAAGTCCTTTTACGTTCGTTTGGCATTTGTCGTCCACCACGATATAGCCGTTATTGGTGGCAAGGTTATCGATTTTAATAAAATCCGTTGCAGGGGTAGAACCCACCGCTACGAATAATCCGCTAACATCTAAACGAATTGTATTGGCGTTGTTGAACACGTCGATAAATTGCAATTCGCCTTCTCCACCCAAATTTGTGATTGTGCCATTTACAAGTTGCACGTTAGGTTTTGCAAGAAGTGTATCGATTACCGTTTGTTCGCCCGTCAAATCACCGCTGGCAACAATATACACCGTTTTGCACAAATCGGCAAGGTACAACGCTTCCTTTGTGGCGGAATTGCTGTTTCCGGCTACTGCAACGTCCAAATTGCGGTAGAAATTACCGTCGCAAGTGGCACAATAGCTAACGCCTTTACCAACGTAGTCGCCTTCGATGCCAAGTTTGTTGTGGGTAGTTCCGGTGGCAATGATAACTGCATCGAATTGATGTTGACCTTTGTCGGTTGTGATACAAAAACCGTTGTCACAAGTGGTGAGAGATAACACCTTTTGACGGGTTTGTTTTAGCCCAAGTTGTTTCGCCTGCATTACCATGTTTTGAGCAAGTTCCCAGCCGTTGACTGATTGATAGGACGGGTAGTTCTCGATTTTATCAAGAGTTGAAACAAGTCCGCCCAAGCCGAATTGCTCGAATAGTGTTACGTTTACGTTTGCACGCAAAGCGTAGATTGATGCGGAAAGTCCTGCGACGCCACCGCCGATTATTGCAATATTTTTCATTTTGAGATATTTTCCTTTGTTGATAGGTAGATTGTATGTAAGGTTTGTTTTTCGTTACGCACCAAATACAACTTTTGGCAAACGATTTTGATAATTTGTGCATTAACACGCTGTACTGCAACGTTTTTTTTGAAATATTTGCACGACTAAACATACAGATTGTTGAACAAAAAAATTAGTCGTCGAAATTATCTTTGAAAGTGCGAATTACACTATTTACAACGTCAAAATCAAACCCGCGATACAACAAAAAACGTTGTAGTTTTTGCATTGTTTTTATATCACGTTCTTTGTTTTTTAGGTATTTTTGAGCAAGTTTTGTTGCGGACGATAGTTGGTCGTCGTTGTCGATTTGCACTTGTTCGTCCACTTGAATAGCGGATATGCCCTTTTGCAAAAGTTCCTGTTTGATACGACGTTCGCCTTTATACGATTTGCTTTGCTCGGCGTACATGCGTGCATACGTTTCGTCGTCCAAGTACTTGTAACCTTGCAGTTTTTGTATAACGTGTTCGACAACCTCTTGCGAATAACCTTTATTTGTTAGGTAATCGCGCATTTGTTTGGTAGTCTTCATTGCGCGAGCAAGATAATCTACCGCTTTGCCGAAAGCAACGGACGTTTCCGAATCGAAAATAGCATTTTTGATAGTTTCAACATCCACGTCCTTGCCGATTTTTAGCCCAAGTTTCATTACTGTGAGCATTTCCAACGCAAAGGCAAACTCGCCGTCCAAGTAGATATTGGCACGGGATTTGTTGCGTTTTTGTATTTGCATATCGGTGATTGTGGGCATAAATTGTTCCTTCCGTCGCGTTTTTATCATTGTAGCACAAGTTGATAAAAAAAACAAGGATTGTCGCAAGAGTGCCGATTTTAGCGTAGAAAACTGCAAAGAAAATTGAAACGTTTGATGTTACAAACACAAACCTATCCGTTTAAACTGTTGTAGCGTTCCACGGCGGAGCGGTATTTTGTGGCAAGTTTTTGTATGTATGCTTGTTTTTGTTCGGGAGTAAGTTTTGCCATGTAGGTTTGGTCGGCAAGGCGCATTATCGGGTTGCTTATTGTTTGCTCACTGATGAGAATTTGCACCACTTTGTTGTAGAATTCCTGTTCTTCGCAAAAACCGTCGTAGTCGTAGATTTGGCGTTGCAGTTTGCGATGTTGTTCTTCGGCGACCTTATGCGGAGATATTCCCAAGGTGGCGGCAACCTGTTTTTCGTGGGCAAGTTGGGTTTTGGCTTGTTCCCAAAATCCGTTTTTCATTCGCTCTTTAGCGCGTTTGGCGTATTGTTTTAACGTGGTCATTGTGTACCTCGCAAAAGTATTTTTAGTTAATAATTTTGTGTTGTTTGCGTACACGTCATTAGACAAAATTAAACTAAAATTATTGGCATAACAACACGTATCGCATTTGTCAAAAGAATGAACGTTTTGGACAGTTTTGTCGAAAAATGTCCGTAAAATGTAAAACTGCCTATCACTATTTGTGATAAGCAGTTTAATCTTTTGTAATATGGATTTGTGACAAGAAAACTACATTCTGCTACGTTTACGAGCAGCTTCTGCCTTCTTCTTACGTCTTACGCTGGGTTTTTCGTATTGCTCCTTTTTACGAAGGTCACCGATGATACCGTCGCGAGCGCAACGTCTTTTGAATCTACGCAATGCGCTATCCAATGTTTCGTTTTCACCAACTTTAATTGTTGCCATGTTCTTTTTCGCCCCCTTCCTTGTATCAAGGTGAAATTACGTTCAACCGAACGCTTGTACATTATATACCAACCGAACACAAAATGTCAATAAATTGGCAATAGGTTTTACAAAAGATTTTTTGCAGTGTGTTACTGTCTTGTAAGATATTTACAAAAAAAACTTTGGTGTGTTACGATAAATGTCTTTACAAAATTACCGTTAGTCACAACTTATATCAAATTATTTAGACAAACACTTCTACAAAGTTAAGACGTTAAATAAAGGAAATTAGTACTACCGTTAGCACGGCACACACAAGTGCGAGCAACAACAAACCTGCATAGTGTTTGAAAAAATGTTTTGCTCTACCGGAATTGCGATTATTTTTCATAAATGGTTACTCCAAGTTTAGTAATAATTGTGTTTTATTTATATAACACACGAAAACAATATTTTTTATAGTCAGTATTCGTTGCGTTGTTATGGTAATCAATGATAGATCTACAAACACATCTACGTTAACGTGTCGTGCTATGTGGAATTTGTCGTCTATTTAGTTATTCAAGCCCCAGATTGTTTCTTCGGCACCGTGATCCAAAAGTCCCATCGCACAGTCCAAAATAAGTTTTAATTGGACGGCATCGAGATAACGTTTTACCTTGCCGTTGTGCATTGCGGAAATGATACCAGTTTCTTCGCTTACAACGATAACTGTAACGTCAGAATTGCTTTCCGATAGACCTATTGCTGCACGATGGCGACTACCGAACTCACGTGGAAGGTTTGCATCTTGCGTCATGGGAAGATAACAACCTGCGCACACAATTTTGTTCGCCATTACCACTACTGCACCGTCGTGAAGATTTGTTTTGGGGAAGAAAATTGTTTCCAAAAGGTCGGCGGAAATTTCCGCATTGATTTGTATACCGCTGTTCATTATGCTTTCGGAAACGTTACTGCCGACAATAATCAGTGCGCCGGTATCCGTTTTGGAAAGGCGTTGGCAAGCCTTGATAATTTCGTTGACGGATTTGTGCAAATCGGCTCTGCCAAGATCTTCGGCGTCGAAGTCGTTTTCGTTGCGCCAAGCGCGAAGAAAGATATCCTTGCGGAAATCCTGCCCAAAAAAGTGCATAGTTGCAATAAAAAATCCAAAAAATACAAAGTAGACGTAGAAACTTAAGTTTGGAATGCCGAAAAGCGCGAGAAATACCAACGCAACAAGCGCACAAATGTAAATATAAGTTACGAGTTGCAAATTGCGTTTGTGGGCGTAGAAAAACACGACAAAGTACATTGCCGTTACGATAAGTACCGCCAACACCTTGCCGACAACTTCCATAATATCGCCGGTGGTAAAAAACTCTTTTACAAATTCCAAAAGTCTCATGGTTGTTTTCCTTGTATTTTGGGAGTTACTTTTAATTATTATATATTGTTTAACGAAAATAGTAAAGTTTTTGCGGAAAAATTTTCCTAAAAATTGAAAAATTGTTGATTTTTACCCGATAAAAAAGAATATGTTACCACGAGGTGATCTATGAAAGTTGGTATAGTTGGCTACGGCAACGTGGGTAAGGCATTGTACGAATTGGTAAAAACAGACGACTCGTTACAACTTGGCGGAATATTTTCGCGACGAAAAATATCGTTGGCTGAGTATCTTCCCTTTGACGAATTGCAAAGTTATCGTGGAAAAATCGACCTACTGCTACTTGCATTGGGTAGTTACGACGATATTGAGAAGAACGTCCAAAACGTTGTTGGATTTGACACTGTGGATTGCTTTGACAATCACGCAAAAATTGCTTCATACAAAAAGACGTTAAACGACTTAAACAGCAAAAATCTATCTATTGTGGCAACAGGGTGGGACCCCGGAGTCCTTTCTGCGTTGCGTGCATTGTGGAATTTTGACAGTATTCCCGTAACGCTGTGGGGTGAGGGAATAAGCCAAGGACACTCCAATGCCATTAGAACTATTGCCGAAGTTATCGACGGAGTGCAATTTACTTTACCCAAAGAAAATGCCGTCGAGTTGATAAACGACGGCGAAAGGGACGCTACAAAACTGCACAAACGGGTATGTTACGTTGCATGTGTAGAAAGCGCAAAACAAAAGGTTGAAAGAGAAATCAAATCCATCCCGCACTATTTTGACTGTTGCGAAACGGAAGTTATTTTTTGCACTCCGCAACAGGTACGCAAGTTGAAGCAAAAAACAAGTCACTGTGGGAAAGTGATTGCAACGAGTAAAGATTTTTGTTGCGAAAGCGTTGTTACCATGCAAAATAATGCGCGTTTTACCGCAAAAATTATGATACGTTATGCAAAAATTGTGACCAAACTTAAAAACGACGGTTACTTTGGTGCTGTAGACGTGTTGGATATTCCACTAAAATATCTAACAAAAAACGACGTGTTGTGAAAACAAAATGCACGCTCAAAAGTATCTAACTCTTAGAAAATTCAGTAAAATCGAAAACAAAAAGGCAAATGGCAAACTCGTTGAAAAAGCCCGAAAATTCGGGCTTTTTTCATTAATCGGTGAATTATAATTATATTTTTAAGCACAATGGACGACAAAGTGTTGCACTTAGTTTGACCGTCTACCCCAATCAAGTAGCACATAAAAAACTTTACTTGGATAAATTGATAGATAGAAACACAACTCTACTCTTTATAGAACAAATAATTGTTTTACACCAATAAATTAACTATTGAAAAATGATAAGTTTTATGTTATATTGTATACTATATGATGTGATTTGCACAAAAATTGCAAATCAAATTTGTTTGCGCAAACACCACTTTAAAAAATCGGTGTCGCAGTATATGAAACGTCGAAGTTGTGCTTGTATATGCCTGCGGCACATCAAGACAAAAACTTCCTATATTATAACTTATACTAAGTAAATCTTTTGCAAAACTTTCGTTTTGCCACAAGAACTATCGTTTTTATACAAAAGCGTGCTATTTCACGATAGTTTATTACATTTTTCGTAAGTTAAATCGAAATATTCAAAATAATCAATTTAGAGTTCAAAAGACGTAGTTTGTTCTCTATTTGATGCGCTTTTTCGATAGTATGCGTTGAATATTTCAAAGGAGAAATCTATGTCAAAACTTTATAAAATTTTTTCAGTTATTATTGCAAGCGTATTTTTAGTCGCAATAGCCTTTACGACGGTTGCTTGCAATTACGATTCACCAACCACCGACGACACAGTAACGGTTGTAGATATGCTTGGTGAAAGAGTAGCCGTCAAAAAAAATCCACAAAAAGTTGCTTGTGCATCCAGAACGACATACGACCTTTTGATTGCTTTCGGCGTGGCGGATAGCATAGACAGCGTCTACTATTCTCTGCTCGAAAACGAATGGGCACCCGTATTCGATAAACACGCAAATGAACGGTATAGTTTATCATATGAAGAAAGTTACGAAACATATCTTTCGCGTGGCGTAGATATCGTTTTCGCGCCTGAAAAATACATAGCAGACGGGTTAAAAGAGCACGGCGTTAAGGCATTAAACGTTAGTTTGTACGGAAATCCCGATTTTAGCGATTACGTATATTTCTTTGCCGATTTAGTAAAACAAATTTGGGATAGCGAAGAAGTCGCAAACCGAGTCGATTTGTGGAAAACAAAAATGGCAGGAACGATTGCGGAGATCCAAACGGAACTTGCAAAACACAACGACGCGCAAAGAACTGTATATTACGTACGTGGAGATAAAAACAAGGGAGTTGGATACACCGAAAATAAAGGTTCGTTTACAGAATATGCCTACAAAATTCTGGGAATGACACCGCTGAACGATCGTTTTGAATCGAACAAACCTTCCGTCGAGGAAATTTGTGCACAAAATCCGGACGTGTTTGTTGTTGGCGGAATTTATCAAAAGACTTTAATCGAAGCTTTACAAAAGGAACCTTACGCAAATCTTAACGCCGTTAAAACAAATCAAGTATTCAATATACCCATTGGACTTACAATGTTCGAACAGCTTTCCGTATTTTCTCCCGTTTTCTTGTGCGATCAAGCAAACAAATTATATCCTGATTATTTTTCGTACGATACAAAAAAACAAATACAAGATTTAAGCGAAGAATTTTTCGGGGTGCACCTAACCAACGATGAGGCGAACAATATGTTAAACGGTTTAAATCGGGAGGGCAACGCTCTTGTATAAGAAAAAATGTATTTCTATTACATACACGGTTGTTAGTATCGTTTTTGTGCTCTCTTTTATCGTAGCTTTGCTTGTAGGACGTTACCGAATTTCCGTTGCGGATTTTTGGAGATTGCTATTTTCTAAAAACGGGTACGAAATTGAACGCAGTATTATTTTTAATTTGCGATTGCCGAGAACGATTATCGCATCTCTTACCGGAATGGCATTGAGCGTTTCCGGACTTTTATACCAGGAAACTTTTCAAAACAAATTAGTATCGCCGGATTTACTTGGAGTATCGTCGGGGGCAGGCGTCGGTGCGGCAATTGCTATCACATTAGGTTTATCGTCCGTATATGTTAGTTTTTTTGCCTTCGTTTTCGGTGTTCTTACGGTTGTGGCAACCCTGTTTGTCTCCACCGCTTTCAGGAACAAATCCTCAACAATTTTAACTTTGTCGGGGATTATCGTCGGCGGTTGCATGAGTTCGGTCTTATCGTTTGTTAAGTATTTCGCAGATGCGGAAACGACGCTTGCAAGCATAACTTTTTGGCTGATGGGTTCTTTTGAACAATCGACAATGACTGACATATATCTGTTATTGCCCATTGTTGCTGTTTGCTCGACAGTTATATTATCTATCAGTTGGCGAATTAACATCGTCGCTTTGGGAAAAGAAGAAGCGCAAACGAAAGGAATGAATTATCGTGTATACCGTGCACTAATTATAGGCGTAGCTACTTTGCTTACGGCAAGTTCGGTTGCTTTTTCGGGAACGATAAGCTGGATAGGTTTAGTTGTTCCGCATATCGTGCGTTTAGCGGTAGGACGCAACACAAAAAAAACAATTCCGCTTTGTATAATTTTTGGCGCAACTTTTATGATTATTGCGGATATTATCTCTCGTGTGTTTACTGCGGCGGAAATTCCTTTATCGGCTGTAACAGGATTTTTTGGAACAATTATTTTTATCGTTTTGTTATTTATAAGGAGAAATACGATACATGAAAATGATTGAAACAAGAAACTTATCGTTTCGTTATAAAAAAACAGGAAAATATATTATAAACGGTATGGATTTTTCCTGCGAAAAAGGAACTGTCAACGTTCTGCTCGGGTTGAACGGATCGGGAAAAACGACGCTAATCAAACTTGTTACCGGCTTACTTGATGGATATCAAGGCAGTATATTATTAAACGGACAGGACTTAAAAACATTTTCGATTAAAGAGAGAGCGAAAGTGGTATCTTATGTATCTCAAAAAACGACCGTTGCCGACGACTTTACGGTAGAAGAATATTTATCTTTTGGAAATGTCAACAAAATGCGTTTTTACCAGTCGCCTACGGACGAAGACATAAAACGCATTGTAGATATAGCACGGCGTTTTGAAATCGACGAATTGCTAAATTGTAAACTCGGGGAGATTAGTGGCGGCGAGCGACAAATCGTTTCCATTTGCGGAGCAATCATCCAAGGCTCGGACGTAATCGTTTTGGACGAACCAACGTCTGCATTGGATATCAAAAATCAAAACAAAGTATTGTCGTTTATCAAAGAAATTGCAGAAAAAGAGAACAAAACATTTATTCTTTCTTCGCACAACCCCAATCACGCCTTATATCTTAACGCAAATGTTTTTCTTTTGCAAAACGGCAACATTGTAGAATACGGACAAGCGAAAGACATTATTTCCGTTGAAAAACTAAAAGCCATTTATGGCGAAAAAATTGTATATAGCAAAGATTTAGATTACAACGAAATCAGTTTTCACGCATAGAGAATTTAACCATCGACTTTTTTTTTGCTAACAAACATTTGATAATGCGTAATTATCGTCTTGTTACTAAGCATAAGTTGTGGCGATCATCCAAACAATAGTTACTTCGGTGCGGCGGACGTGTTAGATATTCCACTAAAGTATCTAACAAAAAACGACGTGTTGTTAAAGACTAAAATTAAGTTTTGAAAGATTGAAATAAAATTAAATTGTGAAGTTTATAATTAAGTTGTGAAATATTAAAATCATTATATTGGCAAAAGAAAAGCACTTGCAAAAATGCAGGTGCTTTTGTCTGTTTAACGTTAGCTCAGTTACGTTAGGGTGATTGCATTAATTGGCAGTTTGCATATTTTTGTCTATCATCACAACGACGACAAGATTCTTATAGTTTTAACGTCAATTCTTTTGTAACGTTAAATTTGTTCCGTTGCAACGTTCGGTTGGGATTCGTTGGTGTCGATAAGATGTTGGTCGTACTGCGCTTGTTTGTAGGCAAATTGTTTGCGATATGCTTTGATTGCGAAAGGTAAGAATATTAGCAATGCAAAAATTTCCGCAAAGGGATAGCAGAACCAAATACCTTTTGTTTGCCACAAACTATCGAACAAAATTGCCGACGGAATTAAAAATACAAGTTGACGACACAAACTCATCAACAAACTGGAAATGGAACTGTTGATACTTTGCAACATGTTGATTATCAAAATTGCAAAGGCAGCAGGAATAAATGCTATACTTATCACGCGGAAAGCATACGCACCGCTTTGAACGAGTAGTTGGTTTTGCGCTTGCAACTGCTCCATCGTTTGACCTTCGCTGGGAATTTGGCTTTCGAAAATAGACATCAAAACTTCCGGAATGGCTTGGAACAAAACAAATCCCACCACCATTACGCCAAGGGCGATGTACAACGCCTTTTTGAATGTTTCGTTGAAACGCTGTTTGAGATTTGCCCCGTAGTTGTAGGACAAAATAGGCATTGTTCCTTGCATAAGTCCAAAAACGGGCATAAACACGAAAGATTGCACTTTGAAATATGCTGAAAGGACGTTTTTGCCCATATTGAAATCGTATTTGTTCAGTAGCAAATTCAAAATTATCGTGATTATAGAACCCATTGCGTTCATTATAAACGCAGGTGTGCCAACACGTAAAATCTTGTTAAATTGTTGACCTTCGGCACGATAGCCTTTGAAAGACAACGAAACGTCCTGCTTTTTAACTACAAATGCCAAAATATTGATGATTGCTGCCGCCCATTGACCGATTACCGTTGCCAAAATTGCACCGAATACGCCCATTTTGAAAGTTATGATAAACACGGCATCCAAAATAATATTAGTGATTGCACCTACAAGTTGAGATACCATTGGCACCTTCATATTTCCGGTTGCTTGCAAAATGCGTGCACAGACAATATCCAAAATGGAACCGATACTGCAACAAAGATAAATGGTTAGGTACATTGTTCCGTAGTCGAGTATAAGTTGGTTGCCGTCTTCGACAAACAATTTTACAAATGGCTTAGATAACGTCAAACCGATAATAAAAATAACAATCCACGCCACAACGCTCATAATAAGTGCCGTTTTGGCGGCTTTATCTGCCTTTTCGCGGTTGCCTTCGCCAAGTTTTCGGGCAATGTAGGCATTTGCGCCCACGCCTATACCGATAGCAACGGCAGTTACAAATACCGTTATTGGGTACACCACGCTAACGGCGGAAAAGGCTTCGTTACCGACGTAGTTGGTTAAAAAGAGCGAGTCGACAATGTTATACAGCGATTGCACCAGCATAGAAAATATTGCCGGCAGACTCATAGAAATTAGCAGTTTGCCCGTTTGAGTATTGCGCATTTTGTCCGATTGCAATGATGATTGAGACAATACTATTTACCTTCCTTTGTATATTAAAACATAAGCTCTGTAAAATCACCTTTACAAAACCTACAAATTCTACCATATAACTAATATTAAGTAAACCGAAATATATAGTTTTGCAAAAATAATATTCATAAGATTAAAATAACAAATAAAATACACTCCAAAAGTCAAACACTTTTGAAGTGTATTGCGTATACCTGTATTTAGATTACGATGACGTTAATTTAGCAAACCAATCAAAAGGTTACAGTAACTACATTTCCATTTAGATATAATTTGTTTTTCGAAAATTAACGCACATTTTGATACTCTCAAAGACCAAGAATCCTTATGTTATCGTTTCGTAGCCGGTGATATTGACATAGGTGCAGAAGGTGATTGTGTAGTCACCGTCTTGAATATCTTGACCAATCTCCGCAAGTTGCCACTCGAAACGATCGTCCAAATTAGGAAAAAACACTTGCGCGTCGCCACAAGCATGCACTTTGGTGACAAACGCCAATTTGCATTTATCCAAAAGCAGTTTGTACACGGTTGCGCCACCGATAACAAAAACGTCGTTAGTATCGTAGTTTTTGAGCAATTCAAAAAGGTAGTCCAAGTTTGTGACGGTTATTGCACCGTCGTGTTCACGCCCTTGGTCGTCCAAAACGACGTTTGTGCGATTAGACAATGCGCCGTTGGGAAAACTATCAAAGGTGTTTGCGCCCATAACTACTACTTTTCCGGTGGTCTTTTCACGGAAGAACGCCATATCTTTTTTTAGAGAAAACAGCAAACCGTTGTTTTTGCCTATGCCCCATTGGTTATCCACTACTACGATTAGATTCATTGTGAGTTTCCTTGTGAAAATTAGTCGTTGATGTCGATTTTGATAGAAACGTCCTTGAGTTGTTGCTCGGTAACGGTAGAAGGTGCGGACATCATCAAGTCTTGCGCGGATTTGTTAAGCGGGAAGGCAATAACGTCGCGGATGATATCCGTGTTGCACAGGAACATTAGCAAGCGGTCGAAACCGAATGCGCAACCTGCGTGTGGCGGAGCACCGTAGTCGAAAGCATTGAACAATGCAGGGAATTTGTTTTCGACAACGCTACGGTCATAACCTGCCATTTCAAACGCTTTTACCATTACTTGCGGGTTGTGGTTACGAACGGCACCGGACAAGAGTTCTACGCCGTTAAGCACCAAGTCGTATTGATATGCCAAAATTTCCAACGGATTTTTGTTGAGAAGCGCATCCAACTCGCCTTGAGGCATAGAGAATGGATTGTGAGAGAATTGGATTTGACCGTCTTCTTCCTCGAAGAATGGGAAGTCGACAATCCAAACAAACTTAAATTCGTCACTCAAAAGGTTAAGTTCGGCACCTAACTTGTTGCGCAAAGTGGAAATAAGTTTTGTTGCGCGAACAGTAGTATCTGCTACGATAAAGATGGATTCGCCGTTTTGTACGTTAAGTGTGGAAACAATATAGTTTTGTTCCTGTTCCGTCAAGAATTTTACCGCACTACCCGTTAGAGTGTTATCGGCATACTTAAACCAGCAAAGACCTTTGCCTTCGTTGTCGATAACGAATTTTGTCATTGCGTCGTACCATTTGCGACCTTTATCTTGACTGGGTGCTTTGATAGCCTTGATAGTTTTGCCGTTAAATACGGAAAATTCGCTTGCAATAAGACCTTTCGTTAAATCGACAACCTTTAGCGGATTGCGAAGGTCAGGTTTATCGCTACAATAGTCGCGCATTGCATCGGCATAAGTGATACGTTGGAACTTTGCAGGAACAGTTTTGTTTGTAAAATCACGAATGATGCTACCCATCAACTCTTCCATTACGACAAAAACGTCTTCCTGAGTGGCAAACGCCATTTCCAAGTCAAGTTGATAAAATTCACCGGGAGAACGGTCTGCGCGAGCATCTTCGTCACGGAAGCAAGGAGCAAGTTGGAAGTAGTTATCGAAACCGCTAATCATAAGCAACTGTTTGAATTGTTGCGGTGCTTGGGGTAAAGCGTAGAACTTGCCCGGATTTAGACGACTGGGAACCAAAAAGTCACGAGCACCTTCCGGACTGGAAGAGGTCAAAATAGGAGTTTGAACTTCCAAAAAGTCGTGATTGTGCATATAGTTACGTACGTATTGCATCAACTTAGAGCGCAAAACGATACGTTCGTGGTTGGCAGGGTTACGCAAATCCAAATAGCGGTATTTTAGACGCAAATCTTCGCGAGTGTTTTCCGCATCGGCAATTTCAAACGGCAAAACCTTGTTGCAAGCACCCAAAATTTCCAGCTTTTCCACTTTGATTTCGATATCGCCTGTGGGCATTTTAGGGTTTTTGCTGATACGTTCCAGCACTTGACCGGTAACGGAAACAACGCTTTCGCGAGCGGGAGCGTCTTGTCCGTCCAATATTACTTGGGTGATACCGTAGTGGTCACGAATAGTAACAAACGTTACACCACCAAGGTTACGTACGGAATTTACCCAACCGGCGATTGTTACCGTTTCGCCGACGTTGTCCATGCGGAGTTCTCCGCAGTTGTGAGTTCTATATTTATTGTGTGTCATAATACGTCCTCTTGCAGTAATACTGCCATATTTTTAGCGATAATAATTATACAATGTATTTGCAAATATTGCAACGTTTTTGCGCTCTTTTGTGAAGAAAAAGGGGTATCTTCGCATACAAATTGCAATGTCAAAAACTGTATCAAAATTTGGTAATTCCCAGGGAAAAGCAAATAAATCAGTTTGATTGTATCAATAGCGTTAGAAATCGAGCAAACGTTAATAAAAAAAGGTTTCCCACACCACCTTTTGCAAAATTCAAGGATTTGTCTTTGTGTGTTGACGATATTTATACTTGTCAAACGGTAGGTTTTGTGGTATTATTTGCCTAATCTTGTGAGTTTGGCACAACGAATATTCGGGCAATATTTTGCTCGATACGTTATTGCCAAAAGAAGGTGCAAATGTTTGGTTGGCTTGTTGTTAACAGTTTTGTAAAAAAGCAAAAGTTCGAAGATATCTACAATTTATTGATAAATTCCGCAAAAAAACGTAACGTGGAACTGCAAATGGTTACCACTACCGATTTGCTTGCACCGATAGGCGAACATTTGCCTTTGTCAAAACCCGATTTCGTCATTTTTTGGGATAAAGACACCGTTTTGGCGCAAAAAATCGAAAATGAAAACATCCCGACCTTTAACAGTAGCACTGCTATTGCGCTTTGCGACAACAAAATATGCACCGCAGTCGCCCTTACACAGAACAACGTTCCGCACCCCAAAACAATAGTTGCACCCAAAACCTTTGAAGGCGTCGGCTACAACGACGATAATTTTTTGCGTAAGGCGGAAGAAATTTTGCACTTTCCCATGGTAGTAAAGGAAGCATACGGTTCCTTTGGACAACAAGTTTATCTTGCAAAAGATATGGACGAACTAAAACAAATTGTTGCAAAAATCGGTTACAAAGATTTTTTGATGCAAGAGTTTGTTGCAGAAAGCGTTGGACGAGACGTGCGCATCAACGTGGTTGGTGACAAAGTTATTTGCGGTATGTTGCGACAAAACGCAACGGATTTTCGTTCTAACATTTCCAACGGCGGAACGGCACACACCGTCGAATTGACGGATGAGCAAAAAAACGTTGCTCTACAAGCGGTAATAGCACTTGGTTTAGACTGGGCAGGCGTAGACGTTATGTTCGGCAAAAACGGTTCCATTGTGTGTGAAGTAAATTCCAATCCGCATTTTAGAAGCACTCTCGACTGCACCGGTATTGACGTGAGCGAATACATTATGGACTACGTTATCGAAAAGATATCTAATTGACAATTTGCAAAATAAAGTCAAATATAGTTTAGATTGTAAACAACCGCTCGTAAACATAATATTCGTTGTGCACAACAATCATTAGATGGGTTGAATAAGTCCCAAAAGTGGCAAAACATCGTTTCGAAAAACGGTAAAATATACTGCAAATTGCGCACAAACGACATTATGCCAACAAAAAGTTATAAAATAGCAAAAGGGGAAGTCTGGTTCGCAACAAAACCACAATGCCTTTTGCAGACAAAATTCATCCTTACAGCACCACTATCGCATAGCGTTTTTGCCGAAGTTTGCCAGCACAACATCTTTGGCGTTTGCAAGTTTATCAAAAAGATGTTTACAATTCGTAAAAAATAGTATATAATAAAATAACAATCACGTGGGGCTGTTTTTAGATTCGCCCGGCGTAGAGAGGATAAGATAAGCGTACCGCAGTGCATCTGCGTTATCAAGGCAAAACTTAAATTAAACGCTAATAATAGCACTCGTCGTTCCTACGGAATGGCATACGCTGCGTAATTTAATCCCAGCGCGTGGAACTTGGTTTGTTTGCGAGACCACGATTTCCGCGTCATAATTCGCAAATAGGTAGCCGTCGGCTGACGCACCGATAGTTACCGAAGTTAAAGGTGTCTCGACACGGTAAGTTGGTTTGCTTTCTTTACCGTGTGACGGCAAAAGTAAACTGTGTACGAAGAAAGTTTTGTTTGCTCACGTTGGTACACGGGTGCAAGTCCCGTCAGCTCCACCACTTGGAACCGCGGTCAAACTCGTGGTTCCTTTTCATTTGTGTAAAAGATGTCGCAGGAATTATCATTAAAACTAAAAAGTACAAAAAGATAATCTCATACGACTGGCAAAACAAACCAAGATGTAATAGTAAATTCGTTAGGGGGAGTCTAATCTCCAGTACTAAATGACCCACTACCGAGCGTGGGGTTTCCTGTGTAAAAATTCGAGTTCAAACGGTGATATCATACGCCTACAAAAGCAGTCAACAAATCTAATTGTCCCTTTTTGTAACACAAAAACAACATCAAAAAAGCAGAAATAAGCACTATTTACTGCAAAATAAGTTAGCGTTTACCCCGAATATAATCTTTGAATTTGTCAAATACTAATTTGTTCAAACACTATATTTGCGTTATTATTAAATTGCAACTTTCAAAATTATTCCGCTTACAACAAATGGAAACTGTTGAGTAAAATTGTTTTTAGCATCGGTATCGACATTCGGTAATATCTGTGAAACATCTATATCAAAATCTAAAACAAAGCCGAAATCGACACATAAATTGCAAAAATCAACTCGGCGTAGAACAAAAAAATATGTGTACGTATATCAATGGTATGCAATAGCATTGACATTTGGAACTTTTAAGTGTACAATATACCAAAAGTACACAAAAGTTAACTATTTGCAAGGAGACGCTATGTATCACATTATTGTAAATCCGCAAGGCGGTAAAGGAAAAAGCCTTAAAGCATTAAAACAGGTTTGCAAAATTTTGCAAGAGCACAATGCCGAGTTTTGCGTGCACCACACCGAAAGAAAAGGACACGCAACGGAACTTGCACGTGAGCTTAGCGATGAAGCAAATTGCAACTTGCTTGTGATGGGTGGCGACGGATCTTTCAACGAAGTGTTGTGCGGTATCGAAAACTTCCAAAACGTAACATTGGGATTGATTCCATGTGGCACAGGCAACGATTTCGTGCGTGCAAGTACACACCCGTCCAACGTGAAAAAGGCTATGGATGTTATTTTGCGCGGAGAAACAAGCTACGTGGACTACATCCAACTTACCAACGGTCGCAGTTTGAACGTTTTGGGCGCAGGAATGGACGTTGACGTGCTGTTAAAGTACGAATCGATGAAGCACAAACGCAAACTAAACTACTATTTATCGCTATTCTACACCCTTACGCACGTGCGTTTCCACCATATGCGCATCACTATCGACAACGGCGAACCGATGGAACGCAGTGTGTTTATGATTGGTATTGGCAACGGACGATACATTGGTGGTGGCATGCCTGTATGCCCGAGTGCGATGATTGACGATGGCAAATTGCAAGTGGTTATCATCAACGAAATACCCAAAAGCAAAATCTTGTGCGCAGTGCTAAAGTTTTTGAAGGGTAAACACGTTAAACTTGCTTGCACAGAAGTGTTAGACGGCGAGAAAATTAAAGTTGAAATTTTGGACGACAGTAGATTTGAGGCGGACGGCGAAATTTTGCCGCAAGCCGACGTATTAGACGCCCAAGTGGTAAGTGGAAAATTGAAAATATTTGCACAAAAAACAACCATCGTTAAATAAAGTTGTAAAAACATCACCAATAATATTGTAAAAAATGCACTCTATCTACTGATGACAGAGTGCATTTTGCATTTGTTAAATTTGTTGTTGTGCTTTTGCTGTTATTTTTCAAAATGATTTTGTTAGACGTCAACTTGCATTGCAAAAAAACTATTTTGTGATTGTGTAAACAACCGTAACGTCACTGCCGTTTGCAGTACCGCTTATAGTAACAACACAATCGGTTACGTTCACAGAAACTTTTGCATTAGTAACACCTTGGACGTCTTTACCCAAAAAGCCTTTAACGTTGGTTACGTCGGCTGAAAAATCAGCACCGTTAAAGTTTGTGTTTGCAAAATTATCTGCATTAAACACAAGATTGATTTTATCGATATTGGCAAAATCAAAATCAACTTCGTCGCCGGTTGAGCTCGTTACCTTTCCGTCGGTTAAAACAACCGATCCCCTTTTGGTGGTTATTTGACTATCGGGCATTGTGATTGTATCGCCGTCTACGTCGATTATTGCGTATTGTTGGATGATGTAGTCAACCAACGCACATGTTTTGCTCACGTTGGTGCAAATAATCTCACTAACAATGCCGTCGCTTTCGCCTGTCGGCTTTGTGGTGATTTCTATTGTCAACTTGGAGTAGTCTGCTTTTATCATTTGATTGATTGCATCATACGAAACGTCCGTATCAGTAGGAACAAGGTCGCAAGACGTCAAACAAAATGTTGCACACAACAAAATTGCGATTACAAAAATTATCTTTTTCATATCGTGTTTTACCCCCTACTAAAATAGCACCTTTTTGGTGATGATAGCAACCGCCAATGCAGTTACAGTTGCTGTTACCACTTGCAAAACTAACAACAAAGCATTTGACGAATTGTCGTTTTGTGTTGTAACAGCCGTGTTATAGTTGGAAATTGCAGTCTTGAGAGTTTCAATTTCGCTTGATACTTGTTGTTTTTGTGCGGACGTTAGACTATTGTAAGCCGTTACAGCCGTTTTGATTGCAACGAATTTTGCATTGATTGTTATTGCGTTTGCGATATCTGCAACTGCGTTTTGGAATGCAACGACTTTTTCATCGGGAGTTACAGGCGTATCGGTACCACTATTGTTAGCCTTAACGTTTACAGTGATAACCTTGGATGAACCGCCATAACTACACGTAACGATAAACGAGCCCTCCTTTGTTAAATCTTTATCAGGAGCAGAAATCATATCGTCCGTTACTTTAATGGTTTGTCCGTTAGAATCAGTGATTGTAAAGTACGTCTTGAAATCAACAGTAGCACCAACGGTAACGTCGAAAGCATCTTGCGTACTTGTAATAGTATAAGTAATATCCGGAGTATCCGTTCCACCTTGGTTACCACCGTCACCGGTAGTATCAGTTACGATAAAGAAGTTGACAAGCGTACTATTAGCCGTACCCATTTCCGGCAAACCAGATTTATTGTTGATACGAATGTAACCCCAAGCAAGAATTGTATCACCAACTTTGACCTTTCCATCTGTTGTTGCTTGCGGATTTGCCGTATTCAAGGTAAATGTGCTTGATGTAGATTCATCATAAATTACAACGTTCTTAAAATAAGACGAACCACTACTTTGACTTGTCGCTGTCTCAAAAGATTTTACTGTACCTTTTACATAAACGACTTTTCCGTTATTTCCACCATCAGTCAAACCACCGCCAACTGCAAGAGCATCGGCAATTGTGTACGGATCGGTTTGCGTTCCTTCGTGAACCGGTTGAACAGGAGTTGTCGTACTACCACCATCACCGGTATTGCCACCTGTACTGCCACCGTCACCGGTAGTATCAGTTACGATAGAGAAGTTGACAAGCGTACTGTTTGCCGTTCCCATTTCGGGCAAACCAGATTTATTGTTGATACGAATGTAGCCCCAAGCAAGGATTGTATCGCCAACCTTGACGTTTCCATCTGTTGTTGCTTGCGGGTTTGCCGTATTCAAAGTAAATGTGCTTGATGTAGATTCGTCATAAATTACAACGTTCTTAAAATAAGACGAACCACTACTTTGACTTGTTGCTGTCTCAAAAGATTTTACTGTACCTTTTACATAGACAACTTTTCCGTTATTTCCACCATCAGTCAAACCACCGCCAACTGCAAGGGCATCGGCGATTGTGTACGGATCGGTTTGCGTTCCTTCGTGTACTGTTTCTACCGGAGTTGTCGTACTGCCACCATCACCGGTATTACCGCCGGTGTTTCCTCCGGTGCTACCACCACCATCTGGGTTAGGAGCAACTGTTCCGCTATTGTGAGACGGTGTAGCATAGTTTTCCGGAACATCCTTGCCAAACAAAAGCCAAGCATATTCAGGGTAATCAATAAATACGTTACGACTTCCCGTGAGGGATTGGCACGAATCGTTACGTCCCATTTCCCAGGTATCGACAGGGTCTTTTTCCATCCAATCAAGCAATACGTCCACACTTTGGAATACGTTTGTAATTGACGAACACTTTGAGTAATCGGCACCGTAACGAGTATACATATACAAACAAATACGAGCAACGTCGCCTTTTACATTGTCTAATGGTTCATAATAATTACTATTATATGTACCACCGACCATACTACTTGCCAAAGTTCCCGTAGAGGTTGTTCCGCCAGATACGTTTCCGTATTTTTTATTACCACGATTACTATTGGTTGTTACGTCGTCGGGACGAATATGATGCACGTCCGCACCGGGTCCAGAAGTACTGAATCCGCCCAAAGATTTCGGCCAAACGTGTTCGCGATTCCATCCGGGAGCCGAAGCACTAAAGTCACTCGATGAGGCAACGTAAGAAGTATAAAGCAAAATAACGGAACCATCGTTTTTTTGGCAATCAGTATACTTTGCATAATTTTTGCAATTATCGTAAGTCGTATCAGTTTTGTGAGTTGACTTCATCAAAGAACGCAAACTCGTAAGCAACTCGTCCTTGCCTTGAGCAGACAAATTTTCGAAGGTGTTACTACCTGTGTAATAATTATTAGCGTAGGTAGTTAGGAATGTTGCAGTTTCATTACGAACACCCCAGTTGTAAATTTTTGATCCGTCATTTTTGTAAACGACGTCGCTTGCACTTGTATAACCTGTTGGTGTTGTTGCCGCGAAGGCGGACGTTGGCACCAGCAACGTGGTTACAACAAGGGCTAACAGCAGAATTAGTAACGTTACTCTTGAAAATTTACTTTTCATGATTATCCCCTATAAAATTTACTTTTGTATTTTTCGAAGCGAAATGCTCCGTTGCTACCGAATTGTTATTTTGTATGTACAGCGTGTTGATTATTGAAATAATTTTAGATAAAAATGCAAAACAAACAGTTTAAGCACACAAAACCGACCGTTTAATGTGCAGTTATGCGCATCTTGTTATTGTTTATCTGTGCCAAATTGCTGTTGAATTTTTTGCAAGATTGTGTAGTCGGCGGGACAAAAATCGTAGTTTTGCATTTGCGACGGCGTTACCCATTGGATATCGTTATGTTCGAGTTTTTGCGGTGTGCCTTGCGTGATTGTTGTCAAAAACAAGGTTAGGTGCACAGTGATATCGTCGTAGGCGTGGGTTACTTGGTGGAAAATTTGCGTTGGTTTTACTATTATGGCAAGTTCTTCGTGGCACTCGCGAACAAGTGCTTGCTCGAGTGTTTCGCCATACTCCACCTTGCCACCGACAAACTCCCACAGCAATGCGCGTGTCTTGTTTTGCGGACGTTGACAAATTAGAAACTCACCTTCGTCGTTACGAATTAGTGCCGCCACCACTTTAATTATTTTGTTTGTATTTTGCATATTGCCAAAAATCTTATTGTATATAAATATCTACTAAAAGATTATATCATACAATATTAGTTTTGTACACTGCAAAAACAAAAAAACGTCACGACAATTTGTAAATCGTGACGTTATTACGTTTATATGCAAAACAGATGTGGATTATGTTCTCTTTTGAGAATTTTTAGTCAATTTTTGCAAAATTTACAGTGATTTTTGAGTGCCGCACTGTTATCTACAGCAAATACAAAAGACTTTTTAATATCACAAGTTTGCGTTATGTAGTAGACTGTCGAAAAATCAGTGGCAACCAATCGGCGGTCACACTACAATACCAAATATTTTTTTACAATCCTTTGCATTCACTCAAATCGTGAAAAACACTTTTGAGTATCGCAACAATCTTTTAATTTTTCGTCTATAGTTTGATTTCGCTTACGCTTTTGGATTGCGTTTGTGACGAATCGTAGGAATAGTTGCCCTAAAGGTCATTTTGCCGTTTTGGTATTCGGCAACGATAGTTCCGCCGTGCGATTGAACAATACGTTCGGCAATGGACAATCCCAAGCCGTTGCCACCGTGGTTTTTATTGCGAGAAGTGTCCATAGTGTAGAATCTGTCAAAAAGGTGTACGATTTGTTCGGGGCTGACTTCGTTGCTATCGTTGGTTACCGTCAAAACGGCATTGCGGTTAGTTGCGGTTAGCGTTAGTTTGATATTTCCGTCGCCTATGGCATATTTGTTGGCGTTATCTAACAAAATTGTTACAAGTTGTTTAAGTTGACCTTCGTTGCCTTCTACCAAAATATCTTGGTCAATTTGGCTATCGAAGATTTTGTTGTTTTCATAGAAAAGCGCCTCGCTGATAAGCACGCAAGATTGCACGCACTCGGAAAAATCGGTAGGAGACATCTCCACTTTGATGCCGTCGTCACTTTTTGCCAAAAACAGCAAATCTTGCACCAACGTTGCCATACGTTTGGATTCTTCCAGGGTGTTATTGATCCATTTCATTTGGCTTTGAACGGTATCGTCCGGATGGGATGCAATAATTTCCGTGTTTGCCATAATAACCGACAAGGGAGTTTTTAGTTCGTGGGAGGCATCGGCAACAAATTGGCGTTGTTTTTTCCAACTTTCCGCAATGGGAGAAATTGCCGATTGGGCAAGCGTTGTGCTGATAATGGAGTAGCTAAACATACCCAAAATAAGTAGCGTAATGATGTACGCAATTATAGATACACGACCGCTACGCACGTTTGTGGGATCGTAAAAAGCGATTTTTACCAATCCCGGGGCAGCGGTTTGTTTTACGTATTGCAAGCGCAACGACGTATCGTTGGAATTTTTGCTGGATTGCACAATATCTTTCAAGTTGGGAAAAATACGCTGAATAAAATCCTGCTCGACCTTGCTACCGGCAAAAATATTTTGCGGATTGCCATTTTCGTCGCACACAACAAGTACCACGTCGGAAAAATCCTTTGCAAAATCATCGTCACTGCCCGTTTGCCAAGGATAGTCTAACGCACGATTGATATTTTCGTCACGCACGGTGTTTAGATTAGACAAACTTGCAAACAAAAATATGATGGTTATAATTATCAACACAATACTGGTTGACGCCATGTTTGTTATCGCAAGCTTTCGGCGAAGATTTTCTATCACGAATTGTACTCCAAATGGTATCCCAAAAGTCGTTTGGACGAAATTGCCACTTTGCTACCCACAAAAAATAGCTTTCGGCGCAAAAAAGACATGTACGCTTCTACGTTGTTTTCGGTGATGTCGGAATCAAGTCCCCACACACGGGAAATGATAACGTCCTTGGAAAAAACTTGCGTCTGGTTAGACATCATCATGTGCAAAATTTCGTATTCCTTTGCGCCCAACGGTACGCTTTTTGCACCACAAATTAGGGTGTAGTTGTTGGTGTTTAGTTGGATATCGCCAAAAGTTAAAACGTCGCTTACGATTTCTGCCTTGCGACGTGTTAAAGCTCGAACGCGAGCGAGAAGTTCTTCGACGGCGAATGGTTTTGCGATGTAGTCATCGGCACCGCAATCCAAACCGCGAACACGACTTGCAACGTCGTCCTTGGCGGTAAGCATCAAAATAGGCACGTTGCATTTTGCTTTGCGCAGACGTTCTACAACTTCGAACCCGTCCATTTGCGGCATCATAACATCCATAATAATGCAGTCGTACTCGCCGTTTTGGGCATAGTACAAACCATCTTGCGCTTCGTAAATTACGTCGGCTTTGTATTTATTGCGAACGAGCAACTCTCCAATGGCATCGGCAAGTTTAACTTCGTCGTCTACAACCAAAATTTTCATATTATCTCCTTTGGCGGTTTATTTTAATTTAGTATACAAATCTACTCTTAAAATCGGCTGAAATGGTATTATTTGGACGTTGCGATTGACTAAAAAGGTCAAATTTTTGCCAAAAAAAGTTGAAATTTGGTAAAAATTTTCAGCCTTGTTTAACGTAAGGGGGTTATAATGCAAGTAACTTGAGCGGATACACAACAATTTACCCCTCGTTTGTATTCATGTTAATCTCCTCTAAATACGCTCGAGTTACGCACTGCACTTTTTGTGTGGTGCGTTTTTGTTTTAGCGGAAAAACATCGACAAGCTCTGTGAAAATCTCATTCTTGTACAAATAGTAACAAAAATTGACATACGTACCAAAAAATTCGCAACCAACATAACAATCGGTATAAAATGTTTTGGCAATGGAAAAACTATTTGAGTGAGGTTTTATGAGCAGAATTAAACAGTGGATTTTTGTTGCAACAAACTGCACCATGGTAGTTTGGCAGGCGGTTGCGTTGACATTAAGAATTATTCACAAGCAACCGAATATGTTTGTATATTTTACAGTGCTAAGCAATTTGTTTGCAATGGTAATTTGTGTAATCTGTGCTATTTTTGCCCTACGGGGAAAATATCTTGTAACGCTATACAGTTGGGCAACCTATCTTTTGGCGTTTGCCTTTATGGTTCCGCTGGTGGGTGCAAGCACTCAACCGGGCGGCTACTACAAAATGTTTTTGATGGGGGAAGATTTTGTAAATCATCTTGTATGCCCCGTTGCAATGGTAACAATCTATTTGACTTGTCTGCCCAAAACCGTTTCTACCGATAGTTCTGCGCTTGCAGTTGCCACCATACTGTTATACGGCACGACGATGTATTTACTAAACGCATTTGGTATTGTGCAAGGACCATACTTCTTTTTTGAAGTGCATCGCTACACACTCGGGCAAATTTTACTGATGTTGTTTGTGCTTGTTGCAATGGCTACGTTGCTTTCGCTAACGTTGTACGCACTAAAAATGAATGAAAAACGCACCGCCGCAATACCGAGACAAGTTACGAATTCCAAATAATAGTAACAGGACCGTCGTTTGTTTGAGAAATTTTCATATCGGCACCGAACACACCCGTTTGCACAGGCAAATTTAGTTGGCGCAACAGTTGGACAGTATCAAGATACAGTTGGTTGGCGCGAGTAGGTTCTTCTGCACCGAAAAAACTCGGTCTGTTACCACCGCTTAAATCTGCCGCCAAGGTAAACTGCGACACCATCAAAATTTCTCCGCCCACGTCAGCAACGGACAAATTCATTTTTCCGTTATCGTCACAAAAAATGCGCAATTTAGCAAGTTTGTTAGCAAAAACCTTGCACAAACTTGGTTCGTCGTCCTTTTCTACACAAAAATAGACGACAAGTCCCTTGCCTATTTGAGAAATTAGTTCGCCGTCCACTTTTAGCGTGGCATCCAGCACTCGTTGAATTACCGCTTTCATATTTATCCTTTGGCATTTTTTTGCCTATTATTTTTGTTTTTTACGTTTGGTTGAAAACTATCTAAATGATTGGTTAGAATGTGATTCTTGAGATAAATGCGTTTATCAAATTATAAGTAAAACGCCCATCGGGCATAGGTACCGATAGGCGAAAACATTAACCGATTTGTGACAAAAATTCGTCAAATT
>CAYOKR010000022.1:0-24975 GCA_964404625.1 uncultured Oscillospiraceae bacterium | reverse complement strand
ATTGCAATGTTGCGAATGTCTTCTCTTACCATATCTTTCACCATCAAATGTGTTTAGTATCAAATCTATTTGCATATAAACACACTTTTTTGCTTATAAACGATACGTCGTTTGCGTGTCGATATGCTTTTTGTTTGTGATTAGTTTGTTGTTGACAATTTTATTGTAGTTAAAACGTGTTGAGTTTGTAAGCAAATCAAAGTGATTTTTTTGCAAAATACCTATCTGCTTTTTAACTTAACAATTATACAACCATATTGTAATGCCGTCAAACATTTGGAATAATATCGAAAAAATAAGTTAATTTACCACCGTTAGATATTTGTAATTTGTTGCGCAAATACGTTTGCATTTTGCAAAAGTTTGTCGAAAGAAATGATAAAAACGTTCTACACGATGTCTGCTCGCTGGTGGTTACATAACAAAAATATGTTTTTGTTTAAATGTAAATTGTGTTGTCAAAAGGGTAAATCTGTGGTATCATATCTACGATATCGGGTGTTGTTTTAGTAAACAAATTTATATGGTTTGTAAAACGACATTCCTTAAAAACGATTGACCATTTTGTTCTGGCAAATTAAACGGTGCAAATATGTTGTATCACCATTGTTTTGTCTAACAAAATATAAGGAGTTATATTTATGATTAAATTTACCAACGGAACGCAAGCAAAACCGTTTTTGAAAGATTTGTACGGCAAACCAACCCTTGACCAAATAAATCGCTACGACAACGTTATCTCTACTTTCAAAAAACAGTTTGATAGCAAGTGGTGTTATATTGCAACGTCGTCCGGACGTATCGAAATCGTAGGCAACCACACAGACCACAACGGTGGCAAAGTTTTGGGATGTGCTGTAAGTTTTGATATTCTCGCAGGATTTTTGCCCAACGACAAAAACGAAGTACGTATCAAAAGCGAAGGTCATCAAGATATGATTTTCGATTTGGACGATATCTATAACGTTGAAGGTGGTAGTATCGGTATGGCAAAGGGTGTTTTGGCGTACCTAAAGGACCACGGCTACAATATCGGCGGTTTTTACGCAAGTATGCAATCAACTTTGCCCAGTGGTGTAGGAATTTCATCCTCGGCGGCATTCCAAAGTTTGATTGGTGCAATAGTCAGTTATTTATACAATGACGGAACAATCACTCCGGAAGTTATCGCGCGTGCGGGACAATTTGCCGAGAACAAGTATTTTGGCAAACCTTGCGGATTACTCGACCAAGGCGTTATTGCCGTTGGCGGTGTAGTTACCATAGATTTTGCCAATGGCTTCGATGCTAAACCAATCGATGCTTTGCCCGTTGGTTACGACTTCGTGCTTGTAAATACCGGCGGAAACCATGCCACGCTAACCGACCACTACAAAGCAATCACCGACGAGATGCGTGCCGTTGCTAACTACTTTGGTTGCGACAGACTTATCCAAGTGGACGAACAAAAGTTTTTTGAACAGTACGATGCCATTGTAGATACTATTGGTTTGCGTCCCGCTTTGCGTGCAAAACACTTCTTTGAAGAAAACAAGGTTGTAGAAACTGCAATCACAGCATTGCTAAACGGCGATATGCCTACCTTTGTTGCCATGGTCAACAAGTCTGGCGATAGCAGTCTAAACCAACTACAAAACTGTTCGGTTGGTGTGGATGATACCGTCATTCCCGATGCGATCGCACTTGCTCGCAAAATCTGTCCGCAATGCGGATGTCGTGTTCACGGCGGCGGATTTGCCGGAACAATTTTGGCAGTAGTGCCAACCGAACAAACTGCAAACTTTGCCGACCAAATGCAACAGGTGTACGGAGCAAATACAGTTTATGTGCTAAAAGCTCGCAAGTACGGCGCAACAGTGCTGTAAAAATGTCGCAAAAACTCCGGTACGTTGTGGAAAATTTGCGACAAAAAGCTATTTACTATCTAAAAAAACGAAACGAGTTCACATCAAAGTGAGCTCGTTTATTCTTTGTGTCAAAACTTATTATATACTAAAATCATTTTGTTTATATTTCGACATTTACTATAAAATCCAAACATTTGGCTTATTAACATGGGGAACATCATTTTTGCTCTATTTTTCATATTCCAATATTGATGTAAACCCCAAAGCTTTGATACTTTTTATAGAGATATTTTGCATTAGAAAAGTTATTTTTATACTTTGCATTTTTTACTGGACATTATCAACCATTTTACAAATCGTAATGCTAAAAGTGTAATAAAAAACGAACCCTTTTTGGCGGGTTCGTTTTGCTTTATTTGGTGACTCATAGGGGACTCGAACCCCTGTTCTCGCCGTGAGAGGGCGATGTCCTAGGCCGCTAGACTAATGAGCCAAGTTTTTAGTTTTGATTGTGCATGCTATACGAAAAACAAATTTTTATTGTTCGGCAAGATGTTTACCAAACCATTGTTTTTGCATTTCGAGTACGTAACGCTTGTAAGTTTATTCTTTTTGCAAGCACACAAAATCTTATTGTATTCTATCATATTGCTGCAAAATATGCAACCGTTTGTTTTCAATTTGTAAAAAATCCGCAATATTCTTCAAGATATATACAAAAAATGTATAAAAATATATAAAATAGGTTGAAACTGTCAATGATATATTGTATAATGTACGTACAAAAGATTATCGTTCCACGTTGTATATTTGCCAGGGTAAATTGCATATTTGTCGGTAATGCATATGTTGCGTTTGCAAATCGTGTAGACTTGTTGCGTAATCGATATACCAAACAGATTTGATAATCACTTCACAACTAAATATCTACCCATACGCAAATGCAAAAAGTGGTGATTTGTACAAAACTTGCCGTTTGATGTCAATTTGCGTGTACTTAACCCCATTTTAATGATTTCAACGGGCATTGCCTTTGAAAAATACATTATCCTGCCCGGTGCGATAAGTTTTACAAAATGCGTCAACTACGTTTCGTAAAAGGGGATTGCGTCCAAATGCCCATTTCAGGTTACTACGGCTTTCGAGCAAAGTCAAAAAGCGCGTGCGCTTCGGTAAAAGGCTGGTGGTATTTGGCAGATTACCCACCTGTTTTGTCAGGTTGAACCATCGTAAAACACGGCCATGGCGGGATTTTTTTATACACAAATGAAAAGATTTTTTGTACTAATTTTGTTGCTGTTGTTTGTTGTTGCAATATTCTGTGGATGTGGCGACGGCAAAACGGAACTGCAAGGCGACGGATTTAACAAGCCAACAACAAGTCCCTACCAAAGCGAGCAACTGCCCGATGAGGATAGCGTTACCTATCGGGTGTACATTTGCGGAGCAGTGCAAACGGAAGGATATTATGTAGTAAAGCAAGGCACAACTTTGGCGGAAGTTATTTCGCTTGCAGGCATTTTGCCACAAACGGTGTTTCCGAAAAATGCACAATCCTTTGTACAAACAAATTGTCAAATCAAGGTGGATTATCATCAAGACGGTACAAACTACAACGTTATCAACGTAAACGGTCTGGTTGTAGTTTTCAACATGCCGACACAAAACATCGATGCCGAAGTGATTGCTAAATTGCACGATTACTATGCAGAGCACGGTGTAATCACAAACAAAACAATACTCAAACAGATACTTACAGAACAACAATACCAACAAAATCACTACAAATTTTTTGTGCAGGAGCGGGACTATGCAACGACTGATTAATCCGCGAATTCTTCTGTTTAGTGCAATAGGTTTGATTTTGGGTATTCTTTGCGGTTACTCCGCAATGTATGGCAAATGGTTTTTGCCGCTGGCACTTGCAATAGCTTTGGCAATTTGCCTAACGGTGCTGATACTATTCAAAAACAAACTGTGCTTGGCGGTGCTGTTTGTTTTTATTTTTATCTTTTTAGGTTTTGGTGTCTTTCAATTAAACTTGTATAAACATCAAAAGAGCGAAGTAATCGCCCGTCCCGTAATGCTATATGGCAGAGTTACCGATATCGGTCGCATGGGCAACGCAAGTAACGTTATCTATTTGGAAGATTGCACCTACGACAACGTAAAGATAAAGGGTAGAGTTCAAGTTGTAGCGTACGACGGAGAAAACTTTGCTACTGGCGACCAGCTGACCTTGTATGGAACATTACGTTCCACTTATATATTTGCTAAAAATTTTAACACAAGCTACCTTCGCAATAACTGCAACTACCAACTTACCGATATAACAGTGTTTTCGCAACAAAGCGGAAAACTAAAGGCGGACGAATCCATTCGCAAATATATCTACCAATGTTGTCAGGACTATATGCCCAAATATTCCGCAGTGATGTACGCTTTGATAACAGGCGACGACAACGCACTTGGCGACGATATTTTGCAAATGTACCAGCAATCGGGAATGGTGCACCTAATTGCCGTATCGGGTATGCATTTGGTGTACATAATTACTATAATTGGGTTTTTTATCGGTAGACTAAAATTGAAACCCTTTGCCGAGTTTTGCGTAATGATAGGACCGTTGGTGTTTTTCTGCTACATCTGCGCATGGGCACCGTCAATTTTGCGTGCATTGTTTATGACGGTGTGCGCCTACTTTGTAAAGTGGATAAGCGGCAGATACGATATGGTAATTTCCCTGTCTTTTTCCACGATAGTGTTGCTGCTTATTAGTCCTTACTACCTTTTTGACGTCGGCTGGCAACTGTCGGCATTGTCGGTGTTGGGTATGGCAACTCTGCACGCACGTGTAGATAGATTTCTAAAACGCAAACAGCTTAACAAACATGTGTACGGATTGCTTTCGTCACTGTCCATTTCACTTTCCTGTACCTTTGCAACGTTCACTACAACGGCTCACTACTTTGGCGAGATTCCAATACTCGGTGTTTTTGCAAATTTGATAGGTGTACCGTTAATGTCGTGGGCATTTACGTTGGGTGTTATTGGATTGTTGCCTTTTGTTTTCCACTATGTGTTGTACCTCGCTGACGGTATTTTGATGGCGGTAACGTTGGTGGCGAAGGTAACATCGTCATTGGATTTTGCAGTAGTAAGTTTGCCTGCAACGGCACTTGCCATTGCTATAACTGTGGTGTGGTTGTTTGTTTTGGGACAGTATGTAAATTTCAAAAAGATAGCAAAAGTGGTGGTTAACTGCCTACTTTGTGTTCTATTAACGGTATGTTTTGTAACAGCAAGTGTTCCCAAACGGTGTAGCGACCAAGTGTTTGTTAGCATTGGCTATCACGGCGCAGACGTTGTTGTTACCAACAATCAAGGAGAAGCGCTGGTACTTTCCGATTGCAAAAGCAGTTATGCATTTTCTACCGTTCAACAGTATCTTGCAAAGCTAAAATACAAAACCCTAACCTGGGTTGTATGCGACTTTTCTGAGTTCGACAAAACGATAGATATTTCCGCTTTCGCACGTTTGGGCGTAGACGAAGTTTACACTTTAACTCGCCAAGTAAACGGAACTGTTTCCAATCAACTTGCGCAGTACGATGTGCCCGTTACCGTACTTGCAAACAACCAAACAGTAGGGCACAATATAACGGTGCAAAGTGTGTACGACGGAACTTTGAGCGGGGCTGTGGTATCTACAAATAACCTAACTTTTGCTGTGGTCGTAGGCAATCAAACGCAAGCGGAGCATTTTGCAGATATTGTTCCGTCTGCGCAGTTTTATGTATTAAAAACGCCACCGAAAAGGTATTTTTTGCAAAATTTAACAACTTTCAGTCTTTATCAAGATTATTATGTTACTAATTATGGTGCAAATAAGTACGGAAACTTTACAATTACTCAAAAAGATGGTAAAATAATAATCAATTTCTAACGAGGTAGTAAGCGTGCTTAAATTTTTGCAACTTAACGCACAACTTAAAACACAGTTTTATCCTGCATTGTGTCTGTTTGGCAACGATGAATGGGTAAAGCGTCGCGCCCTTTCCTTAGTTATGGAAAGTTGTGGTGTTACCGACGATGGTTTTTCGGTAGACACGTTGGATGCCCCCACGGTGGATGACGTGCAAACTTCCTGCCTTACGCAATCGTTATTTGGCGATAAACGTGTCGTCGTGTGTGAAAATTTCGCTTTTGCCAAGACGGGCAATACTGAAAGCCAAAAGGTAAAGGATGCCAAAGCACAACTGTCTAAATTGGTGCAAAGTTGCGACGGCACCTTCTGTTTGGTGTTTATAGCCGCAGATCAATCCACGTTAAATGGAGTAAAGGGCGTAGAGTTTGTCGATTGTAACCATCTTGACGGACGTTCGGTAGAAAAATGGATTGTTAGTTACTGCAAGCGTGCAGGCGTAAACGTTGATAACGTTTCTGCAAACAAAATTGCCACCTACTGCCTAAACGATATGGCGCGTGTTGCAACGGAAACACAAAAACTTTTGGACTACGGCGAAATTACCCCTGCTACGGTCGATTTGCTTGTGCATCGCGACGTAGAGCAAAACATTTTTAACTTGTCAAAGCACATCGCCAACAAAAACGTATCGCAAGCATTGGAACTTTACCGTGAACTTGTTACGCACGGTGAGGAAATCATGGGGATTTTCGGTTTGTTGTACAATGCCTATCGACGTATGTACTACGTAAAAACCACAAACTATTCCACCGACGAGTATGCAACCTATTTTGGCGTAAAAGCCAATTCGTTGTACTTTGTAAAGGAAACGGCAGAAAAGTACAAACCCATGCAGCTAAAACGTGCGTTAAACTGTTTTGCCAAAACAGATACGTTGTTGCGTGCTCACACCAACGACGACCAAGCAATTCCGTTGCTTATCATGCAACTTTGTGCATTGTAAAGGAGAATCAAATTGAAACTTATCAATAAACTAAAAACCGACTATCGATTGTCGAATATGTTAGTGCGCATACTGTTTGTTGTGGGCTTTGTGTTTAGCTGTTGGCAAGATTTGTTGCTTTCTACAACGATGGTTGCATCGTATATGGGTTTGCCAAGTGGCGCCGTTATTCCCACAATGTTGCTCACCGGCATTATCATGGGTGTAGTACTTACACTTATTATCCCATTTGTAATCAACATGCTGCTCAACTTTTTGCGTGTTTACAACGTTCCGCGCCATGAGTACGTGCTTATTGCACTTATGTTTTTCGATATTGGATTTTTCGCTGTTGGAATACTTAACCTTGTAAACTTAATCACTCCGCTGTTTATTGTTTGGGGTTCTGTTTTGTTTCCGCTTATTGTATCATTGGGATGCACGATAGGTTTCTATAAAGTGACGGCTAACATGTATTTTAACGACGTAACCCGTCAACGTTATTTCAAAAATTTGGCAATACTCTACGTTGCCCTTGTAATCGTTTTGGGGGTGATAGCATGAAAAAAGTTTTAGTAGTAATTGCCATGCTGTTGTTAGTTGTGTTGGCTGTTCCGTTTTGCGCTTTTGCAGAAAGTGATACAAGTACGCCAGCAAGCACCGACTATCAAGATACCGACACCTACAAGATGTTGCAAGAGTTTGTAAAAACTTACTCAAGCCGCAACGGCACTCAAATTGAGGAAAATGTGGCAAACTATATCGCTACACAATTTGATGATTTTGGTTACACAACGGATATACAAACCGTTCCTTATGACCAATATGGTTACAAAACGTACAATGCAATAGGCATTAAATATAATTCCGATAATCCCGACTCTAACGAGTGTATCGTTATCGGCGCTCACTACGATTCAGTTGGCGAAGGTGTAAATGATAACGCAAGCGGTATTGTTGCATTGTTACAAATTGCACAAAAACTAAAGGACGTCGATTTGCCATTTAACGTGTGTTTTGTTGCTTTCGGCGGTGAAGAACAAGGTTTGTACGGTTCACAGTACTTTGTTTCGAAATTTTCCTCGAGATACAACATTCCGCTAAATTCCATCCGCGTGATGTTCAATATTGATTCCATTGCCAATGGCGACAAATTGTACGTTCAATGCGAAAACAAATCTACCGACTTGCAAAAGTTTATTTTGCAAAACGCAACGGGCAATTCCACCTTAAAACACAAACCTTATGCGGTAGGCGTGTACAATGCCGACGTTTGGGGCTACGGCTACTACGAAACGGTGCAAGGTAGCGACCACACTCCCTTCCGCGTGGAAGGTGTACCTGTGGCAAGTTTCTTTTCCGGAAATTTCAAAAATTGGAATTACGTAGAAAGTACCAATTCCCAAAACAACAATATGAACACTGCTATGGACAAGTTGGAAAATTGCAATCAAACGTGGATTGACAATATTGACACGGTTGTTGCTACGGTTGTTGCTACGGTAACGAATAACCAATTTGACACAATTAGCGCAAACGCCCAAAATCAGTTGGTAAATCTCGATTTTTGGTACAGCAGTGTAGTGCCTCGCATTATCGCCGTTGTTGTTGCAATAGTGCTGGCAATTTTGGCAGTTTTGCACAATCGCAAGTTGCAAAAACAAGCAATTATGGGTACCGCCCAAGTAAAAACAAACCGCATTTTCGAAACTCCCAATGCCGACGATATTTTCACCTTTAAGGACTAATCACACAAATCGTTAGCAAACGTTTTATCAATGCAACTAATAATTTGCATTTAGTTGTGTGAAAAATGTAAAATACACCAAGACGTTAATCAATCTTTTGCAAAACAATGCGTTAAAACGTAATTTGTTGATTATTTTCGTCAATTTGATTGCACCATAACAAAAATCATCTATCGCGAACGGCTTTGTTGCATGTGATTTGTATACAATATAAAAAAACTACAACCGTTTTGCAGAAATATCAAATAATACAAAACTAAACTAATTATGAATCAACGTAAAACAAAAAAACTATCAACATTTTGCCTAATCTACCTTGCTGTTATTGTGGCGTGTGTGGTAGTAGACCAACTTACAAAATTTTTGGTCTACGATACTCTTTTGCGAGGCGGTCACGGTAAAAGTATAAAAATTATTGGCACGTTTTTGCAATTTGCCCCCGTTCTTAACCGCGGTGCGGCATTCGGTATGGGCAACAGCCAAGCAAGTGACATCGTGTTCTTTATCGTAACAGTGGTGGGCATTCCTGCATTTTGTTACCTACTTTTGCGCAGTCGCACTCGCAGTTTGATGTCGCAAATTGCCTTTGCAATTATCATCGGCGGAACAATCGGCAACGCAATCGACCGTGGTTTTTATGCTACGGAAGGCACATTTTTTAGCGGTGGCGTGCGCGATTTTATTTCCTTTTCAATTTTTCCGCCCGTGTTTAACGTGGCAGATTTTTGTCTAACAATGGGCGTATTTATGGCGATAGCATCTATTGTCTACTTCGATCCTGATAGCCTTGTAAAGTTGTTGCAGGAAGAAAACGCTCAAAAAGTTGCTCCCCAAACGGCAGATACAACAGTTCAAAATGATACAACGGACGCACAAATCGACACCGATACGGTTACGACTGACGACACGACGATAGTATCAACGGACGTTCTCGTTACAACTAACGACGTTACGTTGCCAACCGATGCCGAGGTTCCCGCAAATGAGAACGATACAACTGATTAGTGACGGCGATTTTCGTCGTTTAGATAGTTTTCTTTCGGCAAACACGTCGTTAACCCGCTCGCATTTGCAAAAGGTAATGACGCAAGGCGGTGTTGTTGTCAACGGAAAAATGGTAACAAAGCCGTCTACTGCCGTTAAGGAAGATGACCAAATTGTCGTAACTTTGCCTGACGAAATTCCCTTGGATATCCCGGCGCAAAACATTCCGTTAGATATCGTCTATCAGGACGACGACTTGGCAGTAATCGACAAACCGCAAGGAATGACGGTACATCCGGCAAACAACGTGTATACCGATACGCTTGTAAACGCACTTTTATATCACGTTACCGACCTTTCCGGTATCAACGGAATGCTTCGTCCCGGCATTGTTCACCGTTTAGATAAAGATACCAGCGGACTTTTGGTTGTTGCCAAAAACGACCACGCCCACGTGGAACTGCAAAAGCAAATTCAAAACAAAACTTGTCACCGCATTTATCTTGCCTTGTTGGAAGGTGTTGTGAAGCAAGACGAAGGCGATATAGATGCCCCTATTGGCAGATGTCCCACCGACCGCAAAAAAATGGATGTGGTGCAAACGGGCAGATCCGCTCAAACGCACTACACGGTGGCGGAAAGATTTACCAACTACACTTTGGTACAGTTCCAACTAAAAACAGGCAGAACTCATCAAATTCGTGTTCATGCCGCAAAGTGTTTGGCACATCCCGTTGTGGGAGATAAAACCTACGGCTATAAGAATCAAAAATTCAACCTAAACGGACAACTACTGCACGCAACAATGTTAAGTTTTATACACCCTACAACAAGAGAGCGTATGACCTTTTCTGCACCTTTGCCCGATTATTTTCAAAAGGTACTAACAACGTTACGCAACAAAAATAACTAATTTTTTCGGGGTTTGCTATGAAAGACCTAATCTCCTTGACGGAACTTAACAAAGCGGAAATTAACCAAATTTTGGAAGTTGCACAACAAATGCGTCGTATTGTAACCGCCAACTACAAACGCGGTCCGCAACTGATAGGTAGTGTGGTTGCAGGCGTGTGGCCAAAACCGTGTTTGTCGTCTACGGCATTTTCCTTAGCAACAAGCTATCTTTCAGGTACGCCTTGTGCATTCTACAATACCGATGACATCCACTCTTTCTGTCAAATGTTGGATAATATGGGCGCAAATACAATCGTCGTCTCTTGCGAAAACGACAACCTTGCCAAAACCTTTGCATCAAATAGCAAAAAGAACGTTATCAACGGTGGCTCGGGACAGTACGATCCGATTGGCGTTTTGGCGGATTTATTGGCACTGTCCATCCGTTGTGATGGTTTGCACAACCTTTCCGTTTTGGCGATAGGCAATCGCGATACCAACAAAATTAACGAATATAACCACTGTTTTGCTTTGTTCGGTGGCGAACTTGTTTGGTATTTGCCGATAGAAGACCTTGCAACACAGCGCAAAGGTATCGTTTTGGACGATATCAACTCGGCATTTGCAGGGGTGGATGCAGTAACCGATTTGGGGCTTTCGGCATTTTCCGAACCGCAACGCTACTACGGTGCAAGCGGTGGTATCTCTCAAACGTTAATGGATAAGGCGCGTATCGATTGTTTGCTTTTAGGAAACCGTAACGTAGTTGTAGATAACGTCGGTGTAATGCCATACAAGTACAGTTTGGCAGACCTTCGCGAAACTTGCTACATTTCCGTTGCAATGGCAGTGCTGTACCTTATGCACCGCGACTAATACAAACGGATATTTTGCGTGTGTTTATTTGCAACTTTAATATGCTTGTTCTATTTGCCATTAGATATTGTTTTTGGCAGGCGGATAAGTATCTTGTTGCAAACCACGTTTGATTAAAATACGTCAAGTGGGCGATTTTCGCTCACTTTTTGTATATCGTACTATATCTTTTTAATTGATATTTAGATATTTGCAAACTTGTCGCAACAAAACAATGCAAATGGTATTTGTGTATATTTTATCGCAACGCAAACTAAACGTTGTTTGAATAACTGCTTGTCGCAATAAAACTTTGCAAACAATATTTATATATCCATTGCAACATAAATCAAATGTTATTTGGGTATCCGCCAAATTTATCGTAACAAAATTAACCGTTGCAACTGCGGTTATTTTTGACTATACGCAAAATTTAAATAAACATTTTTCACAAATAAAACATCTTTTTTAATTTCGTTGCAATAAAATGCCTACTTGTGGCATTGTTTTAGCGAGAAGAGGAACTAATTGACAATGGCAACTTTCACAACAGCAAAAAAGCCAAATTCGGCACAAATCGACGATTCAATCCGTCGCATAGCACAAGGTGACGACAATGCGTTACAGTCGTTGTACGACCAAACTGCGTCATCGATCTACGCTTACGCACTGTCTTTTACCAAGTCGGTACCCGATGCGCAAGACGTGATGCACGACACCTTTATCAAGGTGTACGAAAACGCCCACACCTACAACAGTTATGGCAAACCCATGGCGTGGATACTTACCATCACCAAAAATTTGTGCTTGCAAAAGTTTAGGCAACAATCTCACATTTGCGATATGTCCGACGAAACAATTTGGACGCAGTTTGATGGCAACACCCAAATGTCTGCAGACGACAAAATGTTTGTTACGCAATATCTTGCAAAATTAAACGAGGACGAGCGCACAATCGTGGTTTTGCATGCCGTATCCGGACTAAAACATCGTGAAATTGCCAAACATCTCGATATGCCCCTTGCAACGGTACTTTCCAAGTACAATAGGGCAATAAAAAAGTTAAAAACAATTATCGAAGGAGACGAACAATGAAAAACAAAATTGAACAAAAGGTAAACGACAGTTTTACCAACGCCACCCCCGATATTTCCAACAGAGTAATTGCAGATTGCCAAGCAAAACAAGTGCGCCGAACCGCCACGGCAAAACGCTCAAATGGTATGTTTTGGAAGTATGCCACATTCGCATTGGCATTTATGCTTGTGGTAACTTGCATTGTAGGCGGTGTGCAGTTGGCACCCACGGCACAGGCAGCATCTATCACTTTGGATGTTAATCCCAGTATCGAACTTAAAATCGGTGCAGATAACCGTGTTATCAAAGTAGTTGCAAACAACAACGATGCCGAAACTATTTTGCAATCGATGGATCTAACAGGAGCCACTTTAGACACGGCAATTTATGCAATTATCGGTTCGATGACGGCGCATGGCTATCTTACCGAGGTAACTAACTCTGTTTTGGTTTCCGTAGATACCAAAAAAGAAGATGTGTACAACAAGATTATCGACGCCGTAACAAGCAAAATCGAAGTAACGCTTGGCGAACATCATATACAGTCGGCAGTGGTTTCACAGTGGATTCAAAACAAGGATGCACTTGCATCACAAGCCAATGCAATAGCTAAACAATATGGTATTTCCACGGGCAAAGCAACCTTGATTGCAAAAATTATCGAAGCAAGCAAGGACGAATCTTCCACCAACTTTACCGAACAAGATCTTGCAAATCGCTCCGTTACCGAACTTGCGCTAATTCTTGAAAGATACCAATTGGATAATATCAAAGGCGAAGTAAGTACAAGCGATTATATCGACGATAAAACAGCTCTTAAAACAGCTCTTGACGAAGTAAAAACGGAACTTGGATTAACCGAACTCACCGAAGATATGGTACAAAAATTAAAGAGAGAATTCGATATCGAAGACGGACAAATGGTGCGCGAAATCGAATTTGAATACAACGGTGCCAAGTACGAAATCGATGTGAATGCAAAAACCGGCGTAATAATTAAGTTTGAAAAGGAAAACAACTCTATCGACGACGACTTTACCTATGATCTTGTCGGTGCAGTAGGCGAGCAACTTCAAAATACAATCAAAGATATTATCACAACTACGCTTAAGATAGTAGATATCAAAAACTTGGATATCGAAGTGGATGATGACGAAATCGAAGTTACTTTCCAAACATCCACTTACAGCTATGAAGTAGAACTCACTCAAAAAGGACATATTGTAAGTATCGAACGCAAACTGTTGGAAAACACGGCAGAGTATCTTTCCGAAGAAGAAATAAAGCAAATAGCACTGGATACGGTCTACGAGTTAGCTCCATATTTGAATGATGAAAAATACACGGTCAATGTGGAGTGCACGTTAGATGATGGCGTGTACGATGTGGAAGTGGAAATAACGTACTTTGTCTTCACCTACGAGTACGACCTAAAAATCAACCCGATAACGGGTGCAATTATACGTTTCAAAATTGATTAAAAGATACGTTGATAATTAATTAAAAACACATTGATACTAAATTACGAGAACGGACGTTTTGTCCGTTCTCGTTTTTAGTGGTATTCGATTATATAAAGAAGATATTGTAGTGGTAATCACTGTAGGGGCGAACATTTGTCGCCCGCATATTATGAAATCTTATATTTACATAGTTTTAATATTTTGCTCCGTTTATCTTCAAACTACGGTATGGCGGTAGTTTACAGCCACCGACACCTTTCGATATATACACAAACGTCTGTGTTTGGTCGTGTATAGAATCAACTGTTATTCTAACAATGGTCGTTGTGATTATCGCAAAATTTCTTCAATACTATTGCAAATGCACGCCAAAAGTGGTATAATACAAATATATAACATATACTTTGGGGCGTAAGTCTTTGTCTAATTGCAAAACGGTAAAAACTATTGTTTTGTCACAAAAACTTTTATTTTGCGATTAAAGTATGTAAATATTCAAAGTTTTTGTTTTTTTGCAGCAAAATATACACTACAATCAATTGTGAGGTGCGCAATGGAAAAACAACGTTACGACGTATTTATATCTTACAAAAATTTGGCATCGGACGGAAGTCCCAGCGTCGATTCACAATACGCTGCGGAAATGTACAAAATTTTGACGGAGCGTGGCATTTCTGCCTTCTATTCCAACGTAAAATTGTTGGAACTTGGCGAAGCTGCCTACAAAAAAGCTATCGAAGACGCTCTCGACCAGTCGTCTATTTTGGTGTGTATTCTTTCTTGCAAGGAATACGCATCGCACAAATGGGTAGAGTATGAGCGCGAATCTTTTCACGAAGATATTTTGTCCGGTCGCAATTCCGGTGGCGTGATAGTGCCATATCTTGGTGATATTACGGGCAACGATATTCCGCGATCTATTCGCAATTACGAATCTTTTTCAATGAATGCTCATACGCCCAAAGACGTTTGCGAATTTGTGGCAAACATCATAAACAAACGTTTGACAAACGCCCCGCAAACGGCAAGCAAATCGCTAACCACTGGCAAAAGTTCGTCGCAGTATTCCCCCGAATACGGTAGGGAAGCGCGTCGACTGAAAATCCAGGCACGTGAAACTCGCAATGCCGATATGCCTGCAATCAACTACTGTTTGGAGCATCTTTCCAAGCAAAAAGTGTACGTTTTGGATGCCGGTTGTGCTTATGGTTACGTAACAAAGGACCGTTTTGCCGATATTTCCAATGCGTTTGTACTTGGCGTGGAGCGTTCCGATGGTTGTTTGGAAACGGCTCGGCGAAGTTTTTCCGCACCAAATATCGTGTACGAAAAGTTGGATTTGGAAAGTGAGGATTTTGACGACAACTTGCAAGATTTGATGGATAAACACGATATTCCAAAGTTCGATATCATTTTCAGCTCGTTGGTAATCCACCACTTAAACAATCCGCAAAAGTTTCTGCGCCGTCTTCGCAGATATCTTTCGAACGACGGATTTATCATCATCCGCGGTAGCGACGATGGTTCGGTTATGACCTACAATGACGACGGACTTATCAAAAAGGTGATAGATTTGCATCTTTCCACCGATGGTATTTCAGACCGCGAAAACGGACGTAAAATCTATCACCAACTTGTAAGTTCCGGCTACAAAAACGTGCGTATGTTCAACTACATCAAGGATTTGGCAGGGCTAAACCTTGACCAACGCTACGAGTACTATTTGGAGCGTTATGACTATCGCAAAAACTATCTAAAAATGGTCGCCGACAAAGACCCGTACAACATGGAAAAACGCAACAACTACGAATATATGAAGTTGCTTTTGGAAGAATTGGAAAACAAGTTTGCCGACAAAACGTTTTGGTGTTGTGAAACAGACTTTGTAGGCGTTGCCCAAAAAGACGAGATATAAGACAACTACGCAAAATCTTGTTGACGTTTGTGGGCAAAACGCCTGCGAAATTATTTGTGTTTTGTTCAGTCACAGACCTTACAGGTATGCTCCTTCACAAGAACACGCCGCTTTCTTGCGTTTTGCTTCCCAAAATCACTGCGCTCGTCAACAATCTTTTGCTCCGTTCCCTTAGCTTTCGCGAAATAATGTTGACACCGTATCTCTATATTATTTTTCAAATCGAGTTTGACTGTATTGGTTAAGCTCGTTTTTTGCTGTTGTCATAAAAAAGTGGCTACGTTATCGAAAATTGCGACATTTTGCTAAAAATAATCAATTTCATACAACTTTTTTCGACGTTATAGTTCGGTTCATTCTACCCAAAAGCTCATACAAAATCTATTTCTCAAACAAACTATAACCTTTTTTGTTCTATTTGTATAAATGAGTCTGCAGTAGGACTATCCGTTAGAAACTATAATCTTTTTGTTTTCTGCTATATTTGTATCTCAAAAATTTTTTAACCGACTGCGCAAACTATTGTACAAGTCTATTTGCCATGCAACTCGCATACAATTTTTGTAGTATTGGAGTGTATTTTTGCAGATAACACAACAGGGGCTAACCCAAGCAGAAGCTTCTCGCCGTTTGCAACAAAACGGCAAAAACTCGCATTCGCACAAAAAACGTCGCACGTTTTTGCAAAAATTTTTGTCGCAATTTGCCGATTTGATGATTGTAATTTTGCTTATCGCCGCGGCGTTGTCCTTTGGTATGGCGGTGTATTCCGGCGAAAGGTCAGAACTTGCCGAACCGCTGATAATCGTTGCAATCGTGCTTGCGAACGCTTTGCTTGGCGCCGTGCAGGAACATCGTGCGGAGCGTTCGTTGGATGCCCTAACGCAACTAACGTCACCAAAAACAAAGGTGGTGCGCGATGGCGTTTTTCACCAAATTGATAGTTTGGAAATTGTTATTGGTGACTTGTGTTTGTTTGAGTCGGGAGATGTTGTAACTGCCGATTGTTTGGTGGTGGAAAGCAACGGACTGCAGGTGAACCAATCTCCATTGACGGGCGAAAGTATGCCTATCGAAAAGGTCGCTTCTGCAACTCTAACGGAAAATAGTAAAATTTATTCGGCAAGTTTGGTAACAAAAGGTAGTTGTTTTGCTCAAGTATATGCCACTGGCAATGATACGGAAATTGGCAAAATCGCCCATATGCTAAACGACACAAAACAATCCGCCACCCCTTTGCAACAAAAACTAAAACATCTTTCCAAAGTGTTGGGGATTGTATGTCTTGCCGTGTGCATTATGGTGCTTGTTGTTAGTTTTTTCAAAGGTGTTGCGCAAATGAAAGCGGGAGACACTCTCACCGACGTGTTTTTGAACGTTCTGCTAACGTCAATTTCTCTTGCCGTTGCCGCCATTCCGGAAGGCTTTCCTGCCGTCGTAACGGTGGTGCTTGCCAAAGGAATTGTAAAAATGAGCACCAAAAACGCCGTTGTAAAACGTCTTACTGCTGTAGAAGCACTTGGTTGTGCCAATGTTATTTGCACCGACAAAACGGGCACTCTCACCCAAAACAAAATGACTTTTGTGGGTATGTTTGACGGTGACGGCTATAAACTTGCTCAAAACATTACACCAACTAACAAATTGTTGCAGTACTACACTCTTTGTTGCGACGTAATACGCAACGCCGATGGTACTTTTGTGGGCGATCCGACGGAAGTTGCCATAGCAAGTGTTACAAATCCACTGCAAAATGCAATGCGTATTTACGAAATTCCCTTCGATTCCGTCACAAAATTGATGACTGTTGTTGTACAAATTGATAGCAAAACATATGCTGTCACAAAGGGAAGTTTAGAAAAAATGTCCACCGCTCCAAACTACAACGTGTTCAAACGCTACCAAGATATGCTTGCAAAAAAGGGTTTGCGCGTGCTTGCATTGTCCGTTACGGAGTTAAACGGACGTTGGAACAAATCTACGTTACAAAATCAACACAACGTGGTTGCACTTTTTGCCCTTGCCGATCCGCCACGTGCGGAAGTTAAAAAGGCGGTAGCACTCACCAAAAGCGCAGGCATTCGTACAGTTATGATAACGGGCGACAACGTACAAACGGCAACGGAACTTGCTCGTCAACTTGGCATAATGCGTGCGGGCGATATGGCATTGGACGGCGAACAACTTGCAAATTTAACGGCAACGGAACTTGCTCAAATGGTGCAAAATGTGTCCGTCTACGCTCGTGTTACCCCTGCCGACAAGTTAAAAATTGTTCAAGCGTGGCAGTCGTTGGGCAAAACTGTAGCTATGACGGGCGACGGAGTGAACGATGCTCCCGCGTTAAAACAAGCGGATATCGGTTGCGCAATGGGTAGCGGTACAGACGTTGCAAAAGATAGTGCCGATATCATCCTTGCAGACGATAACTTTGCCACCATTGTTGATGCCGTTTCGCTTGGCAGAACGGTGCAAGATAATATCAAAAAATCGGTAAATTACCTATTGACTTGTAACATCGGGGAGATTTTGTCTGTTTTTATCGCACTTTTGCTGTGGGACGTTAGCCCTTTTTCTGCAATGCAACTGCTGTGGATAAACCTTGTTACCGATGGTGTTCCCGCGTTGGCGTTGGGCATCTACAAACAGGAAATCGACGTGATGAACCACCCGCCCAAGCAAAGTAACGCATCTTTTTTTGATAAAAATGGCGTTGCTAAATTGATATTTGGCGGAGTAGTTTTTGGAATATCTACCCTTGTGGGTTACGCAATAGGTTTTTCGCAAGGCGGTAATGTCCCATCCACAATGGCATTTTTGATACTTTCCCTTTCGCAACTGTTTTTTGCGTTGCAAGTACGCAGTAACCATGGATTGTTTTTGGGCGGTATGACAAAAGTTATGGCAATAGGCATGGCAACTTCCTTCGCGTTGGTGGGAGTTGTTGCGTTCGCATCATTTTTGCAACGATTGTTCGACCTTTGCACAATGCCTTTGCAAAACTATATTTTAGCGGTGGTGCTTTCACTTGTGCCAACCGTTGCGTTCGAAGTTTTACGTATCATTTCCCAACGTAAACAACAAGCAAACTAAAAAAACAGTACTCTCAATTTTGATATTTTACAGCACACGTTTTACTAAAAATTAGGTGATATACAAAGACATCGTGATGTACACAAAAAACTTTCACTAACAAACCCAAACAAAAAAGAGAGCAACCAATTTTGATTGTTCTCTTTACATTTAGTATAAAATATTTCTAAATTGCAAACTGCAACGTACAAAATGCGCCGTAAACAACCAAAAGCGCAATACCTTGCCAGCGGTACAATTTACCTTTTAGTAGTGCAGGAATGGTTAAAAATGCCATCACAAACAACATTACCGGCACGTCCACAACAAGCGACGAATTTATACCCCAAATTTGTGTGTTGTTTGGCACTGCAAATGGCGATACCACTGCGGAAACGCCGCTAACAAGCACCAAATTGAAAATGTTTGCCCCGATAACGTTACCAAGCGAAAGTGCTCCGTGTCCTTTAACAAGTGACGTGATTGCTGTAACAAGTTCCGGTAACGACGTTCCCAATGCGATAAATGTTAGTGCGATAACCGATTCCGGCACACCCAACGCTTGCGCAATAATAGTGCCGTTGTCTACCAACAAATCTGCGCCAAATGCAATCAAAACTGCACCTATCACTAACAAAACGATGTATTTAATAACCATTTTGTTGGTAATTTCTTCGGTGGTTTCGTCGTCAATTTGTGGTTTTGGCATTTTTGTCGCTTTGCGTACCGAAAGTACAACGTATGCAACGAATAAAAGCAAAAGTATAACACCTACAATGCGACTGAACTCTCCAAATGCGTATGCAACGATAGAGTAAACTATAGCCGATATAAAAAAGAATATTACGGGCAGTTTAAGTGTGTCGCGGTCTACGTCCGACGGTTTGAAAGTTATCGTTATTGCAGCAATCAACGCCGTGTTGCAAATTATCGAGCCAATCGCATTGCCATAGGCAATTTCCCCGTGACCGCTAAATGCCGACGTTGCGGAAACCATCACTTCCGGCAACGTGGTGCCAATGGAAACCACCGTTGCGCCTATCAAGATGTCCGGAACGTGAAATTTTTTGGCAATACCCGTTGCGCCGTCAACAAACCAGTCTCCGCCTTTTATCAGCAAAACCAGTCCTACGATAAATAGTATAATCGGTATAAACATTTTATCTCCTTTTGTATTTTAGTTTTTTGTATGATTTAACAAAGATTTTTTGTTTATATTGTTTTTTGTAGTTTTAATCGTTAAATGTATACGGATATTATGTGCAATTTGTAACAATGCCTTTTGATATTGCCAATATCAACTACCTTTTTGTACGTTACGTGTAAAAATCGTTGTAATTCAAAACGATTTTGTTTAGATAGTTTGTAACTTCTACAAAATACATTTAGATATCGTGACCATAACCAACTCTCTATAATTTGTAACTTCTATATAATTTAATTGTTACGTAAAAAATGGGAACCAACATCCCCTACAGACAGCTGGTCCCCACGAAAATATTTTATTGATATAATTAAATCACGTTGGTGCTTTTTTGTCAAGCATTGTGGTTTGCTATTCTTTTTGTAATAGTTTTGCTTGCGCATAATACGTTAAGCGTAACGCAATTTTCTTTTTCACACTTAAATAGCATAAAGTAATTCGTTTAACACCAAAGGTGGTGCAGTTTTTTTGTGTAAATGAGATATACGTTGGTGCGTATTTGTTTATCTTCCGCCGGGACGACCGCCACCGCCGAAACCTCCGCCAAATCCACCGCCACCAAAACCGCCTGATTGTGCAATGCCAACTTGCGTGATAGTGGAACTGATTGTAAAGGTTGAAAGTTGCGTATCATTTGAGTAAATGGAGTATTTTTCGCCTTTTTGTAACTTGTCGCTACTCAAAATTACCGATTGGCAGGATTTTACCAACGTCACGGATAAAATCTCATTGCCGTCGTTATCCTTTAGCGTTATAATGCTACCTGCTTGCAACGAACTGTTTTGTGCATATGAAACTACGTATTGCTCGGAGTTCGTAGACGGCGTTTCCACCATACCAAGCGTGCTGGATGCAAAAACAGTGCCACCGTTTATAACAATACCGTTGTCCGCATCCAAACCGGCATTACCGCCCTTGGTAGGACCGTAAACGATAGTTACACCGCCCGTAAACAACATACTTCCGTTGCTATCTAATCCGTCGCCTTCGGCATCAACCGTTACCGTACCGCCACTAATTATTATGTGCTTTTCAATGCTTTTGTCGTCACTGGCGGCGTTAATACCGTCGTCTTGTGCGGTGATATCTATCGTTCCGTTAGATATTTCCACTTGACCGCCTTCCAAACCTTCGTAGCAATCGGTAATTGTGATAGTACCGCCGTTAATGCGTGTTAGTTTGTCGGCAGTTATGCCGTCGTCCAAAGTGGATATTGTAATTGTTCCGCCGTTGATAAATGCATTTCCGCTATTGACGTGCATTGCGTCGTCGTCGCTGTTGATAACGATGTTTCCGCTTTCAACCACCAATGCGTAGTTGCCGTTTGTAATGGTTATTGTTTGTGTAACGTTGCCGTCGGAGTCTTCTATCTCATACTCGATTTCGCCTACTTTAATGCCCTTGCAACTTTGCAACATTGCGTACTTTGTTCCGTTGGTACGCTCGTCGCTTGCAATTTTTTTGTAGGACGACGACCCGCTACGAACGTATCTAAAATCGTCATATTCCAAATCGTATGTTTGCATATTTGCCGAAGAATATGCAATCCATTCCGCTTGAGTGGTAATATCTAAGTTGCCACCGTTTATATAAACGAAGGTTTCCGCTTGGATACCGTCACCGCGAACGTTGGCAGTAAAAGTGCAGTTTTGCAAACTAACGTAACCTTGTTCGGTGGTAAATTCGTAGTCCGTTTTGTTGTTGCTGTTGTCAAAATCGCAATCGGCATTGATTCCGTCTTTGTTTGCAGTAACGGTAATCGTGGCGTTGCTTGCGTTAAGCGAACCGCACGCTACGGCGTGTTTTTCCGCAGTGGCAACTACTTGCGCGTCAACAATAACAAGTGCTCCGCTAACTTTGATAGCGTGTTTTGTTGCGGACGTAACGGAAAGTTTGCCTGTACCGTTTATTGCTAACGAGCCTTTTACGTGCAATGCGTTTTCGTCGTTGGCAGTAGTGTTAACGGTATTGGAAGTTCCGTTTATCGCCGTGATTGTTAAAGTTGTAGATTTGCCGGTAGACAATGCAACGTCGTTTGTACTGGAAACGTTTGCATTATTCAAAAACAAATGAACGTCCAATTCCTTTTTGATAGATACACCTGCAGTGTAGTTACCGGTCAAAACGTAACTACCACTCTTTTTTATCTCAACAAGCGTATCGCCTGCTTCCAACGTGGTTGCACCGGTTACGTCTGTGTTGGATTGCAAATCGTCAAAATCTTTGTCTACGTTGTCTACAATGTCCTTTTCCGTTTCGTCGGATTTTTCCGCAACGTCGCCTTTACCTCCACCGCCAAGATAGTCCGGATTGGTGTAGTCGTTGCAAGCAACCAAAAAACAGGTGATAACAATCAGCATGATTGCCACGCATACCAAAATTTTTGTTTTCATTTACCTTCTCCTTTTAGATAGCAATAATTAGTTTGTTCTCGTTCGTTTGTCGTTTTTTAGTAAATTTATTATTGACGCTCTATTGTGTTCTTATATGGTTGTTGTATTATATATTTTTTCTCTTTAAGTAACCTTAAAGCAATTTAGAATACAAGAATATTATTTTGTTTGTAAAGAACAATAATTTCATCCTTTTACGTACTTGAAGTGCATAAGCATTTGTTTTTGAGACGAAATGATAATTTTGTAAAGATGTTTCAGTAAAAAAATACCTTGTATAAAGTAATAACCCTTGCAGGAATTTCAATAAACAAATTGTAACCAAACAAAATGTCGAGAAATCGAGTACAAACGTAGTTTGTTACATATTTTTTTTGTCACAAACTGAATATAACTATCAAAACTATTCCCAACGAGAGCAAAGTTAAACCCAATACGGATTTTTTTGTAAATTTCTCTTTTAGTATCACAAATGAGAACAACATTGTTAGCAATATCGATAATTTTCCTATGGCGTTTACTGCAATGGGATTTACTCCGTCGGTGTTAAGTGCGTAGTATTCGCACAACCACGCGCATCCGGTTGCTACACCCGATAGTGTTAAAAATATCCAACTTTTGCCTTGTATCTCGGCAATTTGTTTGTGTTCGCCTTTGCCAAGAGTAATTGCCGTTGCAAATACAAAAACTACTATTGTGCGCAAAAGCGTGCCAAGGTTGGATGGGATTCCGTTTAGTCCCAGTTTAACAAACAACGCAACGACGCTGGCAAAAACCGCCGATAAAATTGCGTACACTAACCACGATTGCGATTTTGTTTGATTTCCGTCTTTTTTGTCAATCATTAGTATTGTCCCCGTCAACATCAGCACTATAGACAATGTCAACATACAAATGGTAAGCACGTCGCCGCCATTAGTGGTGTCGTCAAAGAAAAATATTAAAAACAGTATCGACGTCAAAACGAAACTCGATTTATCTATCGGTGCAATTTTGTTGATGTCGCCCAGTTTAAGCGCTTTGTAGTAACACAGCCACGAACATCCCGTAGCCACGCCGGAAAGCACCAAAAAAATCCAGTTTTGTGGAGTTAGCAAGTTTATTTGCGATAAACTGCCCGTAACAAGACACATAACTACACAGCAAACGATAACGACAAGTGTTCTAAATGCCGTTGCAAAATTGGATTTAACGTTTCTTATTCCTATCTTTGCCAAAATTGTTGTAAGCGACGTTGCCAATGCGCCCAACAATGCAAGTGTTATCCACAACATATTTTTTTCCTCTTGCTTATTGCGTTATGTAAACTAAAAAAAATGCACCAAAATTACATTTGCATTTTTCGTTTATATCGTAATAAATATTATACCACGTTTTTGGCGTTTTACAATGATTTTACATACAGTAAAGTCTTATTTTGGGGCAAAACCGGCATTGCTTTTACAATGACTATACAAGGATTTTGCATGCTCTAAATACATTTCTAATCGAAGTGATACAAATTGCCTGTTGAGAGGCTTTGTAAGAAATATCAATAACGTATATCAAAAAACTTGCAAATATGTAATGTTTATCGTCTTGTTTGTTGCGTTACGTTGCATAACGCGTATTTGCTTTAACAAAATCGGCGTAATGACTTGACAAATTTTGCCGTTTAACGGATACTTTTGTTGTGCGTTTTGCAATGCGATATGTTGTATTGCGCACAAACAACGAGAAACACACACTTCTCCTTATGGATTTCTGCAATGAATTTTGCAGTATAATTTGGTAAAAAACTATGGATTTTTTGAGTTTTTGGAATCAAATGACGGCAAATCCGCTGTTGTTTATTGCTGTTGCGCTAACTTTTGGCGTAATATTGGTAAACGGTTGGACAGATGCTCCAAACGCTATCGCAACCTGCGTAACAACAAGATGTATGTCTCCGCGATTGGCAATATTGATGGCGGCGGTATTCAACTTTTTGGGCGTTTTCGTAATGACCATGATTAACGCAACCGTTGCGGAAACAATCACCAAAATGGTAGATTTTGGCAACAACTCGCACGAAGCGATTATCGCACTTAGCGCGGCATTGTTTGCCATTGTGCTTTGGGCGGTTATAGCATGGGCGTTTGGTATACCCACAAGCGAAAGTCACGCACTTATTGCAGGACTAACGGGCAGTGCGATAGCATTGCACAATAGTTTGGCAGGCGTAAACGGTGCCGAGTGGATAAAAGTTATCTACGGCATTGGTATTTCCGTAGTGCTGGGGTTCGGCTTGGGTTGGCTAACTTGCAAATTGGTAACAGTGCTTTTCCGCAATGCCAATCGTCCCAAAACGCAACCGTTTTTTAAAGGCGCGCAAATAGCGGGCGCAGCATCTATGGCGTTTATGCACGGCGCGCAAGACGGTCAAAAGTTTATGGGCGTAATTTTGCTGTGTGTGTACATGTCCAACGGTCAGTCGTTACCGTCGGAAATTTCCATTCCCGTATGGCTTATGATTGTTTGTTCGTTGGTGATGGCATTAGGTACGGCAATGGGTGGCAAAAAGATTATCAAATCCGTTGGTATGGATATGGTAAAACTGGAAAAATACCAAGGATTTTCGGCGGATATCGCAGC
>CAYOKR010000021.1:0-25109 GCA_964404625.1 uncultured Oscillospiraceae bacterium | reverse complement strand
CCATTTGACCATACACAAGGTAGTCCTTGCCAAATCCTGTACGAACTTTACCAAGAGTATTGATATAATCCACCATTTTGATATTAATCAATGCTGCGGAAGGAATATCTTCGTCGGCATAGTACTCAAGATTAAACTCGGGGATACCGCCGTTAAGTGCGGTGTATGCTGCGATGTAGTAGTAAGATTGACCAAGTTCGTCAATAGGAACCAAATAACCGTCGCAACGAACTGCGCCGTATTCGTGGAAAGCATAGTCGAACAATGGAATTTTTACTGCACAACCGTTTTCCAACAAATCACGTATTTGGTCGCTTTCCATCCAACCGAGCAATCCGGCATTGGCACGTGCTTGGTAGAAGTCGATGTATTGAATTACTCTGTCGGTAATCATTTCGACGCCTACGCTATAAACACCTGCTTCGTATGCTTGTTTATCGGAGTTGGACAACTGCTTGTAGAAATACGGCAACATATTTGTTAACGAACCATGGTCGTGAGACTCGTTATAGCATTGCAACGGATGTACCGCCGTAAACGCAACGTCGTAGTAGAAACCGTCCGCATTAAATTGTGCCAAGTAGTTTTCGTCGGCGATAATGCGTGATGCCAACCACTCGTCGTTGTAGGGACACTGATAATAGAACGGAACAGTGTTAACGGGGAATGCCTGTTCGACGTATTGTACGTTTATCATCTTGTTGGACGCATACTTTGTATCGTCACTGATACTGTTAAACTCAAAGCAAATGTAACTGTGACCATATTCACGAACAAGGTCGTAGTACTTTTTGGTGTTATAAATAGACAAGTTGAGAATGTTATTGTCGATACGTGAAGCAATCATATCGTAAATTGCAACCATATCTTTCCAAGTTGAAGCAGCATCCGCACGATAACCGAAGTAGGTTAAAGTGGTATCTTCGTACAACTTTTTGTCGATATCGGTGCGGTTTTCCAACTTGTCGGGAATGTAGTCCTGCGTGGTAGCCCAAGACTTATAACGCTCGACTGCCTCGTACCAACTACCGTCGTTCATGTTGGCAACAACCGTATCGTAGTCGAAAATTGTATCGCCGTCCTTCATATCGTCGAGATAATGATAAACGCTCATACGAAGTTTACCGTCATCACCGATAAAAGAGAAACTTTTTAGTCCGTCACCGGGGTCTTTTGTCATCCAATAGAAACCACCAAGTCCCTTTGAATAGTAGGAGGCAAACTGCATTGTGTAGTACCAACCGGACGGATACAAACCTTGCGTTTTGCCGATACCTTCCTTACCTTCGTTAAAGTACTTGATTGGGTCGCTAAACAGATATCCTGTTGCATAGGGTGCTACAAAGTAGTCGGTTTCTTGTTTGTTGAGAGTGTCGATACCTTCAAAAATGGGATATTCGACGTCTACAACGGTATCGCTATACTTGTTGCCATACAAAGCAACGTTAAACACCGCTTCGTCTGCCTGAGATGCAAGCGCTACGGACGTAACGATTGTGATATAGTCAAACTTATAGGTAAATTGCAATTTTTTGTTGGACAAGTTGTTTTCGACTACTTCGCAAACAACGGTATCGTAGTTGGAAATGGTATATTCTTCACGTCTGTCAAAACGAACGGGCGTTGCGTTGTAGGCATCCTTTACGAAGTAGATATTTGCCTGTTTGTTGGCATATTCACGAATGGAACCGTTGGCGTTAATCACCATACGAACCTTGTCGTTTTCTAAAATGTAACTACCGTCCGATTGATTTGCTAACGTTAAAGTGTCAAATTCGCCTATATTAAGCTTACTTACAACACGATTTTTGCTATCGTCGTAGTATTTGCCACCGAAGAGTGAACATGCGCTAAATATCATTGTTGCACCGATAATCAAAACACATAGTACAAAACTAATTATTCTTTTTGCTGTCATATTTACTTGCGCTCCTTTGTTTTGCGACGGACAATCAACACAACGGCAACCGCTACCGCAACAAGTACAATGCCACCGATTACCCACCAATACCACGCGGAATTGTTATTGGGCGTTACAGTACCACCTGCAACGTTGATTACCAACGAAGTTTCGTATTGTTTGTCGAGTACGCTTGCGACAATTTTCATAGTTGTTGTTCCGCCACTTTTTGCCACAACGAAACCTGCCGATTGACATGCTACGTAGTAGTCGTCGAAGAAATAGCGTACGTCTTCCGTTAACACTTCCGTAGAACCGTCGGCATAGTGTGCAGTAACGGTGATTTTGCAAATATCGTCGATAGCCAAAGCGTTAGATTCGGTATAGATACTTGCGGTAATTTTGTCGGGATACTTTGCCTTGGTTAAAGACATATCGTCCACCTGCATACCTAAACCATAGTTCGCATCGCCGTCCACACGAAAGAACACCAAATAGTTACCCTGCTCGGCAACATCGAAAACGGTGGATATTTTACCGTAGTCGCTACCTGTACCGTAGGATGTGTCGAACTCACGTGAATACACCACGTCTGTTTCGTTCATATTTGCGTCAAGTTTGATTGCACCGATTGTTACGATACCGCCCTGGCCGGAAAGCATTCCGTCCACACCTGTGGCATTGTATCTGCGCATATATGCGCTAAGCGCGTACTTACCTGATTCGAGAGTTACCACTTGCGAAATACGTGCGTAGGAATCGGGTTTTACGCTGGCATCCCACCAAACGGGAGCCATAATCCAAAAATTGGCAATTCCGCCGTGCATATACACGTTTGTTTTGCCGTCGTCGACGTTACAACCTGCAAGACCTTCCGTCTTCCAGAAATGATAGTCGTATTGTGCTTCGAACCCAGGGTCCACAAGGTAATTTTCCGTAGAAACACTTACCGACATAGTGCCGATAGCATCGCCGTAGTTGGACGTTACGTGAGCAACGATATGGGCATTTCCGTTACCGGTTGCAGTAGCGTAACTAACTCCGTTAAAAGTACGTATGCACACTACTTTCGGGTCGGTAGACGTGTACGTTATCGTGTAACTGTCGTAAGGAGCGATTGTGCCGTCGGAAAGATACACCGAGGCATTGATTGCAGAAAGGTCGGAAAAGTTGATATTGTCCGTGCTGACAATTACATCCTGAATGGTTACTTCTTGCGAAGACGATGCAACAGCGACTTGTTGACCGTCAATTTGAAACGTTTCACCGAAAATACGAACTGTTGTAGATAGATTTACTAAACCCGATTGTTTGGGGAAAACTCGTCCTTGCGAATCGATGGAAACGTTGTCGTTATCAGCGGTGACGGTTGTTGTAACATAGTTATTTGTATCGATAGTTACAAAATCGGTACCTTGCGCAAATTTTGCCTTTATGGTTAATTTAGACATTTGACCGGCGCATAACGTTGGATACTCTACCAAAACTTCCGTTGGAGTATCTACACGATACATTTCCACGTCGTCGAGGTGATAACCTGTTAACGTTCCATCGTACACCATACTTGTAGTAAACAAGCAGATACGCAACGTTTGATAAGTACCGGAATAAATAACAACGTGACGATATTCCCACGGATCACCAAGAGAATCCACCGTGTATTGTTGAACGTTTGTCCAAGGATCGTTACCGTTGGGATCGCGAACGCCTACAACAAGGCTGGACATATCTTGCACCCCGCCAAACGCACGAGCGTAGAAAGAAATTACGTAGTATGCATCTTTTTCTACAGTAACGTCTTGATAAACCACTGGATTTTCGCCGTCCAACAACCCATTTGCACTACAAATTAGGTAAGCATTGCATTTGGAATTTTTGTAACCCCAGTAGGAAGAATCTGTGCCTGCCAAAGAAGCGGTTTTCCACTTAGACGAGACTTCGCGAGCATCGGTAAAACCTGTTGTGCCTTCGATTTCAAATCCAGAGTCGTATAGCAAATTGTCGCCCACGGTGTAACCGCATTTGTCGGCAGTAGTTTCGGCATTAGCATTTATGTTGCAATTTACAACAACACACAAAGCAACGCTACACACCAAAACGCAAATTAGGGCGATTTTGATTTTGTTTAACATTGTTTTCCCCCTTGATTTAGTATTTTGTTGACTTCCGTCACGTTAGGAATGGATTCGCCTGCGCCCTTTCGCGATATTGTTATCGCCGAGCATTGAGACGCAAATGACATTGCGTCGCAAATCCTTACTCCGCAAGCCTTTTTTAGTGCGATTGCACCGATAAACGTATCGCCTGCGGAAGTTGTATCCACTACAGTGGTTTTTACTGCAGGACAAACGTATGTTTGAGTACTATCGACATACACACTACCCTTTTCGCCAAGGGTAACAAGTAACGAAACACCGTAACCGCTAAGCAATTTGTATGCCGTTGCAACATCTTGAGTGTTTGCAAGAAGTTGCAATTCCGTTTGGTTAGGAACGAGCAAATCGACGTAGTTTAGTATTTGTTTGTCGAAATCACACATTGGCGCAGGGTTCAAAATGGTATACATACCCATTTGTTTTGCCGTTTGTAATCCTATTTGTACAGCGTCCAAGTTGGTTTCCAACTGGGTGATAAAAACATCACCTTTTGTAGCATTAGTTAACAAAAATTCTTTTACATTTTTGGCGGAGACGTGCATATTTGCCCCCTTATCTACCACCAAGTAGTTATCTTGTTGACTGTCGTCGAGAATAATTAGACATGCGCCGCTTACAACGTTGTCGGTTGTTTCTACTGCCGAAACATCCACGCCGTAGTTGTCCACTGTTTTTTTGAGAAAGTTGCCGTTGTCGTCGTTACCGACGCAACCCATAAAATAGACGTTATCGCAACCGAGACGTTTGCAAGCAACCGCTTGATTAGCACCTTTACCGCCTTGACCTACGCCAAATCCATAGCCAAGTTTCGACTCTCCTACTGTGGGCATACGGTCGACAGACATACGGTAATCAACATTAATGCTACCTAAAACAAAAATTTTGTTCATTGTTGTTCTCCACGTAAAATTGCTTGACGAAGTGCATCCATACCCTGCGCAATTGTAATCTCCTTGCGGAACACACTACTTGTGCCTGCCACGAAAATATCTGCACCCATTGCGCGCATTTTTGTGGCGTTTTCGTAACTGACGTTGCCATCCACTTGAATGGAATAGTTTTGTTTTCCGTTATCATCCAACCACTTGCGTACTGTGCCAATCTTTTTTAGTGCGCTATCGACAAGTTTTTGTCCTGCAAAACCGGGATTTACCGTCATTACAACTACACCGTCGATATCGTCGATAACTGCATCCAAAACGCTAACCGAAGTTGCAGGATTGATTGCTACAAACGCTTGCGCTCCGCATTGGCGAACATACTGCAAACATTTGTTGAGATGTGCGGTACTTTCGTAGTGAATACTTACAATGTCACCTGGGCGAATATCAAACCAAGACAACATTTGTTCGGGACGCTCCACCATAAAGTGAAAATCCATTGGCGTATTGCTAATGCGCCTTAAAGCACAAGAAAACGCATTGTTAAGCATTAGATTGGGTACAAAATGCCCGTCCATAACGTCGATGTGAAAATACTCTGTGTGGCAATCGTCCAGTTGACGGACGTAACTTGCCAAATCGAGCAAATCAGCACACATCATTGATGGAGATATTGTTGCTTTTTTCATTTATTGTTTCCTCTAATATTTTGATTATCGTATCTATATACAACTATTTGTATAGTGGTCCAAGGTTAGCGCACGCTCTAAAATCGGCACCTGTCGGATCGTCTGCACCGAAAGCATCCCACATGTGCGGACGGAAAATTCTATCCGCAGAAACGTTATGCATACAAACGGGAATACGCAACATACTTGCAAGAGTGATAAGGTCTGCACCGATATGTCCGTAAGTTAAGCAAGAGTGATTTGCGCCCCACTTTGCCATGACGTCGTATACGCTTGTAAATGCACCCGTACCTGTAAGAATGGGCGCAAAGAAGGTAGAAGGCCATGCCGGATCGGTACGTTTTTCTATTTTTTGAACAAGGCTTTCGTCAAGTTGAACGGTGTAACCTTCGGCAATTTGCAACACTACGCCCAAGCCTTTGATACGATTGAGACGTATCATTGTTGCAGGCATTTGTGCACGAGTTACATAGTGAGAACTAAATCCACCGCCACGGAAGTATTCCAGGTTGGCTGGTGGCCACTCGGTTGCTTGCAAAGTTTTGTCAATTTCCGCTTGAGTAACCTTCCACCATGGCTTCATACAAGGTTTTCCGTTTTCCGTCATTAGACCTGCACCATCCAAAGCGGCAGCACCGCTATTGTTTAAGTGAATGATACCGTTAGAAGCAAGTCCACTAAGTTTTTCGCCCATTTCGGCAACAGACTCGGGACTCCAATACGTGCGAACATCGGCAAACACACTTGCTTGGTTGGTGAGCAAAGTTTGCAACATCATAGAAAGACCGTTTAACGTATCGTTTTCCGTAGCGAAAGGAATAGGCGCACGCGTGCCGTTCCAATCAAAAGAACTGTTGAGAATACTTTCGGCAAAATCTGCATTGGGCATATAGTCCGTCCATTGACGTTGACCTTGGAAGCCACCAACGATTGCATTGCGACCGAAACTTTCTTCGCGATAGCCCATTTCGGCAAGTTTTGGATTACCATGTAGCAAATCTTTGAAAATCAATGCCATTTTGAGACTGATTTCCCAATCCTTTGCGTATTGTTCGTCGCTATGACGTGTTTGTTCGTCGTTGTAGTACTCTTTGCCTTGCTTGATATACTTTTGTACCCATTTTGTAGCAACTTCGTACTCGTCGTGGTCGTAAATTCCTTTGGTAATTCTGCGTTGAACTTCACTCATATCAATCCACTCGGCGTGCATACCGAAATAGTCGGCAAGCACAATGGGATCGAGGAAACTTCCTGCGATACCCATAGAAACTCCGCCGATGGATAAATAACTTTTACCACGCATTTCGCCAACGGCAACAGCACAACGAGCAAATGCCAACAACTTGGTCTTTACGTCGTCGGGAATGGAATTGTCGTCCATTTTTTGCACCTTTTGACCATAGATTGAAAATACAGGCAAACCATATTCGGCATAGGCAGCCATTGCACAGGCAAGGTACACTGCACCGGGACGTTCAGTACCGTTAAATCCCCAAACTGCTTTGATTGTATGTGCGTCGAAGTCCAAAGTCTCCGTACCATAACTGAATATCGGGGTTACGCTTAGCGTTGCAACGACTCCTGCACGAGCAAGTTCTTCGTCGACCTTTGCCGCTTCCGCACGGCAACTGATGGACGTGCTACCGATGATACATTCAACGGGTGTACCGTCCAAACAAAATACGTTGTTTTCAATCAACTCTTTGGCGGAAAGCGCCATATTGTGTGTTTTTTCTTCCAAGGTGGCTCTAACTTTGCCACGTCCGTCGATAATGGGACGGATACCAATTTTAATACTCATAATTAACTCCTATATAAACGTTTTGTTTTGGCAAATTTACGAATTTATCGACTCGAAACAGGTAAATAAATCGTTGCACAAACACTAAAAATGCAATACGTATTGATTTTTTGTGTTTATTGATGTTTTAGATACCAAAATGCAACGCTATCAATTTCTTCGCTGTTATATTGATATTTTGAGAAATCTTCTCTCCAACCTATAGTATCGACGGTGACTTTGATGTCACTTTCAAAGCCGATGCAATCTTCGATATGGAAACGATACATGCTAAATTTTTTGGGATATTGACTTACATCGACAAGAGGCAATCCAAGGAAAGCGGAATTAAATTCCTGTTCGGTAGAACCTTCCACAATACCGTAACCGCCAAAGTTCCACGCTCCGCCGAAATAGTCTTCGGTGCCGTTGTCACAAATGGTAGGCTTGTTGGTATCACCGTCAAGATAGAACTTTACTTCACCTTCGCCCCACCAACGCGGACTGTTGCTTTTCCATGCGAGATATGTTCCAACATACACACCACAACCGTGAACGTCGTTCAAAATAACGTGAGAGTGATTGTCTTCGTTGGTTAGCGAGTGATTGTATGTTGCGTGGAAATAGGTAACGTCGTCTTCGACGGGTTGTTCATGGAACAACACTTTGTATGCCAAAATTTCCGTGTAGTTATCGGCGGTGTTTTCCAATTCGATACGAAAGCCTTTTTTAAAAGGCATCGACCAATAGCAGTTGCAACCTTTGTACGGCGCTACCACAACCGGTAAAGAATACACGTTATGGGGATTATCGTCATGTCCCATACAGAAAAATGCACCTACGGGGCAATCAACGGACGGGGTTGTTTCGCCGTCCCAGTACATACGTACAATTAGTTCAGAAAAGTTTTTTCTGTCCGACGCGATAAAGAATTGTCTAATCACACCACTACCCGACCAATCTGCAAGAGTAACTGTGGTTTTTGGTGCAACACGAATAAACGGATTTACCTTGCAATCCTCACCAAGGGAGTTTTTGCTCCAATACAAATCAGGATTAGTAGGATCCGGTTTAGCAAGGCATGCTTTGCCTTTTTGACCTGTAGGATTTTCCGCAGAAATCATACGTGTTATTACGCCGTGTTTTTTGTATAAATCGTTTAACATATATAGTTTTCTCCTTTTTATTTACCGCCGGTTAAGGCAATTCCTTCGACAATTCTCTTTTGGAAAATTGCAAACAAACCGATGGGGACAATCAACGATACAAGTGTTGCTGCAATAACAACACCGTAGTCGCCGGAATAAGAAACGTTTAGTGTGCGAATGATTTGCATAATTTGGGTTAAGCCTTTGTTTTCCGACACGGTAAGTGCAGGCCAAACAAAACTGTTCCATGCGCCCATAAATATACCCACACCGTTAATTACCATTGGCGTTACGGACATAGGCATATAGATTTTGAAAAAGATACCCAACTTGCCGTAGCCGTCGATTTCCGCCGCTTCTTCGATATTTTTTGGAATATTTAAATAGAACTGACGGAAAAAGAATATTTGATAGGCATTTGCCATACCCGGCACGAACAATACAAAGATTGTATCTACCATTTTTAGTGCGTTTACCACTCGAATGGACGTGAGCATTATTGTGATGCCCGGTATGAACATCGGGAATAACAACAACGGCCACAAAAACTTTTTGAAGCGGAAGTCGATTCGTGCCATTGCGTAACCGCAAAGCATGTTTACAAACAGAGAGCATACGGTAGATAGTACCGCTACAAGCAACGTTACAAACATCGACTTGACAAAGGTTGTGCCGTTAAGGTCGGCAGTGAATACCTTTTCGAAGTTGCTCCAAGTAAACTTTTTGGGTAAAAAACTGTTTGGAATGGAAAATAATTCGCTTTTACCTTTGAATGCAGCAGGAATAATCCACACTATAGGAAAGATGACTAACGCTGCAACAAATATTGCTATCACAGTCAAAATAATACGACTGATTTGTTTTTTGCGTTTATTTGAAATTTTTTGCATACGTCAGTCCTCCATTTTGTCCGAACGAATCACTTTGAAAGCGACAACGTTGATTGTGACGATAATTATCATAATCAACAATGCGCCTGCAATGGTTACGTTTTGCGGTCTACTTACGTCACGGAACGAGTTAAACAAGTACAACGAGGGAGTCATTGTCATATCTAATGGTCCGCCGTTGGTTATCATATAGGGAACGTCCATCATTTGCAACGTACCTGTGATAAGGTTTACCAAAGCGAGGATGATGATGTTCTTCATATAAGGCAAGGTAACATATCTAAGTTTGTGCCAGAAATTTGCACCGTCAATATCAGCGGCTTCATAGTAGTGTTTGGGTACATTAAGTAGTCCTGCATACATAACGAGAGTATTATAGCCAAAGCCCAACCAAAACGTTGGAAATAATACCGCCACAATTGGCCAATATCCCTGTGTAGTAAATGCAATTGGGTCAATATCTAATCCAATAAGAATAGATGTGACAAGACCACCACCATAGTTTAGAATAAACATAAACATAATGGAAGCCACAACGCCCGACAGCAAGCATGGTACATAAATAAGAATCTTAACCGCATTTGCAACTTTTACATTTATGCTTTTTAGCACGTATGCAAAAAAGAAACTTAAAACCATTTGCGCGACCACGATTATTGCTGTAAACAAAACTATGTTACCAAATGCCTTGGTAAAGGTGGGCGTTTTTAGGATGTAGTCGTAGTTATCAAAACCTACAAACTCGCCCGTGGCATAGTCCTGAAAAGAACGTATGATAGCCATTATCAGCGGGATATAGGCAAACACAAACAACAAAATACACGCCGGAGCAATCATTGCGTAACCGCTTTTGGCATATCTAAAACGAAATTTATTCGTTTTTGTTTGAGTAGAATCGTTAGTTTTCATTTAGTCACCGTAGTTATATTTGGGATTTTTGGGATAGTTTGCACGTGACATTATCGTGCGGATGTTTGTTTGTGCTTCGTTTAGGGCTTTGGTAAACAGTGCCTCGAATGAAGAAGTTTTGCAGTTGATTTGCATTGTTTCGAACAATTTACCAGTTTCTTGAGCAACGTCCCATGGGAAGGTTGCTTCGGGAATACCCTTTTCTGCCACTGCATTTACAACGTCAATCCACTCTTGAGGAACGTCCGTTGTACAAGTTGCAAGGTAGTTTACAACCGATTTGGATGTCGCTGCTTTTGAGTTATATGCCTCAATAAAGTATTGTGCAGTTCTTTCGGCACTTTCTGTAAACATCCAATTTAGGAATTTTGCAGCCTTATCTTTGTTTTTGGATTGTTGAGATATGCAATAGCACCATCCGCCGTTTGCACTTGTGCAACCTGATTGATCGCCTGTTTTAGTGGGGATAACGCTAACGCCAATTTTATTGACAATGTCCATATCCTTTTCGGTATAGTTGAAGATTTCTGCAATGCCCCAACTTCCGCTAAAAGTCATTGCAAGTTTGGGAGTTTCTTCGCAAAGAGCATCTACAATGTAGGTATAGCCTTCGGCTGTAAGTGCAGACGTTGGAGCATAGTCTTTACTGTAAAGATTGTAGAACATTTCGGCAATATCTTTAAAGCCTTGATTATCCAAACGACTTTGTGTCCAACTTTCATCCAAGGTAAGTCCGCCGGTAGTGTTTTGTTGCAATCCGTAAGTAACCCACGTTAGTTCGCCACTACCCAAAGGCATACCGATACAGTACTGACCACGATTGAGCTTTGTTTTGATTTTTGCGCAAGCATCGTACAATTCGTCCCAAGAAGTAGGCACTTTTGTTACGCCGGCATTTTGCAAAACGTCCTTGCGATAGAACAAAATACTACCCGGTTCCAAGTTCCACGGATAAGCGTAGATGTTGTCGTTGTAAGTTACCAATTCTTTGCAGGTATCCAACATATCGTCTACCGCTTCGTCGCTAAGATAGTCGTTTAATGAAGCACAATACTTGTTGTTGATGTTTGTGTACAATTCGCCGTATGTCGTCATATACAAATCGGGCGCTTTGCCGTTTTCACGAGCAACGGTAAGAGCGTCGGCATAGGTATCTTGCGTGTAGAAGTTGACTTCTACTTGAATACCGTCCGTCAAATCCGAGTTGAAGTCGTTAACCAATTTTTTCAGGTGTTTTTTTGCCCAAGACTCAAATTCACGTGCATAAATACGAATTTTTGTTGCGCCTTCTTCCACCCACTCTGTTTCGTTTTCAGGTGGCGTGCAGGCACACAACGCCGTGAGTACCAAAAGGGCGCAAAGAACAAGTGCTACAATTTTGAATTTTTTCATTTTTTGTTACTCCTTTGTCACGTAGTGTTGCACTACCGACTAAAAAAATTTCATCAATTTTATACAAAAGCGAAATACACTTTTGAGTTATACAATGTCGATTTTCTAAAAATGAAACGTTTCATTTTTAGAAATAAAAATAAAACCGACGATATGCTAAAACCTACAAATGATTATTAAAAACTATTTTGTGATTGGAGTAGAACTTTCTACCCCCCCCCAGCAAAAAAATCATTTGATAGAGGGTTCGTTTTTGTGCTAACACTATCAATACATAATCTGTTTGATTTGGATTGACACAAAATGCATAACATCGGTACTAATTTTTACTTTGATGGACACTATTGTTAATGCGACGTTAAACATCATTTAGCAGATTTAACATCACAAAAAACGGTTGTGATATGAATTTATATATTTGCAATAACACTACTACCTTTTTGCGGTAGAGTTATTAACTTTGAAACTGCATTTTAACTCGTTGAATTGGTAGTGATATTCCGTTTCTGCCATAAGTTGGAACATACGCGTTGTTACACAGCGAGCAATTTCTGCAATGGGTTGGTCGATAATGGTAAGTTTGGGATAGAAAATACGGGTAAACATCATATCGTCAAATCCCACAAACGATAGTTTATCGGGGATAGAAACTTTAAGTTCGTTTATGGCAAAGATACTACCCACCGTGTTGGGAAAGTTGGAGGCAAACAATGCCGTGCAACTATCCTGCATTAAAAACTTTTTAATTGCACGATATGCATCGTCTACATTTTCGCCAATGCGTATTAGTAACTGCTCGTTGGGGGTAAGTCCACGCTGTGCATAAGCATCGAAATAGCCCTTTACACGTTCGTCGGAAGTATACAAACCTTTTTCGGCGGCAGCCATTGCAATGTTGACGTGACCGCTATCCAACAAGTAACCTATTGCTTCACAACAAATTTCACGGTTGTTTACAACGCAAAACTCGTAGTTAAGGTCGGGGATGTACTGGTCTACAAAAATAATAGGTACGGAAATATTTTTTAGATAGGCGTAGTCGGTAGCCACCCTACCGCAGGGGATGATTATGAGAGCATCCATACGACGTGATACTAACCACTTGATACTTTGTTCTTCCTTGGATTTGTCGTAGAAACTTTCACAAGCGGCAACTGCATAGCCCGATTTGGTGAGTTCGTGTTCGATACCGGACGCAATTTGAGCGTAAAACAGGTTGCTAAACTCCGGAATTAACAATCCAACGGTTTTAGTTTTATTTGTGATTAGACCGCGGGCATATTCGTCAACACTGTAACCCAACTGACAGACAGCCGATTCGATTTTTGCTTGATTGACGCTTTTAACTGCACCACCATTCATATACTTGGATATTGTTCCAAGAGATAAACCGGTCACTCGCGCTACGTCTTTGATTGTTGCCTTACTCATTTCTCTCCTCAAAAGACACAAATGATAAAAAATGAAACGTTTTATTTTTGATAATCTAATTTTACATTACGCAAAATCGTTTGTCAATACCCTTTTTAAAAATTCTTTGAGTTTTTTCGACAAAAAAATGATTAGTTACGAAGCACTTAAGTTTTTATATAAAACTGTATCTATTCAATTTACAAAAAGTTATGGTTGAGTTTTATACGAAAATTGTAGTAAAATTATAGCTATTTAATTTATAATTATAGACACTCAACAATATTAAAAAACGAAAGTGACCCAAATACACTTTCGTTTTTCGTTTATGATGAGTGTTTTTACAATTTGATACAACACACATAATATTTTTTATTCAACAGCATGAAAATCTTAATAGTGGCTGATGGATTATATCACAAAGTGGCTTTCGTTACCTACGTTTTACATCTTTAAGCTGAGTGGTTAGGGGGTGGGTGGTAAGGAGTTTTTCAAGGGCGTATACGGAAAAGGTTGCCACAACTTGCATATCGTCGTTGACAATCTCCAAAGCGTAAAGGTAATTGCCGACAACACGTTTGGCTACGTCGGCAAGGGTATTATTTTGGTTGAATACAAGTGTTTTCTTTTCCATTCCGCAACGAAGAAAGTGATTTTTTGCGAATACGTATGCGCTTTTTACGTACGTTTCGCCATTTGGCTTGGAAAAAGCACCGCTAAACAGAAACAGCGAGAACAATCCCAAATTGAACAAATTGTGGCGAGTAAAAAGCGACACGACGAACAACGCAAAAAGTAACAGCGAAAATATCACCGTTACTTTTTTGACTGTATGGGTGCCATCAACATCACGTTTGCGTTGCAGCACACCAGTTACAACACGACCGCCGTCCAACGGGTAAAATGGCAATAAGTTTACACACGCCATACTTATATTTGCTTGAAAAAAGTCGTTTGTTATGGGGTAACTTTCCGGGAAAATCCACCAAATTGCAAAACATACAACGCACAAAACGAGATTGACAAGCGGTCCTGCAAGGGCAATTTTGATGCGGTCGATTGCTGTAACGCTATCGAAATCACCGTACAAAACTGCACCGAAAATGCTGATTTGTATTTCTCGGCAACGATAGAACAATCGACGTGCCACAACGTAGTGAGCGCACTCATGCAACACCACAGCCAGTGTATATGTCAGGGCAAAAAATCCGCGTTTTAGGTACAGCGATATTGCTAAAAACAGCCAAAAACTGGGATTTATCTTAAATTTTATGCCTGCCACGAAAGTTGAGTGTCGCTTGCAACGACCTGCGTTACTACCGTTCCGCTTTCGGCAATCACGGTAGAAAACGTACCGTTATACTTGCCTATTAACGTGTTTTGTTGGACGGTTTCGCCAAGGGACACGAACACGGTTGTTAGGCCGGAATAAGTGATGGACGTATCATCGTCGATGGCAATGGTAACGGAAGTTTCGTCCACGGCGGTAACCGTTCCGCTTGTAAACGACAACGTTGCCTTACCACCGCCAAAAGTCGAAACACCATCAGCACTATTTACCAAAGTTACGTTGACGGGCAATGTTATCACGTTGTTTGTGGGAGTATCTGCATCAAAAATCGCCAAAACTGACGAATACGCCTTTTTCGCCGCCGTGAAAACTTCTGCGGAAAAATCATTATCGATTAGCAACGCACCACCAAAAATCGCTACACACAGTGCAACGACCATTAACACTTTGAAGATTGCAGGTATTTTTTTGTGTTGTTTGCCGTTGTTTACATATTTGCGTTCGGTGTAGGAAAGATCCAGCCAATCGGTTTCTTCTGCGTCACACACCACGGTGTTCACGTTAGTTTGCATGTTGTTGTACCTCCGTTGTTTGAGATATGCTATGCGCCGATGTGGGCGAATATTACAAATGGGGAAATTTTTTGAGAAGGGAACGAGCCACAGCCGACACCATTATTTCAACCACTTATTATTGTTAAGTCAAAGTGCCGACATAATACACTTGATTTTTTACAAGTTTTGGTGTAAGCGAGCTTCAGCACTACAATGAATAACTGGCATTTGATATTGTATTGTTGTTACAATGCTATTGCTTTTATCGAACAATTATTTCCAGAAACAACCCGGAGTGCCGACGGCGGATAGATAGACATTATTTTATTGACCGCCCGAGATTCTGTTCAGTCTACAACTTCGCCTCTCTACGCGCTTCGACTCACTACGTTCACTCAGAATGACAGACAGGCGTGGCGTTGTGTAATGGTCGCCCTTACAATAATTATAGCATTCATTTTTTAGTAAGCCCAAGTGCCGACGATGTATGAAATTTTATAAAAGTAAATATCGTTTTGTCTTGAAAAAATATAATATGCACTATCAATTATCTTTTAGTGTAACAGTGATAATCATATTTAGGTTTTTGCCTTGCATTGTTTCGACGGTAACGCAATCGTAGTTGACGTAGTCATTTAGCAATTGCGTAAGTTGGCGAAAAAAGTCTTCCTTGTTGTGTTTAAATCTGTCGGAAAGCAACATTTGTTGCGCACGTGAATAGATATCTTTCATTATTGATTCCTTTTTAGAGAAATAATTATAATTGTTTAAGCAAAATATTCTAACTACTTGATTATGTTTATAGATAAAATCAAATATAAAATTACCGATTTTATTACACAATGTCACAAATAATCGCATACGTTATTGATTTTTTACGACAAATGGGCGTTAATAGTTCTTTGCTTACCTTCCAAAACAGGATGCAAAAAACAACTGTTTTTTATCAAACAACGTTATAAAAAGTGTACAAATATATACAAAAGACGTTCTTTTTACACATTACGTTTGAGCTTACGCTTGAGTTTTCCCCAAAATCCACGGTAGATTTGCTCACAATCGTACATATCCGCCGAGCCGGTATCGAGGTTTTTTGCGAGAATATCGAATGCGGGGCGTTTGGAATACAACGAAAGGTTACAATTTACGTCGTCGTTTTCCGGAATGATACCAAGCGGAATTTTGCCCAGTAGCGAAAAAATTTCGAATGCGGAAAGCATTTCACCATTAAGCACCAAATCGCCACGCATACGGTTTATAACCACGTAGGTTGCCGTTTTGTCGTCCAGTTGACATATCATTTTTTGTGCGTCGCGTACGCAAGGCAAATGTGGCGTAGTAACGACTATCGCTTCGTCAGCACAGGCGGATGCACGTCGAAAACCGCCGTCGATACCTGCCGGGCAATCGATAAGAACGTAGTCAAACATGTCGGAAAGGCGAGTTATCACCTTTTGAGTGGCATCCACAGTTACTTGGCGTTTGGCAAGGTGGCAAGTGGGCATGGTATACAGCGTAGGCTCCGTTTCGTCCTGAATTAGCGCCTGCATTGGACGACATTTACCCTCCACAACGTCGACAAAATCGTACACCACTTTACTTTCCACGTGCATTGCAACGTCCAAATTGTTTAGACCGATATCCAAATCCAGCAACATCACACGCTTGGAACGACGAGCAAGAGCAATGCCAAGATTTGCACAAAGGGTTGTTTTGCCCACACCGCCTTTTCCGCTTGTTACAACGATTTTTCGAGCCATAAAAGTACCTCCCGCACAAGTTAAAGACAGTATAACACAACAAAAAATGCCGTTGCACTGCAACGACAATTTTTGCACGGTAACAATTTGAGTTACTTTGGGGAATGTTGACGATTTTATTTGAAAATAAACTATTATCTGTTTTTGTTCGGTTTGATATTTTTTAAGATACCATATAGCGAAAGTAAAATGCCGATTACCAAAATGACACATAGAACCACAAAAAACCACAAAGTGTGCGTTCCAAAAAGAAAACCCAGCAATTTTGTGTAAGTCTTTCCGCATATTGTAGCGGTAATAGGATTTAATGCAGAACAAATTATCAATACGGTTATTACCATAATCGACATTAAAAACATCGATAATCCCAGATAAAAGCACCACTGATACGCAATATTATGTTTGTTTTCGGCACAGGCTTTTTCCGCGTCAGACGAATTGTTACACGTTGGGTGTTCGCCTTTGATAAAATAGTCTGTTGAAACGCCAAAGAAATTGCTTAATTTAGATAAGCAATCCATGTCGGGTGTGGATTGCCCGAGTTCCCACTTAGAAACGGTTTGTCGCGCTACGTTAAGTTCCTCCGCTAATTGCTCTTGAGATAATCCTTTTGATTTTCTTAACGTTGCAAGTATTTCTCCAAATGTCACGATATTGCCTCCAAAACATTTTTTTGCGTATATTGTATCAACAGAACTCAGTTTCGTCTACCAACATGCGATGGCAGACGTGCAACGATGATTGGAATACTCGCCATAATTTGTTGCGCGAACCATACTAAACATAAAAATTTCAATCAAAATAGTTTTTAGAAATCCAAACCTTTTATCGGGCAATTACAACGTTTTAGTATCTGTGCTATTTCTGTTTTGGAACCGCCAACAAAGTAAACATAGTTTTGGATATTTTCTCTTTTTAGGATTTTAGTGTATTCCAAATAGTCAAAACAATTTTCGTCCGTTTGCTTTTCGAAATTGAAGATAACTTTCGTCCCGACAAATAAATCATACTAAAGAAAAATTTCTTTTATATCTTCGTATTTGCACACGGTTTTTTTGTACATAAACGAAAATATGATTTCTTTGTTAGTATAGCAAATTTTGTTTATCAAAAATAGCAATGATAAAACTGAAAGTCCCAAAGAAACAAACAATAAATACAAAGCACTTTTATCGACTGTAAGACCACAAAATAACCCAATAATAGCAAAAAGCAAACTGAATAGATTCATTAATATGAACATTCTTTTTTGAACGTAGATTTTTTTCATTTCTTAAACGTTAATCCACTTTTTCTATCTTAAACACATTTATCGTGTCTACGTCGGGACAACAAAAAACGTTGTTTTTTAGTTCGCCACCGTAACGCAAGATATCTATCATTGGAAAAAGCGTATGCATTGCCAACGGACAAAGTTTTCCGCTTTCGGTATCGAAGTCGAAGGTGTCGCCCACTTTATGTCCTCTGTGACAAGGACATGTGCCTTTTTGCTCTACTAAAGTAATTTTGATTTTCATAGTTTGCCCTCGCTTACATAACGCTCGATATCTACACCGAAAAACTTTTCTTGTTTATCAAGGTTATCTATAATTATATTTCGAACCGTATCCATTGCGTGTTTGGTTGCGCTGTACAAAGACGTGCCGTTTAACATATCGGCAACCAGCACGGCGGAAAATATATCGCCCGTACCGGGGAATCGAACGTCTACCATTTGGAAAGGAATTTTGAAATTTTCGTTTTTGACGTGGTCGTACCCTATAACGCAGTTTTCGCCATGCACGCACGCGCTTGTGATAACAACAGATTTACACCCGAGTTGTCGCACACTTTCAATTAGATTATCCGCAGCGGCTTGACTAAGATTGTTATTATCGTAAAAATGATTGGTCAAAAAACACGCTTCGGTAAAGTTTGGAATCAAAATATCGGCATACGCACTAAGTTTTTGCATAATTTGCACGTTGTTTTGCGTCATTCCGTTGTACAATTTACCGTCGTCGCCCATTATCGGATCAACCACAACCAGCAAATTGGCTGTATCTTGATTGTTGATTAAACGTTCGACAACTTCGATTTGCTTGGGATTGACCATAAATCCCGTAGAAATACAATCGAATTTGAAGCCGAGATTGTGCCAAATATCGACAGTGTTTGACATGTAGTCGGTTGTATCGAGAATATCGAACTTGCCAAAATCGAGAGTGTTGGATACCAAAGCCGTTGGCAAGCAAGCAACGTCGATACCTTTTGCCGACAGAATTGGCATCATCGCCGACAAAGCAATTTTGCCCACACCGGGCATATCGTTTACACAACATATTTTTTTCATAACAGTTTACGCCTCTAAAACGCCGTTTTACACGGTTTTTAATCTAACAAATAGGTAAAAAACCACGTAGATAGGTTAATTATATCACCAAACGTTGCATTTTTCAATCTATTGACGACTACCTACACAAATTTTTGCAAACAAAAGGCTCGATACAGATTGTGTAAATACTACAATATGCGTATCGCTATTGCTAATTGAATTTTTCAAAATATCCGTCACCCCAATCGTATGCGTAAGGAGAATTTTTATTTTGTGTGATTTTTTCGGGAAGATTTAATGAAATTGCGCCAAGAACAATTCCGCAAGCAATACCAACAAGCCATTGCCACCAAAACGGAAAGATATCGACCACAAAAGAAACGACGATTGCCACCGCCACTGGCAAATAGCCGAAAAGTGTAGTGAAAAGCCCCGGATTATAAATTGTTCTTTTGCCATGTTGTTTAAATTTTTTGTAAGAGAAAATACCGCCTTTGGTATGTCCAAAAATTTCCGCAATGCATAAAAATAATTGCATTATCAAAAAGATAGAATTAACACCTACACAAAGCACTACTATACCAAAAACAATGCCTATAAAGTTTGTGAACATATCGGACAACTGGTTCATCGGGTAACAATCGGGGTTTGGAGATTTTGCCATAACATTGTACATATAGTGAAATCCGCCAGGAAAACGCCATTCTTCCAATACGTGTAAAGGCAACAATGCCGTTGCCAATGCAAATATCCTGGTTTGCGCAGACCAATCGCTCCATTTTGCGACTGTAACACCAATTACCACACCACTTATCAACGTGATGACATACAACCAAATATTCAGCCAGTACTTGAAGACTTTTTTCATATACTACTCCTTAAATTTACTTAACTGAGTTAAGTATTTGCGTAAATTTTTTATTCGATTTTCGGCGGTGAAGACAAACTATTATGTATCGCGTTGTTGATTTCTTCAGTTAATTGCATATATTGATTGATTTTTTCAAAGCCGATGGCATCGATAATTGTTTCGATATTTTCACACAAGGTATCGTGAAGGTGATTTGCTTGCAATTCGCCTTTATCTGTAAGGTGAACAATGGTAACTCGAGCATCACCGCTATCCTTTTCTCTTACAATGTAACCATGATTTTGCATTTTCTTTAGCAAAATGGTGATTCGTGCCTCACTAACACACATAATTTCACTAATTTTTCTTGCAGAAACTGGCGAAGTCGAATTCTTCAGTATTCGAAGAACTGCGCCCATTCCCGTGTTAGTATCATTGAATAGTTTTAGTATTTCTAAAGATTGATTTTTCATTAGATGGTTAAAAACAATATCAACGTCCTTTTTCGATGCCATTGTGTGCCTCCGCAAAATTACTTAACCCAGTTTAGTAAATTATATATCGTGTTATGAATTTTGTCAATACTTGCAAGCATATTAAAAGGTTTATTCAATTTGATTTTAATGATTTTTGCATTTCGAAATTGAAACGCTATGATTCTATAAACATTGACGGGTGTTATTTCCATATTGGTACGTTATTTCAACAATACCTATGCACCCGTTCTTAAGGCGGTGAAGCAAAAAGGAGCAACAGAAAAAGAACAACGTTTTTGTTGTTCTTTTCGTTTGCGACCACAATGCAAGTCGCCGTATGGTGCTGGTGATAGGAATCGAACCTACGACCTATTGATTACGAATCAATTGCTCTACCGACTGAGCCACACCAGCATGCAACGTATCGACTATTGCGATACGTCGTTATATTTTGTTGTTAGTTTTGTTTAGATAAGTGCAACGAACGTCTTTACCAAATATCGATAAATATAAAGCAAATTTGAAAGTTTCGTTACTTTGTATTTGATTTATCGCACATTGCGAAACATCAATTACATCGAAATGACGTGCGACGATTAAATATCAAATCAATCAGTTGTTTGCCAAGTATTGCTCCAATGCTGTTGCAAGTTGGTCGGGGCAAGACGTTTGTTTAGGTCCGCACGTGATACCTTTAAGTTTTGCGATTGCATCGTTAACGTCCATGCCTTCCACAAGTGCGCCTATACCTTTAAGATTACCGTTACATCCGCCCAAGAAGGAAACGTTGCGAACCTTTCCGTCGACTACGTCGAAGTTGATTTCGCGCGAGCAAGTACCTTTTGTAGTGTATTTCATAGATATACCTCTTTGTTCGTGCAATCATTTTACACTACCAAGGCGGTTTTGTCAAACATAAACAAGCAAAAAGCCAATATTTTTGTAACCTTTTATGGCGCAATATTAAATGCAGGAAAGGGGATTGCGTAATTGCAAGGGTTTCCTGCATTTTGTTTTGCTCTCTTTCCAAACTGTTTGGAGTTTGGTATAAAAATCAAGTATTACAAACAACTGCATTATAGTACGCATTAAACGTCTTTGCAAGGCGAACGGTTTGTTTCAACGCGCAAACAATTATCGCTTTAATTTTTATTGCCGTTTATACAAAACCGAATTTTTATATAAAATATCGACGGTTGACAAAAAACGAGCACAATAAAAATATTGCGGAGTGTTGATTAGTCTTGATAAAGCGTTACGTTGTTGCCGTTGTTCCAAAGGGTGTCCAAAGCGTATACGTCGCGAGTTTCCTTATGGAAAATATGCACGATAATATCGCCGTAGTCTACGCAAATCCATCTGCCTTCGCCGGCACCTTCGTGACGAACGGCAAATTTGCCAAGTTTTTCCATTTCCGCTTCCAAATGGTCGAAAAGTGCTTTAACTTGAGGCGCGGATTTACCGGAGCAAACAACAAGATAGTCGGCGATATCCGACATACCTTTTACTTCCACAACTTTGATATCCAAAGCAGATTTTGCGGAAAGAGTTTTGCAGATGTTGAGAACAGTTTCGTTAGTGATGTTTTGCATATATTTCTCCTATAGTGTGTTTATATTTTAGTGTATGAAAATTTGCAATTTTGGGTGTACAGACAGTGAACATTTTGACAACGTTTTTAGTTGTGTCGCAAAAGTTTGCATTAAAGCGTTTGTTTCCGTATATTAAATGGTAAGTTTAGTGTTTATGGCTTGTTTGCGTATTATTTTTAGCAAGATGCGAACGAACGACGTTTCACCACAGATACACCAATTTGATTTATAAAGTTTGATATTTGTAGATATCGAAAATTTTAGTTACGTTTAGCGTAGAAATCTATTGCCTCTTGCGTTAGGTGGTACAATTTACCGTTACCTTTTGCGAGAGTATATTCGTTGGCCTCTAAAAGGCAAGCAACAAACATATTTTTGAGAGTGCCTTGTAGCAAATGGTCGGTAGGAAAAGGACGAGTTTCTTCCGTTTTATCGGCGACGTATACAAGCATATCCAAGTCCGTCATGTTGGGACGGGCGGTACAGTGGTACTTGATAGCATCCAAAATTTCTTGGTCGGTTATGCCAAAATCTTGTTTTGCTACGATAGCACCTAAAAATGCGTGAATAACTGCACGAGGCATATCTGCACTATCAAAATTGTAGTTGGAATACGCTGTTTCGGGTAAGTTTTTTGCACAATCGTGAAGTAAGCACGCCCAAAAAGTTTTTTCCTTTAAGTTGCTGGGCGCAAGTTGCAAACCGCGTTTTACTACATAGTAGGTATGGTTAAATCGTTTAGTATCGGTTACGTAAGTGCGAAGTTTATCTACCACTTGCGTTTTTTTGCCGTAGACGTTGTTGTCTAAAATATACTTATTTACGTTTTCGTCCACGAATTGTTCGTTGGGCAAACGGAAGTTGTAACGCAAACGAATTTCCGTTGAACTTACGTCCGTGGGCGTAAAGGTTAAGTTACGAATTTTGCCCACGTACTTTTGGTCCATTACGCCGGTATCGACGCCATCGCGCTGGCAAACGGCAAGGGTGCAAAGTTGCAAGATTTGTTGCGGTTGGTACCATTTTTCAAAATCACGAAGACTATCTTCGCCTATGATAAGGAAAAATTGCGCATCGGGATAGACGTCGTGTAAATGGCGGAGCGTGTCAACAGTATAACTTTTGCCCTGCTTGGTAATTTCGTAGTCACTAACTTCGCCGATACCTTGAAAGGCGATTTTGCACATCTCAAAACGAGCGAATTTATCGACGTCGGTATTTTTGTGTGGGGGATCGCCACATGGCATAACTATGAGTTTGTCCAGTTGCAACTGTTCTATCGCCTGGCACGCCATTGTGATATGTGTTTTATGAGGCGGATTGAATGTGCCGCCGAAAAGACCAATCTTCATAATGTTATAGTTTGTGGTTAGTATCGTGATTTTTGTATAAAACGTTTTGAACATCTAAATTGCAAAAGCGTAACGTTAATAAACACATTTGAAAAACGGTTTCGCATTTTTGCACTATCATAGATAAAGCGTTGCAACAAAACGTTTGCGAGCGAAGAAAAAGTTTATTGTATTATACAATATTTTGTGTAAATTTACAATAAAATTTTTGATGTTGGCAATAATTGTTGTATGGCTAAATTTTTAGATACGTTTTTGATTGGAATTTCGATATTCTTTGTTGCTTTTTGCTGGATTTACTACGTGATACACAATGGTGAAACCGCCTTGTGGTTGGCATTGATTGTTGCCTTGTGCGCAAGTTACATTGTATATCGCATTGCGAACAATCGGCACAAAAAAGCACAACTGTCGCATAATAAAAAAGCACGGTTGCAAAGTTTTGCGAATTATCTATGTTTTTGCGAAAACGTCGAAACAGTGATAGCAGATTTACTAAAATACTACAATTTTGACGTTACGTCTGTGCAAAATGACAGAATTGTTGCCACGAAAAACTACAAAAAATATTTCGTGACATGGCTGTTGGATGACGATTGCGTATCAGTTTGCGACGTGCGAAAGGTGGTAAAAATGGCAAAAAGGCAAGCTACCGAACAGCTAATTGTATTTTGCGTTGGGGCAAAAGGTACGGAAATTACATTGGCAAACGGACAGTTGCCTACGCAGTTTGTAGATGTACAAAGCGCATACGCACTGTTTGAGCAGGCAAACAAGTTACCGCAGTTGGCAACGTCGAAAGTAAAAAAATCCGCATATTTTTGTCAATTTGCGTTTAGCAAAAAACGATTCGGGGCATACGTTATAAGCGGAATTTTTTTGTTGATAACGTCGGCATTGACGTTTTTTCCGTTATACGCAATAGTTTGGGGAACGGCGTTGATTATTGCAGGTATTTACAGTTTGTTCAACAAAAAGTACAACGTTGCAAATACAGTTGTTACGTTGGAGTAAAAAAAACATGTATTAAACATCTGGAGTAAATAATACCTTACACGACAAATCCATTTTGGAAAAAATCCCCTATTTCTTTTCGATAACAGCACGTCAATGCCATAAGGTGGCTAAAATAACGTCATCGATGTTTTGACCTAAACTAAAAAAACAAGGGCGAGAAAAAATCTCGTCCTTTTTACAATAATGTATTTGTTTTACTTAAACATCTTGTCGATGTCTTGTTGGGTGTAGACGTATTTTTTGCCACAGAAGTGACAGCAAACTTCGATTTGACCAATTTCGTCGATGATGGACTGTGCTTCAGCCTTGCCAAGCCCCTTAACAACGCGGTTGATTTTGCTCTTTTTACAGTTGCATTTGTACGTTACCGTTTGAGTTTCGGTAAACACGGGATTGAATTCGCCAAAGAAACGTCTTATTACCTGTTCGGCAGTGGAACCGTCAAATTGATAACTCATTTCGTCCATGGCGTACATAACCATTTCCAAGCGCGACAAAAGTTCTTCCGAGCAGTTAGGCATTACTTGAACGAACACGCCTCCTGCCGAACGGCACTTGCCTTTGTGCAAACCTACACCCAAGGTTACTCCGCATGGTTGTTGTTCGCTTGTGGCAAAATAGTAGGCAAAATCGTTGGCAATTTCGCCACTTATAATTTTAGATTTACCCACGTAGGGTTGTTTTAATCCAAGGTCTTTAATTACGGTGATTGCACCGTCCTTTCCCACTGCACCGCCAACGTCCAAAT
>CAYOKR010000020.1:0-26624 GCA_964404625.1 uncultured Oscillospiraceae bacterium | reverse complement strand
ATCCGGTGGCATCTTGCGTAATCAACCTTGCCCCTGCCGACGTCAAAAAGGAAGGTAGTTTATACGATCTACCTATCGCAATAGGTATGCTTGCTGCAAGCAAACAAATCTTATACGACAATTTGAAAAGTGCTGTTATGATTGGCGAACTTTCGTTAAACGGTGAAGTACGCAAAATCAACGGCATCTTGCCCATGATAATTTCCGCCCGTCAACAAGGCGAAAACGTATTTGTTATTCCCAAGGCTAATGCTAATGAGGCGGTGTTTATCGAAGGTGCAGAAATTTATTCGGTAGAAACTTTGCGTCAAGCAGTCGAGTTTTTAACGGGACAAACGGAAATGCAACCGCTTATTACCCGCAGTTGGCAAAACGATTTGGAGTTTAATCACAGTGATAACGATTTTAAATACATAAAAGGTCAGTTCGCCGCCAAGCGTGCTATGGAAATTGCCGTTGCCGGCGGACATAATATAATAATGATAGGGCCACCGGGTGCAGGTAAAACCATGATCGCTCGTGCAGTGCCGTCTATCATGCCAAATATGACCTTCGAAGAAGCGTTAGAAGTTGCAAAAATCCACTCGGTTTCCGGGCAGTTGGAAAACTGCTTCGTTTATGAACGTCCGTTTAGAACCCCTCACCACTCTGCAACGATGGTTGCACTTACCGGTGGCGGAAATAAAGCAAAACCGGGCGAAATTTCTTTGGCGCACAACGGAGTGCTTTTTTTGGACGAACTTCCCGAGTATAATCGTCAAACGTTAGAAACGTTACGTCAACCGTTGGAGGACGGTCAAATTACAGTTGCCCGCAACGCTATCAGTGTCACTTATCCTGCTAATTTTATGCTTATTGCCAGTATGAACCCTTGCCCTTGCGGAAACTATGGTAGTGCCACCGCCGAGTGCAAATGCTCCGCTGCGCAAATTCACAAATATTTATCCAAACTTTCCGGTCCGTTGCTTGACAGAATAGATTTGCACGTAGAAGTGGATAACGTGACGTACGACCAACTGCAAGAAGATACATTGGCAGAGTCTTCTGCGGAAATTCGCAAACGTGTAAATCATGCGAGGGAAATTCAACTTGCTCGTTTCAAAGCAAACGGTAGAACTTGCAACGCTCAAATGACTTCCGCAGATATCAAAAAATATTGCAAGTTGGATCGTCAAAGCGTACAACTTTTGGAAGAATCCTTTACAAAACTTAACCTTTCCGCTCGCGCTTACAACCGCATTTTGAAGGTTGCGCGTACCATTGCTGATTTGGAAGGTTCACAAAACATCACGGTTCGCCATATTGCCGAATCTTTGCAATATCGCACGTTAGACAGAAAGTATCGAGTGTAAATCATGTATTCAATTCAAGAAAAATTTTGCATACTGCTCGGCGAAAGGTTATTTTCAGCTAAGAAGTTCTATAATATACTTGACGGTTTCGAGAACGTAATCGAACTAATAAATAATTTTTGCACCGACAATGCAGTTGCACAAATGGTCGGTGAGGACTATAATGCCATTTGCGAAGATTGGAAAAGCGGTAAGGCGGATAAAATTATTGTCGAAATGCAACGCAACAACATTGTTGCTATAACTTGTTTTTCCGACGATTTCCCACAAAGTCTTATGTATATCGACGACAAACCTTACGTACTCTTTTGCCAAGGCAACGTAAGTCTGCTAAGTAGCGACGCTATTGCAGTTATCGGCACACGCAAAGCGAGTGTCTACGGACGTAAAATTGCCAAAGATTTTTCCGCCGTTCTTGCGGAAAATTTTACGGTAATTAGCGGACTTGCCTATGGTATCGACAGTATTGCGCACGAATCTACTTTAGAAGTCGGTGGCAAAACCGTTGCCGTGTTAGGTAGCGGTGTTTTGAATATTTACCCTGCAACCAACAAATCTCTTGCGGAAAAAATCGTAAACAACGGTGGCCTGATCGTAAGCGAATACGGTCTGCACGAAACTCCCGTATCCTATCATTTTCCACATCGCAATCGCATTGTATCGGCACTTAGTCGTGGATTGTTGGTGTGTCAAGCACCGCTGAAAAGTGGAACAAACTCCACTGTGGAACTTGCATTGGAGCAAGGCAAAGATATTTTCGTTGTTCCGGGCGAAATCTACGATTCCGGCTTTGCCGGCAACAACAAGCTCATCAAAAGCATGCAAGGAGCATGCGTAACCACGCCAAAGGACATTTTGGATTACTACAATATCGATTGTAGCGACGTGGAAAAACAAAACTATCAATTTACTATCGAAGAGCAAACTATCGTTAACGTTTTGGCGGAAAACGGACAAATGACCTTCGATCAACTTTACGTTGCAACGCAAATTCCTCTTGCGGAGCTTAATTTTTTGTTGGCAAATTTGCAACTTAGGAGTATAATTGCAAAGTTACCCGGTAATGTTTACCGTATGTATGGAGATATTTAATGAAATTAGTTATTGTCGAATCACCTGCAAAAGCCAAAACCATTGGCAAATATTTGGGAAGTGACTATGTTGTTCAAGCTTCCCGCGGTCACATTTGGGATTTGCCAGTAAAGTCGATGGGTATCGACTTCAACAACAACTACGAACCGGAGTTGGAAGCGCGCAAACCCGAACAAAAGGAAACTATCGAACGACTTAAAAAAGCTGTAAAACAAGCAGACCAAGTATATCTCGCAACCGACCCTGACCGCGAAGGAGAAGCAATTTCATACCACCTATTGTGCGCGTTAGGTCTCGATCCTAAACAAAAAAACCGCATAATGTTTAACGAAATTTCCCCAAAAGCGGTAAACGAAGCAATTCAACATCCCGATTATATCAACAAAGGTTTGGTGTATGCTCAACAAGCACGTCGTGTATTAGATAGACTTGTTGGTTACACTTTGTCTCCCGTTTTATGCAAAAAAATTCGCAACAAACTTTCCGCAGGACGGGTTCAATCGGCGGCATTGCGTATCATTGTCGATCGTGAAAAGGAAATTCAAAATTTCAAACCGGAAGAATATTGGAACGTTTCTGCAATATTGCAAAAGCCCGATGTAAAACCACAGTTCAAGGCAAATCTTACCGAATGCAAAGGCAAAAAATTTAAAGTAGCCAATAAAGAACAGTGCGACCAAGTTGTTGCGGGACTAAATGCCAACGAGTACGTTGTTTCTAACGTTAAAAAGAGTGTTGCGGTAAGTAAACCGCAGCCGCCGTTTACAACCAGCACCATGCAACAGGATGCCGTAAACAAGCTAAAAATGTCCAGTGATACCACTATGAAAGTGGCACAACAACTGTACGAAGGTATCGACATTGCCGGCGAACACTTGGCACTTGTAACGTACATTCGTACCGACTCCGTTCGTATTTCCACCGATGCACAAAACAGCGCGCGTGAGTACATTGCTCAAAAGTATGGTTCGCAGTATGTTCCTCAAAAGCCCAACGTTTACGCAAGCAAAAAGCAAGCGCAGGACGCTCACGAAGCAATTCGTCCTATAAACGTTGCGCTTACGCCTGAATCTATCAAAGATAAGGTTCAACGCAATCAATATTTGTTGTACAAACTTATTTACGAACGCTTTTTGGCAAGTCAAGCAACACCTGCAACCTTCAATAGCACTGCTGTAACTGTCAAGTGTGGCGACTATGGCCTTACCGCATCGGGAAAAGTTCCCGTTTTTGACGGATACCTTGCTATTTATGCAGATACAAAGAGTAAAACCGACGACGAAAAAGAAGAAAACGTTACCCTTCCGCCTTTGGAAGTGGGTGACAAACTAAATCTTATCAAACTTGGTAGCGAGCAAAAGTTTACCAAGCCGCCGACACGCTTTACCGAAGCAAGTATCATCAAAACAATGGAAGAAAAAGGCATCGGTCGTCCTAGTACATACGCTACAATCATGCAAACGTTGTACAAGCGTGAGTACATCAAAAAAGATGGGAAATATCTTGTACCGGAAAACTTGGGCATCCAAGTAACGGATTATCTCGAACAATATTTCGGTGAAGTGGTAGACGTTGCCTTCACGGCGGAAATGGAAGATAGACTGGACTCTATCGAAGATAACCACGAGCCATGGTACAAGGTGGTAGATAGTTTCTATCAACCGCTCAACAAAAAGGTAAGCGTTGCTATGCACGGCGAACGCATTCACGTTCAAGACGAAGTTAGCGACGTTCTTTGCGATAAATGTGGCAAACCTATGCTTATCAAAACGGGCAGATATGGTAAATATCTTGCTTGCAGCGGATACCCAAATTGCTCCAATATTCGTAGTCTAACGGAAAAAACTCCGCCCAAGCAAACGGATATGATGTGCGAAATTTGTGGTGCTCCAATGTTTGAACGCGAAGGTCGTTTTGGCAAATATCTTGCCTGCTCTAACTACCCAACCTGCAAAAACACAAAACCTATCGCCCAAGTAGTAGCAAAATGCCCCAAGTGTGGCAACGACGTTGTAAAACGCGTTTCCAAACGTGGAACGGTATTCTATGGTTGCGTGGGTTACCCAAATTGCGACTTTGTTTCGTGGGACGTGCCAACCGGCAAACTTTGCCCGATTTGTAATGCCCCGTTGGTTATAAAGGAAAGTCGCGGTAAGAAAAAAATAATTTGCTCCAACAAAGGATGTAGTTACAAGGACGAAAGCGAACAATGAAAGTAAAAATTATCGGCGGTGGTTTTGCCGGTTGCGAAAGTGCCTATCAGTTGCTAAAACGTGGGGCTGACGTTACTTTGGTGGAAATGAAACCACACAAAAAGTCTCCCGCCCACAAACTTGATACCCTTTGTGAAGTCGTTTGCTCCAATTCCTTCAAAAGCGACGATATCGGTACTTCCAGTGGACTGCTTAAGGCGGAAATGCGTTTGCTTGATAGCATTGTTGTCAAAGTGGCAGAGCAAACAAAAGTGCCTGCAGGAAATGCTTTGGCGGTGGATCGTGATTTGTTTTCTCAGCAAATCACGCAAATTTTGCACAGTTTTCCTAATTTGACGGTACAAAACTACACTGAAGACAGCTTAAGTATCGACGGTTATGATTTGGTTATCGTTGCTACAGGTCCGCTAACCGACGACAGTTTAATACCTGCTTTCAAGCAAATTTTCGGAGATGACTTTTTGTATTTTTTCGATGCTGTTGCGCCTATCGTTACAGCAGAGAGTATCGACTATGATACGGCGTTTGTTGCAAGTAGATATGGCAAAGGCGATGCGGATTATCTAAATTGTCCTATGAATAAGGACGAATATTTGCAGTTTTACAATAATCTTATCACTGCCGAAACTGTTGACTTGAAAGATTTTGAAAATAATGTTTTCGAAGGCTGTATGCCTATCGAAGTTATGGCGAATCGGGGCGAAGATACAATGCGTTTTGGCCCACTAAAACCCGTTGGACTTCGCGATCCGCGAAAACCGGACGAGCGTCCTTATGCTGTATTACAACTGCGCAAGGAAAACGAAACGGGTACTTTGTACAACCTTGTTGGATTCCAAACGCACCTAAAGTGGGGCGAGCAAAAACGTGTGTTTAGTATGATTCCTGCTTTGAAAGACGCTGAATTTGTCCGCTACGGCGTTATGCATCGCAATACATATATCAACGCACCAAAATTTCTAAATAACTGTTTTCAACTAAAAAGCAACCCCAAGTTGTTTTTTGCAGGGCAACTTACCGGTGTAGAAGGTTATATGGAGTCGGCAGTCAGCGGTTTGGTCGCAGGCTTGCAAGGGTACCGCATTTTTAGTGGACTTGAACCATTGAATTTTACAAACTATACAATGACTGGCGCGCTGTGTAACCACGTTGCGGAAGATTTTGGCGAGTATAGTCCTATGAATTCCAACTTTGGTATTTTGGTTCCGTTTGAAGAAAAAATTAAAGATAAATCGGCTCGTAAATTGGCATATTCCCAACGAGCAATAGAAAAAATGAAACAAGTTTTATACTTGTAGGAGGTAAATTATGGCAGAAGTATTTTCTGATTCAATAAAGGGTACAACTATTTGTGCCGTAAAACGTAACGGTAAAATTGCCGTTGCAGGCGACGGACAAGTTACCGCCGGTCAAAGCGTTATTATGAAAGGTAACGCAGTAAAAGTACGTCGTATCTACGATGGCAAAATTATCACAGGTTTTGCCGGTAGTGTAGCCGACGCCTTTACACTTTCAGAAAAATTTGAAGAAATGTTGCAAAAGTTTAGCGGAAATCTATTGCGTTCCGCAGTGGAAGTGGCTCAACTTTGGCGCAGAGATAACGTTATGCGTAAACTCGAAGCAATGATGATTGTTGCCGACAAGGAAAATGTCTTTTTGCTCTCCGGTACTGGTGATGTTATTGAGCCGGATGACGGTGTTGTTGCAATAGGTAGCGGTGGTAACTACGCGCTTGCTGCGGCAAAGGCACTTTATCGAAATACGGATTTGTCTGCAAGTGAAATTGCACGCAAGTCGTTGGAAATTGCCAGTGAAATTTGCGTATTTACAAACGGTCACATTACCGTTGAGGAGGCATAAGTTATGACACCTAAACAAATTGTTGCCGAATTGGATAAGTATATCGTTGGTCAGTTTAATGCCAAAAAGGCTGTTGCAATCGCTTTGCGTAATAGATATCGTCGCAGTAAACTTTCCGTTGCCGACCGTGAAGAAATTACGCCAAAAAACATTATAATGAAAGGACCTACAGGCGTAGGTAAAACGGAAATTGCTCGCCGTCTTGCAAAACTTGTAAAAGCACCTTTCTTAAAGGTGGAAGCAACCAAGTATACCGAAGTGGGCTATGTCGGTCGTGACGTAGAAAGAATGATACACGACCTTGTGGAAGTGTCTATTCGTCTTGTAAAGGACGAACGCTATAAGGAAGTGGAACATCAAGCATATCAAGTCGCTGTAGAGCGTGTTGCCGATCTTTTGTTAAAACAAAGCAAAGATTTGCCTGAAGGTATCACAAAAGTTGCGCTTATCGACGAAGTTTATCGTCACAATCTTGACCAACTTCCTGTAGAAATTGCCGTACAAGATATTCCCAAGCCAGTCGATCTTCCTGCAGGTGCAGGCGAAATAAACCTTGGTAGCATATTTGGCGATATGATGCCTAAAAAGATGAAAAAACGTACCGTAACTGTGGAAGAAGCGTTGCGTATTTTCTCTGCGGAAGAAAGCGAAAAACTTATCGACCTTGATAGCGTCGAAGCGGAAGCAATCAAACGTGCGGAAAACGACGGTGTAATTTTTATTGACGAAATGGACAAAATTGCCGGCAAATCTTCCCAACAAGGTCCGGATGTATCCCGTGAAGGTGTTCAGCGTGATATTTTGCCTATTGTGGAAGGTTGCACAGTTAGTACAAAATACGGAAATATCAAAACCGACTACATTTTGTTTATTGCCAGTGGTGCATTCCACGTTAGCAAGGTTTCCGATTTAATTCCCGAATTACAAGGTCGTTTTCCTGTACTTGTAGAGTTGGATAGTCTAAATGCCGACGATTTTGTAAAAATTCTTACTGAACCGCAAAACGCTATCACCGAACAGTACAAAAAACTTTTGGCGGTAGATAACATCGATTTGCAATTTACTACAGACGGTATTCAAGCCATTGCCGACGTTGCTTACGAGCAAAACAACACTTTGGAAGATATCGGTGCACGCCGACTTCACAGCATAATGGAACACATCATGGAAGAAATTTCTTACGATGTGGACGATAACGGAACGAGCAAAACGGTTGTTATCGACAAAACTTTTGTGGAAGCTAACTTCCGCACGGAATCACGTAACCTCAAAAAATATATTTTGTAAGGCGTACAAATGAAAGAATTAGCAACAGTAATAAAACTTAACGACAATTTTGCTCAAGTGCGTATCGGCCGCAACTCTGCATGTGGTTCTTGTGGTAAATGTGGCATGACGGAAAATCAAAAATATGTCGATTTTTATACTGAAAACACATTAAATGCTCAAGTAGGCGATCAAGTTGAGTTGGAAATTCACGATGCAAACACGTCACAATTGGCGTTTGTGGGCTACATATTGCCGTTAATACCGGCATTGGTGCTACTTTTTGTGGCGTTATATTTCCTAAATGAACTATGGGCAACGCTATTGTTTTTTGTAGGTTATGCTTTGGGATTTGTTTTAGTCGCATTTATTGACAAAGCAAAAAAACATAAATGGATGGCAAGTCCTACAATGTTAAAAATAGTGACTCACAACACAAATACCAATCAAAAGGAGTAACAATTATGAGTAATCTTTTAGACGTATCAAAAAATTTTGACGAATTTATTGCCGAAGGCGTTGTGGTTGTGGATTTTTTCGCAACTTGGTGTGGACCTTGCAAAATGCTTGCGCCTATCTTGGACAAAATTTCCGATGATATGACTAACGTAAAATTCGGCAAGGTGGACGTAGATCAAGCAATGGATCTTGCAAAGCGTTTTAGTATTCGGTCTATTCCCGACGTACTTATTTTTAAGGACGGCGTACAAGTTGATCACATTTTAGGACTTTGCGACGAAGACGAACTTGTTGAAACTATTTCGCAATACGTTTAGTGTAAGTTTTTTGTGATAATGTGTGGTTTGTAAATATTTGCAATAAATAATTTTGTTAAATATTACAAAATAACACAAATTGTTAACAAATAAAAACACTTTGCCGATATTTATAGCATGCAATTATAAAAATCAAAAAATCTTTCGTAGCCGAAATAGTATCAAAAGTTTATGTGCTTTTGTGCTTCATCGAACGAAAGATTTTTTTTGTGTACAATTTTCAAAAGTATTGACAAATGAAAAATCAAATAATATAATTATGGTGTAATGTTATAGTGTCAAAATATTTTGTTAAATAGGGTGCTTTTGCATTACTAAAATAAATGGAGAAAAGTATGAGCGATACTCTTTTAGAATTTGCGCAATCATACCATACCGTCTACAAAGATAAGTTTAACGAAAATGCTACAAAATTGTTCGATAGCCTTGTTGACGATGCTAAAGTAAACGTTGCTGAAAACAAAAAAAGTGCCAACGAATATAGAATTGCTCAAAAAGCCGTTGACAACCTTACCAAAAAGAAAAAAAGTCTAAAAACGGGCAAAGGTTTTGCAATTTTCGGTATTGTTGTTGCTATCTTTGTGCTGATATGTTACTTTGGTTCCAAGTACGACGGTGGCGAACTGCAATGGCAAACGACGGATATCATTGTTTTGATTGCTTGCATAGTAGTTGCTGTAGGATTGTTTTTGCTTATCAAGTTAAAAATCAACAAGCAACTAAAACAATTACAAACCCAGTTGGACGAAAAAATCGCTCATGCAAAAAAACTTTATGCAATTTGCATGGAGCAAATTCGACCGTTGTTTGAAAAATTCAAGGTTCAACATACCTTCGAGTTGTGTCAACAAACTTTGCCGGAAATCACGTTTGATAAAAACTTTTCGGTAGGGCGGTTTTATCAACTGCACAAGAATTATGGTCTGCAAGAAAATTTGGCGGAAAACGAATCTACAATAGGGATATTTTCCGGTGAAATTTTGGGCAATCCATTTGTTGAAGAGCGTAGGCTAATTCAATCTATGGGTAATCACACATATACGGGTTCGTTGGTTATCCATTGGACGACGTTGTCACGTGATAGCAAGGGCAATACGCACACCGTACATCACACGCAAACGTTGATTGCCAATGTTACCAAACCGAAACCGTACTATCACCAGAAAACGACCCTTATCTATGGTAACGAAGCTGCACCCGATTTGAGTTTTTCGCACGAACCTACTCACGCAGAAAAATGGTCTAAAAGCGAGTTGCAACGCAAGGTGCGTAAAGGCAGTAAGCAAATCAAGAAGATGGCGGAAAAATCTTTGCTCAAAGGAGGTAATTTTACCGAATTTGCCAACGAAGAATTCGACGTTATTTTTAACGCTACCGAGCGTGATAACGAAGTGCAATTCCGCTTGTTGTTTACGCCTCTTGCTCAAAAAAATTTGCTCTATTTGATGAAAACTCCTCAACCGTATGGTGACGATTTTTATTTTGTAAAGCGCAAAAAACTTAACTATGTTTCAAGTGAACACGGTCAAAAATGGAACTTCGATCCCAGTGTAGAAAGATATTATTCCTACGATGTAGAACTTAGCAAAAAACAATTTTTGGCATATAATAATGACTTTTTCTGCAATATCTACTTCGAATTGGCGCCGTTGATGTGTATTCCGTTGTATCAACAACACAAAGCGGAACAATTTATTTACGATCGCCCCTATACACGAAACTTTACTGTTGCCGAGGCGGAATGTCTTGCGAATACGCTGGACAAAATGTCAATCGAACCGGATGACTGTCAAACACAAGTAATATTAAAAACCCAATTGCTTGCAAAGGAGCAAGGTGCGGATAGATTGATACTAACGTCGCATGCTTTTACGACAATCGAACACGTCGACTTTGTTGCTACGCTTGGTGGTGACGGTCGTTTTCATAGTGTTCCCGTTCCCTGGTTGGAATACGTTCCCATTCAAAAACAAACGGTAATTGAAGTTGCCGAAAGTGACGAGCAACCCTCGCAATCCACAAAAGTATTCAAGCACGGACTAATCGCGCGCTTGCTTAACTTATAAAATATTTACAAGGAGAAATATACATTATGGCAAATCAACTTGATGAAATGAACACAACTGAACTTGCAAACGGCAGAGACGTTCAAGTTATCGCAAAACAAATTCCCGTAAAAGTAGGTTTCGGTTCTACGTTATTCGAAATTATGCTTTGGGTACTTGGCATTATTCCAGGCGTTATCTTCTTATTCCAAAAAATCAAAGCACAAAACTATTTCCGCGCTTTAGAACAAAAAATTCAACACGCAGCATCTCAAATTGATAACTATCTTGAACAACGCGTAATTATTTTGAAAAACTGCGCTGCATTGTTGGATAAAGCCATTCAACTTGATAACGACGTATTTACAAAAATCGCTGCATATCGTTCCGGTACAACACCTACGGACGAAGGTCGTAACGAACTAGCTCAAACTTTGGATAAAGTCGGCACCAGCATTAACGTTGCGGTTGAGCAATACCCCGAACTTAAGGCTCACCAAGAAATTCAAGACGCTATGCAACAAAACTCCTATCTTCAAAAGGAAATTACCGCTGCTCGCGAAGTTTACAACGACACCGTTCTTACTTGGAATAGTGCAATTTTCCAATGGCCCACAAAGATGATTGTTGCTGCACGCGCAGGATATACAACTCGTATTCCTTTTGCGACTACGACGGAAATCAAACAACAAGCTCGTGAAGTTTTGTTTTAATAGCAAGTCAGCAACATTTTAAGTAAAACAAGCGGTAAAACGTCAAAAGCAATAAAGTTAGTTATTGATTTTGTAAATGCGCTTAAAATAAGATACTTTTTTCTAAATCTGTTTCTAATTTTTGTATCTGTTAGACTTATTATCTTAATTGATTTACAATTTTTATCGTTTTACTCCCCAAATTCCAAGGACGTTACTATCCTTGGAATTTTTTTCGAAATTTTTGTAAAAATTAGTATATAAATCGTTTGACTATGTGCAATAATTGTAGTAAAATTAAATCATAGTAAATTAGTAGGAATTGAAAAATATGAAAATGTCATCTAAGGCACGATACGGTTTGTACGTTGCTGTGGAACTTGCAAAACGATATACCGATAACGACGTGGTTTCCGTTGCATTGCTTGCACACACTACGGGAGTTACGGAAAAGTATCTTGAGCAAATAATTGCCATGCTAAAAAAAGCTAATATCGTTACTGCAGTTCGTGGTGCGAACGGAGGATACAAATTGACAAAATCACCGCAAGAAACTTCCGTTGGAGATATTCTTCGCGTACTTGAAGATAACTTGGAAATTGTTGATTGTATTCACAAAAATTGTTCAAACGGATGTAACTGTGTATCGCGTAACCTTTGGGTAAAGTTAAATCACAATATCAATTCCTACCTTGATACAATATCTTTGCAACAATTAGTAGAGGATAAATTATGAGAGTATATTTCGATCACGCCGCAACAACACCGTGCGACAAACGCGTTGTCGATGCAATGATACCTTACTTTACAAACGAATTTGGCAATGCCGATAGTCAGCACTTCTATGGCAGAGAAACGGCAAAGGGTATTGCCGATGCACGTCAAATCATTGCCGACATTATCAATTGTAAACCGAACGAACTGTATTTTACTGCAAGCGGTACCGAAGCGGATAACTGGGCAATTAAAGGTGCGGCTCTCGCACGTAAAAACAAGGGGAACCACGTTATTATTTCCGCAATTGAACACCATGCGATTTTAACGTCTGCGGAATGGTTGGAAAAGAATGGTTTTAGAGTTACCTTGTTACAACCTGATAAAACGGGTATTATTAATGTAAGCGAATTGGAGAAGGTTATAGATGACCAAACGATTTTGGTGTCTGTAATGTACGTAAATAACGAAGTTGGAACAATTCAACCCGTCAAGGAATTGGCAAAAGTTGCTCACGATCACGGTGCAATTTTCCATACCGACTGTGTTCAGGCAATGCCATACATCAAAATTGACGTGAAGGAACTTGGCGCCGATATGATAACAATGTCCGGTCACAAGTTTTACGGTCCAAAGGGCGTTGGTGCTTTGTACATCCGCAATGGACTAAAAATCGACAAACTTGTTAGCGGTGGCGGACAGGAGCGTTCGCAACGTGGCGGAACTTCTAATACTCCCGCAATCGTAGGTATGGCAAAAGCATTGCAAATTTGCGAAGCGGAAATGCAAAATAACAACCAACATATAGCAAAACTGCGCGACCACTTTGTAGAACGCGTTCTTGCCGAAATTCCTTACGTTCGCTTTAACGGAAATTACCAACACCGCGTACCGAGTATTGCAAACTTTTCTTTCGAGTTTGTGGAAGGCGAAGGTATACTTATGCTTATGGATTTTGCAGGTATTGCTGTATCAAGCGGTTCTGCTTGCAGTAGTGGTAGTTTGGATCCGTCCCACGTATTGCTTGCAATGGGCGTGCCTATCGAAGTATCTCATGGCTCAATTCGTTTTTCCTTCGGCAAAGATAACACCATGGAAGAAGTTGACTATGCAGTAGATAAACTTAAAGAAACAATCGAGCGTTTGCGTCAAATGTCGCCGCTCTTTAACGTAGAAACAGGAGGAACTTACAATGTATAATCAAAAAGTGTTAGATGCTTTTGCACACCCCCAAAACGTAGGCGTAATTGAAGATGCCAGTGGCGAAGGTACCGTTGGTAACGCTACTTGTGGCGATATAATGAAAATTACGCTTAAAATCGAAAACGATATTATCGTTGATGCTAAATTTCAAACTTTTGGTTGCGCGGCAGCGATTGCTACCAGTTCGACAGCAACGCAAATGATAATCGGTATGACTGTGGACGAAGCGCTTAAAGTTACAAACGCAAAGGTAGTGGAAGAATTGGAAGGTTTGCCTCCTCAAAAAATGCATTGTTCCGTTTTGGCGGAAGAGGCTATCAAAAAAGCAATCGAAGATTATCGTTCCAAAAATCTAAAAGCATAGTTGTACCATTTGGGTATAAAATCCGTATTTGGTTGCAAACTAACCGTACAACCTAAAACGGAGGAATACTATGATGCGTAGATTTATGTTCGGGCTTGCTGTCGGTTCTATGGTAGGTTTGGCATTTAGCCGAATTCCCAAGGTAAAATCCGCTATGGCAAAAGGTCAAAAGAAAATCAAAGAACTAACGAAATAACAACGAAAGATACTGTGTCAAACGACGCAGTTTTCTTTTACAAATTTTGTTATTTAATGCTATTTTCGGAGATTGTTACACGGAAGTAGTTGTGCGTGATTGTCTATCATAACAGATTTTCGTTGCATAGACACTTTTATTGCACAGAAAGTGTTTGTAAATAGTGGTTGATTTAATTAAGTTGATATTTTTTTGTTGCCAATTGCAAAATTGTTGTAAAAACTGATGTATTTATTTGTAAACTGTGGTATAATGCTTTTGTAATACGTTCAAAAAGGAAAAAATATGGGTAGAATTATGGCTTTGGACGTTGGCAACGTTCGTATAGGAATTGCCTTGTCCGATTTGATGGGAATTATCGCAAACCCCTTGGAAACTTACACTCGAAAAGGTAATATAGTTGTCGATGCTCAATATGTTGCCGATTTGGCGAAGAAAAATGCCGTCTCGTTGTTCGTGAGTGGTTTGCCCTTAAGTCTAAATGGTGGCGAAAACGAACAAACGCAAAAAACACGCGAATTTATCGACGAACTTAAAAATCATACCGACATTCCCGTGAAGTATATGGACGAACGCTTTACAACCTTGTCTGCCGAGCGTGTGTTAATCGAAGGTAACGTCCGTCGCGAAAATCGTAAAAAGGTAATTGATAAGGTTGCCGCTACCATAATTTTGCAAAACTATTTGGACAGTAAACGCTAAAAAATCAATTAAATTATTTTGGAGGTACATTATGGCTGAAGAAAAGAAACAACATCATTGTGACTGTGGATGCGAACATGATCATCACGATCACGACTGCGATTGTGGTTGCGATTGCGAAAACGACGATATCGTAATGCTTCAAGACGAAGAAGGTAACGACGTTCCTTTCCATTACATCACAACTTTGGAACACGAAGGTAGCGAATACGTTTATCTTCAATCTGCCGACGAAGAAGACGAAGACGAAATCGCTATTGAAATTTTCGAACTTCAAACCGTCGAAGAAGATGGCGAAATGTTTGACACTTTGCTTCCTGTTGATGACGATTTGTACGAAGTTTTGTACACGAAACTTATGCAAATGATTGTTGACGGCGAAGACGAAGAATAATTTTCTACCAACTAAAAGAGACTGTAGCAAATTGTTACAGTCTTTTTTTATTTTGTTTAACTTTTATAATAGTGTTCAAATGCTTTACGCTGTAAAAATTGTGGTAAAAACAGTTTAATTTTGGACGATGTTACTTTGTTTTGTTGCCAAAATCTTTTTATAGACGATAAAAATTGATTTGTACTAAACGGAAATTTTACAAAATTTCCATTGCTGTTCTTTTTGCTTTAATGATAAAATATTGCAGTTGTATGTGCTTTGTAGTTTTATGAGCAATATCCGTATTGGTATTAATTGCGAATAATGGCAGTATCATGTAGTTGGAGAACTATATGAATAGACCTATTGCCGTTTTTGATTCCGGTATCGGCGGACTTACAGTTTTGCAACACGTTGTAGACGTTTTGCCTAACGAAAACTACGTTTATTTGGCGGATAATGAATTTTTTCCCTATGGAATCAAATCGTTCGAACAGTTGGAATCTCGTTTGCGAAAGGTTGTAAAACTACTGCTATCTTACAACGTTAAAGCAATAGTAGTGGCGTGTAATACGGCGTCCTTGCACGTCGAAACAATTAAAAAAATTGCAATAATTCCTGTAATAGACGTGATAGCGCCCACTTGCAATGTTGTGTCACAACTGACGCAAAACAAAAAAGTATGTTTGCTTGCCACCGATGCGACCGTCGAGCAGGGCGTTTATCAAAAAAAATTAGGTGCATGGGGCATCGACGTTACCGCTATTGCTTGCTCCAACTTTGTTCCTATAGCAGAAAATAGTATAAATGGTGGAATAAACGTGCAAAAAGCAGTGCAAAATACACTTCTGCCATTTTTATCGATGCCTTTTGATACCGTGATACTCGGTTGTACTCATTTTGGACTAATCGAAAAAACAATCGGCAACGTTTTGGGTAAACGGCAGTACGTTCAATGCGGATTGCCAACGGCTTTGTATCTACAAAAGGTACTTTGTCAAAGCAATTTGACTGTCAACGTCTGCAATCATTGTACCGGAACCGTTAAATTTTTAACTACGGAAAGCAGGCAAGTCTTCAATAATTTGTCGGAAATGTTTCCGTTTGATTTTTCAAACGTACAAGTAGTGCGAATAGACTAAAATAGTATCGACGTTGTATTTTTTCACGTTCTGCTTTGATTAAAATAACTGCATTGCATATCCTTTGCTATTTTTGTCAAAATTATAGATAAAAAGTATTAAAAATACTTGTAATTTTGTTGCAAAACAATTGCCCTTGTGCTATAATCTATTAGGTTTAATTCGCATTTGCGACTATTTTCTCGCTGTGCCAAGTATGCCACTTGGTAGCGGGTGAAGTTTGACGTCGCAAAGAGGTTAAAAACAATACAAATATAAAGGAGAACACAAAAATGGCAGTTGTATCAATGAAACAACTTTTGGAAAGCGGTGTACACTTTGGACACCAAACCAGAAGATGGAACCCCAAAATGAAGAAGTATATTTATGCAGAGCGTAACGATATACACATCATCGACCTTCAACAAACAGTAGCACAAGCAGAAGTTGCTTACCAATTTGTTCGCGACATCGCTGCAAGTGGTAAACCTATTTTGTTTGTTGGAACAAAAAAGCAAGCTCAAGAAGCTATCAAATCCGAAGCTGAGCGTTGCGGAATGTACTACATCAACAATCGTTGGCTTGGTGGTACGTTAACTAACTACAAAACAATTAAGTCACGTATCGAAAGACTTAACAAAATCAACCAAATGGAAAAACTTGGCGAACTCGACCTTCTTCCTAAAAAAGAAGTTGCAAAACTTTTGGAAGAACGCGATAAGTTGGAAGCGAACCTTGGCGGTATAAAGGATATGAAGGGTATGCCCGGTTGTATCTTTATCGTAGATCCCAAAAAGGAAGCGATTGCCGTTGCAGAAGCACATTCTTTGAATATTCCTATCGTTGCAATCGTAGATACCAACTGCGATCCTGACCAAGTCGACGTTGTAATTCCTGCAAACGACGACGCAATCGGCGCAATCAAAGTTATTGCATCTGTAATTGCCGGCGCTGTTATCGAAGCAAAAGAAGGCATCGTAATGGCTGCACCGGAAGAACAAAACGATACTACAACAAGTGAGGAGTAATAAAATGGCTAATTTTACAAGTGCTGACGTAATGAAACTTCGTGAACAAACTGGCGTAGGCATGATGGACTGCAAAAAAGCTCTCGTTGAAACAGACGGTAACTTTGACGAAGCAGTTAAATACCTTCGTGAAAAGGGCATGGCATCCGCTGCTAAAAAGGCAAGTCGTGTTGCTGCTGAAGGTCTTGTAAAATGCTTGCTCTCCGACGATAGAAAGTCCGGCGTTATCGTAGAAATAAACTGCGAAACCGACTTCGTTGCTCGTTCCGATCAATTTATCGCTTTGATTGACGACGTTGCTAAACACCTTCTTCAATCCAACGCTACAACAGTAGAACAAGCTTTGGAAGAAGCTTACTGCTTCGATACGTCCAAAACTTTGAGCGTTTTGTTTGGTGAAGCTACCGCAAAAATCGGTGAAAAGATTTCTTTCCGTAGATTTGAAAGATTTGTTGCAGAACAAGGTGTTGTTGCAAGCTACATCCACATGGGTGGCACAATCGGTGTTTTGGCTCAATTCAACACAACTGCACCTGCAGACCAAGTTGCAGAACTTACTGCTAACGTTTGTATGCAAATTGCTGCAAGCAAACCTCAAGTTATATCCATCGCAGACGTAGATCCTGTTCAAGTTGCTTCCGAAAGAGAAATCTTGACTGTTCAAGCAAGAAACGAAGGTAAGCCCGAAGCAGTTATCGTAAAGATGGTAGAAGGACGTATTCACAAGTACTACAAAGAAGTTTGTCTTCTCGAACAAGAATACGTTCGCGACGGTTCTCTTTCTGTTGCTAAAGTTATTGCTGAAACAGAAAAACAAGTTGGAACGTCTATCGAAGTTGCTAAATTTGTTCGTTTCGAAATGGGCGAAGGTATCGAAAAACGTAAGGATAACTTTGCGCAAGAAATCGCAGAACAACTTAAGAAATAATTTACGATTATTTGAGGGGGAACAATGGCGCATTGTTCCCTTTTTGTAAAAATTGATTTTATGCCAAATGTTGAGTTAGCGGTTTCAGTAAAAAAGGTATTTGTTTTACTAAGACGCAATAACTATCAAAAATTTTGTAATACAATTTTGTTGGTTCTATATTGATTTCAACGTTTGTTGTAGAGTTGTAAAATTACTTGCGAGGTAACTATGAAAAAATATAAACGCATTGTGCTAAAAGTAAGTGGCGAAGCGCTTGCAGATAGCCAAAAACACGGTATTTGTAATGATGGCGTTGTTGAAGTTTCGCAACAAATTAAAAATGTCGTAGACCTTGGCGTACAAGTGGGCGTTGTCGTTGGTGGTGGAAACTTCTGGCGCGGACGTACTTGCGATGATATGAATCGTGCAACTGCTGACTATATCGGTATGATGGCAACGGTTATGAATGGTCTTGCCCTTGGCGAAGGTCTAACAGCCGTTGGTGTAAAAAATAAGGTAGTATCTTCTCTTGCTATGGAAAAGGTGTGCGAAACTTTCTTTTTGCCAAACGTGTTAAAATATCTTGCCGAAGGCTACGTCGTTATTTTTGTAGGAGGCACCGGGTCGCCTTTCTTCTCTACAGATACTTGTGCGTCTCTACGTGCGTGTGAAATCGGTGCAGATGCTCTTTTCTGTTCCAAAGCGATTGATGCGGTGTACGATAGCGATCCGGCAACAAATCTCAACGCTGTTCGTTTTGATGAAATCACTTTTGATAAAATTGTCGCCGACAACCTAAAGGTACTTGATTTAACTTCCGTTGCAATGTGCAGAGAGTTTGATATGCCTGTAGTGGTGTATAGCAAAAACGAACCAAACGGTCTGCTTAGGCTTTTGCAAGGTGAAAAACTTGGTACAGTTGTCCACAAGTAATTTGCAAACAACGTTTTCTCGTAACGTGTTTTGTGGAACTTTAACTAAATTATTTGCAGTATTTGTCAATTATATCTTGAATTTATCTGCAAAATATTGTAAAATAGGGTATAAATATTAGAAGGAGTTTACTATGAATTACGCTACCCCGCAAATTGAAGAAATTTTTATGAATTTTGAGTTCGACTGTGAAAAGGCAATCGACTATATGAAAAACGAATATACCTTGATGCGCGCAGGACGTGCTAATCCCAAATTGGTAGAAAATATCAAGGTTGACTACTACGGAGCGCTTACTCCCATCAAACAAATGGGCAATATTTCCATCCCCGAACCACGTCAAATCGTTATTACCGTTTGGGATAAATCGGCTCTTAAAGACATCGAAAAAGCAATTTTGGCTGCAAATATCGGTGTTACGCCGCAAAACGACGGTACTCTTATCCGTCTTACATTTCCCGTTTTGACGGAAGAACGCCGTCGCGACCTTGTAAAACAGGTTAAAAAACTTGCCGAAGATACAAAGGTTGTTTTGCGTAACGCTCGCCGTGATGCTATGGACGGTCTCAAAAAAGAAAAGAACGCAAAGACAGTATCGGAAGACTTTATTGCCGACTACGAAAAGGAAATTGACAAAGCATTGGCAAAACTTATCGAAAATGTAGATAAACTTGCCAAGGAAAAGGAAGCGGAAGTAATGTCCGTATAACAATGAACTTATTGGATTTAGTTGGACTTGAAGTTTGTGATGCCAAAGATTTTTTGCAAAAAATAGGTATAACAAACTTCAAGTTTGTTTATTATGTAGATAGAAAGCAATCTGCGTATGACAAGGAGATTGTAACGGCTGCCCGAAACAAAAACGATGTTCTGGAACTCATTGTCTGCCGTTACCTGTTGGAAATCTAATGAACAAACTCACTCATGTTGCTATAATAATGGACGGTAACGGTCGTTGGGCAAAGGCAAAAGGTTTGCCTCGTGTGCAAGGTCATAAACAAGGCTTGACCACAGCAGAAAAAATAATTAGGCATTCGCTCGAACGTGGAATAAAATATATTTCTCTTTACGTTTTTTCTACGGAAAATTGGAAAAGACCAAAAGGTGAAATAAATACGCTGTTTTCCCTCGCGGACAAGTACTTGGACAAATTCCAAGATTTTTGTAATGGCAATATTCGTATTGTTGTCTCCGGTGAGCGTGGAGGTTTACCGCAAAAATTAGTACAAAAAATTGAACAAATGCAAGCAAAAACTGCTAATTTTGATGCAATTTGTGTAAATTTGTGCATAAACTACGGTGGACAGAATGATATCGTTCAAGCGGTAAACAAACTTTTTGTTAATGGTGAACAAGTTACTTGCCAAAGTTTGCAAGAAAATTTATACAACGGATTTATTCCTTGTCCGGACATAATTATTCGCACGGGCGGACAAAAACGCCTTTCCAACTTCTTGCTTTTTCAAAGTGCGTATGCGGAGTTGTATTTTTCCGATACTCTTTGGCCGGATTTTACTAACGAAGAATACGATTCTATCATAACCGATTACGAACGTCGAATTCGTAATTTTGGGGGCTTAGTGGATGATAAATAAAAAGTCTTTTATAAATAGAGTAATTGTAGGATTTTTCATTTTTCTTGGTATGGCGACGGTTATTTTGTTAAACGTACTGTTGCCTAACTTTGGAAACGAAAATTTTATAAGTGGCAGGGGTATTAACTCTGCGATATTTTCTGTACTTATTTTGCTTGCAGTGGTCGAGATGCGTCGCGCCTTTGGTGTGGAACGTATTCCACATTGCTTCAGTTGGTTGATATGGTTATATGGCTTTGGTCTTGGACCTGCCTACAGTTTCTTTGGATTTAACGGCATTGTGTTTTTTACACTCATAGTGTTTGTTTGCGCCGTTGTTACAGCACTTATCAAAAATAGAGCTGACAGTTTGGTGTACATCGCATCTGTTCTTGTATATCCCGGACTTATGATGTCCAGCTTGCTTTACATAAATCGCTGTGCCACAACGCAAGTTATAACAAACGAGCAAATGCTCCAATATGTGTCGTATGACATTTGGCATCATGTAAGCTCGGTGCGCTATCAGTATCTTATGCCTTATAACGCCATTTTGTTATCTTTTGTGTTCGCTGTTTCTTGCTTTACCGATATCTTTGCATATCTTGTGGGTAGTTTGTTCGGCAATCGCAAACTTTGTCCCCAAATCAGTCCTAAAAAGACAGTTGAAGGTGCGATAGGCGGTATTGTCGGTGGAGTACTCGGTTCGGTTCTGGTGTACCTTGTGTTCGATTCTCCAATAAAGTTGTTCCCCGATTATTTAGGTCTGTCCTTTGCAGGACTGGAATTAAGTACCGCAAACGTTATTATAACCTACGCTGTGCTTGGTTTGATGGGTTCTGTGATGACACAGCTGGGCGATTTGCTTGCAAGTATGGTGAAGCGCTACTGTGGCATCAAGGATTATAGCCGAATTTTGGGTGAGCATGGCGGAATTATGGATAGATTCGATGGCATAATGCTTAACGCTGTATTTGTTGCAAGCGTATCGATGTTTATTGTGTAATGAAAAAAGTTGCCGTACTTGGTAGTACCGGTTCGATAGGTACTCAAACGTTAGATGTAATACGAAAAAATGCCGACAAGTTGCAGGCAGTGTCACTTGTCGCTTTTTCACGCGAAGACAAATTGCTTGCTCAAGTTGACGAGTTTCATCCCGATTATTACGGTTTGATATCTAAACAAGGTGAGCAATGTTTAATTGAAGCGGTAAAAGACGCTGATATTGCAGTTGTTGCAACTAAAGGCATAACTGCGCTAAATTGCGTTATCTATTGTTTGCAAAAGGGTATCGATGTTGCTCTTGCTAATAAGGAAACATTGGTTTGTGCCGGTGAGTTGGTAATGTCTAATGTCGGCAAAGGCAAATTGTATACAATTGACAGTGAACATTGTGCGATTTCTCAATGTATTAACAGTCGTGCAGATGCCAAAGTTAGCAAAATTTTGCTTACGGCAAGCGGCGGACCATTTTGGAATTGTTCTATGGACGCTCTTACCAAAGTAACGCCTGCTCAAGCATTGAAGCATCCCAACTGGAATATGGGCAATAAAATCACAGTTGATAGTGCTACGATGTTTAATAAAACGTTGGAAGTGTTAGAGGCTCATTGGCTGTTTAACGTAGATTTGCGTGATATCCAAATTGTAGTGCATCGTCAAAGTGTTGTACATTCGATGGTGCAGTTTTTCGATGGCAGCGTTATGGCACAAATGGCGACTCCCGATATGCGTTTGCCTATTCAAATTGCCTTGCTTGGTAATGGTGGTGAACAAATTGTTCCGTCGTTGGATTTCGCACAATTTATGCAGTTGACGTTTCAACCTGTCGATACACAAAAATTTCCCTGTGCAAATTTAGCGTATCAAGTTTTTGATAAATATCCTCTTGCACCCACGGTTATGAACGGTACAAATGACGTTTGTGTTGACTTTTTCTTAAACGGAAGACTTCCTTTTGATAGATTTTATTCAACTATAACAGAGGTGGTTGAATGTTTTCAATCGCAATATGAAAATTTGCCTGTCACGGTAGAAAACGTAATTTTGTGTGATAGACAAGTACAAGATTATACCAAAAAATTACTTAATGGTGTTTTATGATAACTTTTATATCAAGTTTCTTGTTGGCTTTGCAATCGGTAGGTAACATTCTTGTGGCGTTATTAGTGTTTATGTTTATGATCACAGTACACGAATTTGGACATTTTATCGCTGGCAGAGCGTTAAATTTTCAAATTAACGAATTTGCTGTAGGTATGGGGCCGAAGCTGATTTCAAAAAAGTCGAAAAAAGGCACGGAATACTCCTTGCGAGCTTTCCCACTTGGCGGATATTGTGCCTTTGAAGGCGAAAACGAAGAAGGCGAAGAAAGTAATCCGCATTCTTTCAATAATCAAAAACCGTGGAAGCGCATCATTGTATTGCTTTCCGGCGCTTTGTTTAATTTTGTTTCCGCAGTTATCATTTGCGCTATCGTGTTCTTGTGCTATGGTGAAACTGCCGTAAAAGTAAACTACGTCTACGACTATGCTCCAACGCTTAATCAACAGTTGGAAGGCAAAATCCTGTATAAAATTAACGATAAAAAGTTGTACGTTATCGATGGGCTTTCGCAATATCTCGACCAAACGATGACAATTCAAGTTATCGACGAAAACGGCAATATTCAAACTATCGACGGCGTAACTGTCAACGACTACGTAACCCCGGTTGTAAAACTTGTAGGCAATAATCTCGTTAGTGACGACGGACATACAATCACAAAGGGTGATACGATTTACAGCGTTACTTTGAATGATGGTAGTGTGAGATATTTTAGCAAAGCCGGAGATTTCCAAGCGATTATTGATGAAGTTGCTGCTCCTTACGATCTAACGGTTGTCGATAGTTATGGTGTACATCATACTTATACTATTGATGCCGAAACTAAACTTTCTAACTATTTTTCCGTGGAAGAAAACAACTACACGGGGGTTGGAATGTCTATTTCATACGTGAGATATAAATACACTTTTGGCGAGGCGCTTTCGCGAGTTATTCCTTATTGCTTCGAAACGGCATTGGTCATTTTGCGCACGTTGGGTAACCTTATCACCGGGGTAATAGGTATGGAAGCGGTTGGTGGTCCAATCAGTACAATCGGTATGACAAGTCAAGTTGTATCAACTGGATTTGCCAACGTGCTGTATTTGATAGTACTAATTTCCGTAAACCTTGCCGTGTTCAATTTGTTGCCCGTACCTGCATTGGACGGTTGTCAAATCATCTTTTGTATTATCGAGTGGATTGCGGGCAAGCCTATTGACCGCAAAGTGCAAAGTATTATCAACGGCGTCGGCTTGATAGTGCTGTTAGGTTTTGCTATACTTGTAGACCTGCTAAAGCTATAACAATTACAAAAAATACCATAATAAAGAATACTATTACAAGCATAGTAATTAGTTTTTGTGTAAAATATCGCAAATTTAGTTAATTTCAAAGATGCAACCAATGAAACAAGCAAAGATCAAAAACTTAACAATAGGCGGTGGCGCACCGATAGCAATCCAATCGATGACCAATTTGTCTGTCTTGGATGTCGATGGCACGTCGGAACAAATCCGACGTTTGCAAAATGCCGGTTGCGATATCGTTCGCATTGCCTTGCCAAATAGTCAGTCAGTGGATGCCTTTGCCAAGGTTCGTGCTAAAACGGACGTTCCTTTGGTTGCCGATGTGCATTTTGACTATCGCTTGGCAATCGGCGGTATGGAGGCAGGTGCGGACAAAATTCGCATCAATCCCGGCAATATTGCACAAAAACATCTCGACCGAGTGATTGATTGTGCCAAGGCTCACAACGTGGCAATTAGATTGGGTGTAAACGGTGGTTCTGTAAATGAAGGTTATTTGGATAAGTTCGGTGGTGACAAACAACGTGCATTGTTGGAAAGTTTGCGCGATTACACAAACTACTTTGTCGATCGTAATTTCGACAATCTTGTTTTGTCGGTAAAAAGTAGTGATATTCGCCAAACTATTCAACTCAATAAGGCAATTGCGACTCTTGGCTATCCCCTGCATTTGGGTATTACCGAAGCGGGTTTGTTGCGACAAGGTTTAGTGAAAAATGCAATAGGCATCGGCTCGTTGTTGTTGGATGGAATTGGTGATACGATTCGGGTTTCGCTTACTTCCGATCCTGTAGACGAAGTGTATGCTGCAAAAGATATTCTTGTTAGTCTTGGACTTAAAAACGGTGTACAATTCGTTTCATGCCCCAAGTGTGGACGTTGTTCTATTGATTTAGAAAACGTTGCAGCACAGGTTTACGACTACGTAAAAACTCTCAACAAAAATATCAAAGTTGCCGTTATGGGGTGCGAAGTTAATGGCCCCGGTGAGTGCAAGGAGGCCGATATTGGTATCGCAGGTGCAAACGGTGGTTACATCTTGTTCAAACACGGTCAAGTTTACAAACGCTTGCAAGGCGAAAATGCCGTTTTGCAATTCATTGAAGAAATAAACAAATTGTAGAAATGCTAATTAATCAATTGCACGAAAAATTCCCCAATATGACTGATTTGCGTGTTAGGGATATACTTGTCGACAAGGACCGTCGCAAAATCCGTTGCATTTTGTCTTATCCGGACAATTCTCAGTTGGACGCTGCCGTAAAAAGTAACGTCTACGCTTTCGTGCGCAGTTGTGTGCCAAAGGGATATTATTGCGAAACTCGTATCTACAACGACGTGTTTAGTGAAGTCTCCTTTAGAACTAATTTGTTCGACTACCTAAAAAAGCGTTATCCTGCATTCAAAATTTCCCGAGACCGAACCGTAATCGAACAAAAGGGGCGCGATATTTCCGTGCAATTTAACGTTACGGAGATTACAAAAAACAATCTTGAAGTGGCAAATCTTGTGGAAGAACTTATCGAGCATTATCATAACTACACTTGCTATCAAGTAACGTTCGATGTGCGTGTCGATAAAGATATTCCGCTTGATGACATTGATGCTTTCAATCAAGAAAAACTCGTTCAACTTGCCATCAATAAAGAACTTATGCGCCCGATGCGTTGTTTTAACGTTATCAACGTGGAAAAATACATTGGCAAGCTTATAGGTAACACCAACCCAATGTACATATCGGATATTCGTGGCGAAATGAACGATTGCGTGCTGTGTGGTACTGTTTCGGCAAAAACGCTCAAAGCAACGCAAAAGGACAAGTCGTTACACATGTGCAAGTTTACCTTGGGCGATAACTCTGGTTCATCTATCACCTGTGTTTTGTTCGTGCGTTTCGATATCACCGATATTCAAACGTTAAAGGAAACCACCGGTAAAACGGATAGTGAAGTGCTTACCATTTCCAAAACGAAAGAACTTGCCAACGACCGCAAAATGAAAAAGTTGATGAGTATCTACGACGGTATGGAAGTGCTGGTGCGCGGAAAAATCGGTTACAACAACTTTTCCAACCAAAACGAAATGGTTGTTTTTGATTTGTGCCTGTGCAAAATAATAACGGACGAAAGTAAACTAAAAACCGTTGCGCCCGTTCCTGCAAACTACATGATTGTACGACCGCAGTACTATGAAGGCTACCAGCAAACTTCTTTTACTCAAAGTTTAATTCGCAACGAACAATTTGCAAAGCAAAATATTGTTGTTTTGCACGTAAATGCAACGGGTTTTGTTGCTACAAAGGACAAATTGTTGTGTATTTCCGCCTACAAAATTCTTAATGGAAATCTTGCGGAAAGTATCTTTACCTATATCAACCCGGAAAAGGAAATTACCCCCGAGTCGGAAAAAGATATTTGCACACAAAGTAGCAAGTTGGTTTATTGCCACACCATAACAGAATTAATACCCGATTTATACAAATTTACGTGCGGATGTACTATTGTTGGCCCGGATGTGAACAAAATTTTGGACATGTTAGACTACTATGCCGAACCTTTCGGTTACAAGTTTACAAACAAAACTATCGACCAAGTTGCTTTGTTGGACAAGATGTTTGAAGAAAGTGTATTTGTCAAAAAACCTAACTGCGCCAAGTTGGAAGACGTTGCCAAAGTTTGTAAAATTCCTTTTGAAAAATCCGCTTTTTGCAAAAATACCGCTCAAGTTGTTGCACAATGCTTGGTAAAACTGTCCGATAATTTCAAAGGTTAAATAATATTTTGTAAAAACGCTTGTCAAAGAACTTTGTCTATGG
>CAYOKR010000019.1:0-27108 GCA_964404625.1 uncultured Oscillospiraceae bacterium | reverse complement strand
CGACAACCTGGTAGGTTTCGCCGTTAAGCACGTAGATAGCTTTGTAGTCGCCAACGTATGCCACACCGAAATTAGGCAAAATGGAAAAGATTGTCAAAATAAACGCAACAAGGCAAGCAATAAATATTTTTTTTCCAAGTCCGTTTGTGGATTTTGCCGAACCAATCACAAAGTAGATTGCCGTAACAAAAAATATCAACGGCGTGACGCTGCAAAAAAGTGCAATAATGGCGCACAACGAACCGGTAAAAATAAATTGTCCTACGGAAACGTACGGTGAGCTTCTGCCACTTTCGTAAGAAACACCGTCGGCGCAATGTGTTGTTGTGATGGTGATATATTTGTCAAAATCCGCATTAAAATAGCACAAAACAAAGGGAAAAAGCCCTGCAAAGAAGGAAAACCCCATGCACGCAGCCAACAGTGTGCTTTCTTTGCCGGCAATGCCTGTTTTGAGAAAAATATCAAAAACAGAGCGTTTGCTAAACATAAAGAACCCCCATTCGTTGCAGTTGTAACGTATGCACACTTGTAGCACACACGTTGCTATTGCACCAAGCAAAGCAAGCGACTGAGATACTTTTGCAATACCTGCCTGCTCGCTTTCAGAATGGTCGGTATCGATAATTTCGCTGCGAATCAGCAACAACACAATCAACGCAAGCACAAATCCGCCCGTCATTATACCCATTGGTACCAACACGCCATAGGACGCCTGTAAAAATATAGCACTAACTATTCCAAAAAAGAAGGCAAAAATGCCCAAAAATAATAGTACGCAAGTAAACATAATTTTCTCCTTGTAGATACCCCTGTTTGGGGAATTGTAAAACGACAAGATTTTCAAACAAAAATCATGACGTTCGGTTTAATAATCAGGTTTAAGAGTATACAAAACAACAAGGCAAGTTTAAACGAAGATTTATTCTTGTTACTTATCGCTGTATGCAATACAAAACGTCTAATAATTGCACGACATCTGCCCGTTGTGCATTATAGAGCCAAATGTCGTTTTTTGTCTTTTCCGTCAAACGACTAATCAAAGTATACTTGGTTGGTGGCGTAGATGGGGTCGCTGGTGGCGTTGATACCCAGTTTGCGATAAATTTTTGAGTCGGCTTGCGGTGGAATTGCAGTTGTATGCAGTTGACATCCCTTTAGTTTGCCGATTTGCTCTAGCGCTAACTTTGCCATCGGGTTGATAAACGTAGATGCGGAAAGTGCGATCAACGCTTCTTCGATATGCAACTCGGCAGAGTGTTCACCGAGGCAATCGGTTTTTAGTTTTTGAATTGGACCTAACGCGCTACCTGCAATAAGCGGTACGTCCGGCAACCCTGCCAAATGTTTTAGAGCGTTTAGTATCACTGCCGAACCGCAACTCATAAGCGGAGAGGTTTTGCCAAAAATATAGGTGCCGTCGGCAAGTTCCAAACACGCAACGGGACCGTCTTTGCCTTCACCGTGAGCGCGCGCCTTTTCAATAACAGGGCGATTTTTCGCTTTAAGGTCCAGTTTTGTCATCATTAACTTGAGTTTTTCTACAAGTACTTCCGCACAGTTGCCCTTTCTGCACTCAACGCGAGCGTTCATGTAACGTCGAATAACTTCCTGTTTGGCGGCATCGCAACAAACTTGATCGTCGCTGATGCAGTAGCCTACCATGTTTACGCCCATGTCCGTTGGCGATTTGTAGGGGCTTGTTCCCAAAACGCGAGTAAAAATAGCGTTGAGCACCGGAAATACGTCGATATCGCGATTGTAGTTTACCGCGTACTCGCCGTATGCTTGCAAATGCCATGGGTCAATCATGTTTAAGTCGTCCAAATCTGCCGTTGCAGATTCGTATGCAATGTTTACCGGGTGGTTAAGCGGAAGGTTCCACACAGGGAATGTTTCGTACTTGGCATAACCTGATTTTATGCCGCGTTGAGCATCGTGATACAACTGCGATAGGCACGTTGCCATTTTCCCGCTACCGGGACCGGGCGCCGTAACCACAACGACGTTACGACTTGTTTCGATATAGTCGTTTTTACCAAAACCATCCGCCGAAACGATATGCGATACCTGTGTTGGATAACCTTCGATATTGTAGGTGCGGTACACCTTTATGCCGTTTGCTTCCAATTTGCGTTTGAAATTGACAGCGGCAACGTTGGATTCGTCAAATTGCGAAAACACCACGCTACCAACGTACAAGCCTATGCGCGTAAGTTCGTCGTAACTGCGCAACACGTCTTGCTCGTAGGTGATGCCTATATCTTGACGTAGTTTGTTGTGAGCAATATCCACAGCGGAAATAACCATAACGATTTCCACTTTATCCTTCATGCTGGTTAGCATTTTAACCTTGGCGTCGGGCTGAAAACCGGGCAAAACTCGTGATGCGTGGTAGTCGTCAAAAAGTTTTCCACCAAACTCGATATACAACTTTCCACCAAACTCGTTAACGCGTTCCATGATTTTTTCACGTTGAAGTTTCAAATATTTATCATTATCAAATCCTAATTTCATGGTTTTTTCCTCAAAAAATAAAAGTTGTAAAGTTGTTCGCCACAAGCCACGTGTTGCATATCTTTATGCACTTGTTCCATATCGTAGTCCAATTTCACACGGCGATAGGTCCAACTATTGTCGTCATATTCAATAATCACGCCTTGCGCAAACGCATCGGGGTGGCATCCCAAACTGCCCACGTTAACGTACGTTCGTTTGCCTACCGCATCGGCACGTTCGTGTTTATGCCCGAAAAAGACTGCGTCAATACCGTCGTAATCGCACATCATTTGGTCGAAGTGTTGTGCCGTTTGGTTTTGTTCGATAAACATAAACGGATCATCTGTAAGATAGGTATTTACGGCACTCGGTTTGAACGGATAATGGCAAAACAACAACGTTTGTCCTCCGCACTTTCGAGTAACGCACAACGGAAAGTTTTTTGCGATTTGACGATCTTGTTCCGTCAACGTCGCAAACACTTCCAACTTGTGTTCCGTCGGCACGTGTGATAGAGAATGTGCAATTGGATTTTTTAACACAAAATCGCGGTCGTGATTACCCAAAACACAAGTTATGTTTGGATTTTGCGTGATGATGTCGAAACACTCTTTGGAATGCGGACCTATATCTATAATATCACCGAGGTGCAAAATTTCGTCGCAACCTTCCCTTTTAAAGTAGTCCAACATCACGTTTAACGCAAGCAAATTGCCATGCGTATCCGTAAAAACTCCTATCTTTTTCATTATTTCTCCTGCGATAAAAACCTTTGCTTTGCCACGTTCGTGACAGAGAGATTTTGAACGATTTGCTTACAGCGTTACAAAAGTTGCCGTTAAACTACCGATTTTGTATAGTTAAAGGTGTACTTTTGTGTATTAAGTATCAAATTTAGTATACTACTCAAATTTTGTGTGTGGTTGAACGATAGAACTTTCTGCTGCAAAAACGATTGTAAAATGCAATCAAAACACAAACGTTACTAAAAACATATTGCCCATTGATTGCTCAAATGGGCAATAAAAATTTTATATTTAGCGTTTGAAATAAGCCAAAAGTATTTGTGATAGCCCTAAATATATATCGACTAAGCCATTTGTTTGCTTCACTTTTAGGCATGGGTAAGTCACTGCGATTTTTATAAACTATCACAATAATTGACGCAAAATTCTTTTCTTAAAACGCTTTGGTTGGCAAATTATTTTCCCAACATATCCAAAGCTTTTTGCACGATATCTTCTACCGACATGTGGTAGTCGCGTTTTAGATCGTTCAAACTACCGACTTGGCTAACCTTGTCGTATACGCCGATGCCATCGCAACGAGTCGGGCAAGTACGACTGAGAGTTTCGCAAACTGCAGAGTAAAGTCCGCCATGAATACTGTGATTTTCTACGGTAAGTACTCTGCCTGTTTTTTGCGCCGATGCGATAATTGCTTGCTCATCCAAAGGTTTTACCGTGTGAATACCGAGCAAATCTACCGAGACACCTTTTTCTGCCAATATTTCCGTTGCTTTTTTTGCATCGAACAAACTGGTTCCGCAAGCAACAATGGTTATATCTTTGCCTTCGGCAAGTTTATCTGCCTTGCCAAAGCGGAATTGATAGTTTTCGTCGAACAATGTTTCTTCCTGTTTGCGAACCATACGGATGTACATTGTGCCTTTGTGTTCTACGATATAGGGCAATGCTTTTTCCAGTTGGATACCGTCCACGATGTCTAATACTGCCACGTTAGAAAGGGCGCGCATCATTGCGATATCTTCAAAGCACATATGCGTACCGCCGTTGTAGGTGGTCGTAACGCCTGGGTCAAAACCGATAATTTTGATGTTTTGGTCGGAATAGCTTACCGATACTGCAATTTGGTCGAAAACTCTACGAGACGCAAATGGCGCAAAACTGTGAATAAACGGTACAAATCCCGATGCGGAAAGTCCTGCGGCAATACAAGTCATGTTTGCTTCGGCAATACCAACGTCCACACAACGCTCGGGAAATTCTTTATACAAAGGTTTTGTCCCGCCGGCACCTGCAAGGTCGGCATCCAATACAAAAATTTTGTCGTTTTGTTTCATCAAGCGGGAAAGTTCCGCCACATATCTTTTACGAAGTTCCATTGTTTGCCTCCTTATTTCAGTTCTTCGAGAGCTTTTTCATATTGCTCGTCCGTTACCGTTGTGCTGTGATTTGCAGGACCAAGATTTTCGTAGAAAGATACGCCTTTGCCCTTTATTGTATCCATAACAATACAGTGCGGTGCAATAATGCCGTCTTGCTTAGCCTGATTGATGGCAAGGTCAAGCATTGCATGATCGTGACCGTCTACACGGGTAGTAACAAAACCGAACGCCTTAAATTTAGCTTCGATATCTTCCACATTCAAAACGTCTTGCGTTAAACCGTCGATTTGCATTTTGTTGCAATCAACAAAAACAATAACGTTGTTTAGTTTTTTTGCGCCGGCAAACATTGCGCCTTCCCAGTTTTGACCTTCTTGCAATTCGCCGTCACCTGTGATTACGTATACGTAGTTGTCAAAACCTTGTGCTTTTTGCGCAAGAGCAAGTCCGCAAGCGCAGGAAAGTCCTTGGCCGAGCGAGCCGGCAGTCATATCTACACCGGGCGTAAGATTAAGATTGACGTGACTGGGTAAACGAGTTCCAAGTTTGTTTAGAGTGTCAAGCCAATCCATAGGAAAAAATCCCTTTAGTGCCAAAGTTGCGTACAATGCAGGTCCTGCGTGACCTTTGCTAAGTACAAGTTGGTCGCGGTCTGCCATTTTGGGTTTGCGCGGATCCACCTTCATGTGTGATGTGTACAACACGGCAAGTAAATCGGCAATAGACAGGCTACCGCCAACGTGTCCGCTACCTTGCGAATGCATACAGCGTAGCGTTTCACGACGGATTTGCTTGGCAAATTGTTCGTAAGTCATAGTAAATATCCTCCATTATAAATTTCCTGTGCGATTGTGACAGGTAAAATAAATTATTTGTGTTGTTTGGGAAAGTTGTTTTAATAACTCCGTTGCTCGTGCAAAATTTTGTTCGTCAAAGTTTACAAAAGCATCGTCTACTATTAGTAGTGGAATATCTTTACCGTAGAGAAGTTGAGATAATGCCACGCGGAAACACAGCAACGTGATCTCACGAATACCGCGTGAAAACACCGAAAGCGGTTTGGTTTGACCGTTTTGTTGCAACGAAATTGTAAAGTTGCGGTCTGTTAGTACCTTATAGTTGCCGTTGGTTATACCATTTAGCAGTTGTTCGGTACGCGAACACAACTCCGGCAGATACGCCGACGACAAACTTTCCTTTGCTTGCGCCAAAATTTGCGAAGTTTTGTCGGCAACGTCGTATTCGTGCTTTGCCTGTTGCAAAAATTGTTGTTTGGCAAGCAGTTCTTCGACAATATCTACAGCGGAAGACGTTGGTTGTGCCAAAGTAAAAGCAAGTTGATGTTGCGTTTTTACAAGATTTTGTTGTTGTAACGCAACGTTTTGTAAACGCAGTTTTGTTTGTTGCAGTTGCGCCTCTATTTGTTGTTGATTTCCCGTTATAACGGGTTTGTTGCCCAACGCCTTGCGAACGTTAACGTTTGTTTGATAGTCGTTTAGATACTTCCAAAATTCGTCTTTTAACTGCTCGTGCGATTTTCCGTTGGGATTGATATATTTTGATACAATCGTAATTAGAGAACTCTCGATTTCGTCGATTTTGCTCGCAATATTTTTTGTGCTAACTTTAGATATGCACAACGTTACCAACGCAATGGCGATAAACACACCTACCCCTGCTACCGCAATTGTATAGTATTTGAGAAGAACCGTTACCACGGCAAACAACACAAATATTATCGATGCAACCGCAAATATCTTTTTGGTGAACGACAAGTCTTTTGAACCTTTTTCTAAAATGCTTTTTTGCGACAGCAACTGATTGAACTTGTCGTGGTCATCGGTAACGGTTGTTGGCACGGCAGATATTTTTGCGTCCAACTCGTCGATTTTCTGAGCAAGTTCCACGTCGGCAGGACTGGGTTTACTTTGGTAAAGTTGTTGTTGCAACTCGTCCAAAGTTTTTTGCAAGGACGTTTGTTCTTTTTGTAAAGATTGTAGTTGCTCTTCCACGTCTTGCAGTTGTTTTGTCATTCGAACGCGCTCGTGAGCATTGTTTTGTGCCTGCCGAAGTGCATTTTGCAGACCAAAAACTTCGGTTTCCAATGTGTAAATCGTTCCACCTTTACCGCGTTCTAACTTGAAAGTGCGTTTGTAGTTACGCAGTTTTGTTTGGATTGCATCATAGTTTTGAGCGGAATCTTGCACCAAATTGGCAAGTTTAGAATCAAAATTCTCGTTGGAAGCAATTTCGACGTATTCTTGCGGAAGATAGGTACTTCGGTCGTAACTTTCCGCCGTAAGTCCCAAAAAGTATTCGCCGACGTTGGCAATATCCAATTGTTTGCCTGTGGACAAATCTATAACCTGCAAACTTTCCGCACGGGAAGTGTTGCCAAAAAACCGTTCGATACGATAGCTTTTGCCTTCGTGACAAACTTGCATACTACCGCCAAATTTTTGCGTGGAATCCCACGGCATGTATCGAGTTACGTCGTTTGCACGTACGCCTTCCACAGTTTTGTAACTATAGTTGAGACCGTACAACATAGCACGAATAAATGCACACAACGTACTTTTGCCAAAACCGTTGGATTGTTGCAAAAGATTGATACCGTCGACAAAATTAATGGATACGTTGTTAAGTTTACCGAAGGCAACCACGTTTACGTTGACAATTTTCATTGTAGGTCACCTCCGGAAAGCAACGTTAAACCAAGTTTGAGAATTTCGTCACGTTCTTCTTCGGGAAGTTGTAAAACTTTACGCACAAATTCTCCACGAAGGGAAACTTCCTCACTAATTTTTTGCAAATCGAAGTTGGTTTGCGTTTTGTCGTCTACACGCAAAGCGAAAAATCTACCTTTTAGGCACTCGGTGGCAATTTCTACGTTAAGTTGTTCGCAAAGGTCGCCCACAAGTACCAAATTGAGATAGTCGTGTGCCATAACTTGCGACGTTGCCGAAAGTAATGTGTTTTGCAGTGCGATTTCGCTTTGAAGCTTGGTTACGTCCACCGTTACAGTTTGCACCTTGCGGATTGATTGAGCAACAAAAGTTAGCGAATTTTTGTCCGTGTCGATAACTACAAAGCCCGTTTGCGCACTTTCGTCAAAACCACGAGGTTCCAATGCGCCACAATAAGCCCCTACAACCTTGCCGAATTTGTGTTGACAAAATGCGTGACGATGCCCCAAAGCGACGTAGTTTGCACCGCTTTGAGATATTGCTTTTTTGTCGATAAATCCGTATTTGTCGTCGTCCACTTCGGCATGTAATACCAAAATATTATAACCGTCTTGCGGGAATTGAAGTTGTTGCCAATGCTGTTGATCGTCAGTTCCAAGTTCGCGTCCGCAGATGTTTACGCCGTTTTGCGAATAAGTTTGCCAATCGTCACCAAAAAATTTGATTTGCGGGCAAAGTTGTTGTAGTTTTTGGTAGGGAGAGTCGTATGCATCGTCGTTGCCATGGTTGCCTTTTAGTACGAACCACGTAGCATTGCTGTTGCAAACGATATCAGCAACACCTTGCACCGTTTTAGCGGTAGTATAATTGTCGTCAAAAAGGTCTCCCGCAACTATAATTGCGGAAGCGTTATTGTTGTTGGCATATTCGCTCAAATTGGAAAGTGCTTGTAACAATTCCAACCGACGTTTTTGCCTATTGGCGACTTGCGTTAGTGGGGAATCCAAATGGATATCCGCCGTGTGAATGATTTTCATTGTTACATTTTACCACATAACGTAAAAGTTTTCAAGATATTGCACGCCAATTATTATTGATTATTTAGTTGAGATTATTTAGTCGAAACATTAAATGTTGTTATGATATTGTTGGATAAAACACGCTAACAATACAACCGCAAAAATCTCGTTAGTAAGTTTTTCAAAAAACTTCACGTTGGCAACGTTTTCAAATTTATTCATATTGATGTTTATTTTGTTTACTTTTTGGTGTAAATATCGTATAATGTCTAAAACTAACACAATACTGCTATTAGGGGATAATATGAATCTACAAGACCTGTTACTTGCAAAACCAAGCAATACGTCGTCGGCGTTGACAAATTTTGTGTACAACCAACAACAAGCGTTGCCATTTTGTCCGGCAATGTTGCATGAAGAGTTGTTTATCGCAAAAGTTATCAAGGGACAATGCACGCTGTTTGTAGACGGAGCACAGTTTGAGTTGCTTGGCGATTGCCTGATTGTGCTACCGCCTTTTACGTTATACACAATCAAAAATATGCAGGACGTTACGTTAGAATGTGCACTTGTTAACCTGCGTGCCCTTCAAGATAACAAAAATATTTTACACTATCCGCAATCGGCAGATATGGATTGTGTAATTTTGCCGCAAAACGAGATTTATCCGCAAATACATCAAGCATTGATACAATTAAGCAAGGATAAAAACCTTGCTCATATGTGTATTATTGACATACAAAATATTTTACACTGGTTGCATCACAAAACGACATACAAAAACATCACGGCGGATAAGCAGTTGTTTGTTATCAAAAATTTGCTAAACGTTGTGCATACGCAGCGCAAACAACTTGTAGTTAGCGACCTTGCTGAACAGTGCGGCTACAGCGAATTTTACCTGATGAAGCTGTTCAAAAAGTATTTGGGAACATCCTGCATCGACTATGCCATCGGCTACAAACTTACACAAATTGCCTTGGGACTAATTTTTACAAATAGGCGTTTTTGTGACCTTGCCGAAAGCGTTGGATTTACGAACATATCCTACTGCAACAGACAATTTAAAAAGATGTTTGACACCACACCGAAAGAGTTTAGAAAGCAATACCAGGCAGAGTAGAAGAAAAAAACGATACAAATCCACAAAAAATTCTATCAAAAGTTTACAAGGAGAAAAATGGTATTTTTTATTATTTTTATTATTTTTGCCTTAATATTGGCAGTTTATTTAAAACATCCATCCACTCGTGGAAAACGTGGCGAGAGACGAGTGCGTAGAGTTATTGGGAAAACGGTAAAGAATAAGCAATATGTTATCAATGATTTAATTTTAGCAGTTGATGGAAAGAGCACTCAAATTGATCATATAGTCATAAATTCGCATGGCATATTTGTTATCGAAACCAAAAATTATTCCGGCGAAATTTATGGTTCCGAAAGTCAGCACGAATGGACACAGGTGTTGGCTTATGGAAATATAAAAAACAAGCTATATAATCCGCTAAAACAAAATGCAACACACATATACAATATTAAAAAAATTGTTGGCAAAATGCCTATCCATTCATTGGTAGTTTTTGTTCAAAACAATACAGAACATATCGATGCCGACGGAGTTATTCCTTTATACGAATTAAAAACAACACTACAACTCGGTGAAGACGTTTTAACGGATAGTCAAATGCAAACTGTTTACGATTTGTTGCTATCAAGCAAATCGAATGTTTCCACAAAAGAACACATAAAAAACATTCAAAAACAGCAACGTGATTTAGAACAAGGAATTTGCCCGCGTTGTGGTGGAGAATTGGTATTAAGGCACAGTAAATACGGCGAATTTTGGGGATGTTCAAACTATCCAAAATGTAAGTTTATCACAAAGAACTAATGGTATTAACCACAAGTGGTTTGCGGGTTTTAATAGAATAGTATGAGCTGAAAAAAAATTACTATGTATACATATGATTGAGAGCACAAATAGGTTATAAGGAGAAAAATGGTAATCGGGTTAGCGTGTTACGAGTTTATCAACAACGACGTAAAATTTAATATCGGTCAAATAGAAAAAGCGTTGCAACGTTGCAAAAATGTCGATTTAGTTTGCTTTGGCGAAGCGTTTTTGCAAGGGTTTGATGCGTTTTGCTGGAATTATAACGTTGATAAAACTATTGCCGTTAGTCAAAATTCTGCAGAAATTCAACAAATCGAGAGACTTTCCAAACACTATGCAACAGATATCGCTTTTGGCTATTTGGAAAAGGTCTGCGACAAATTGTACTCGTCATACGCGGTGGTTATCGATGGAAAACTAACACACAACTACCGACGAATTAGTATAGGTTGGAAGGAGTTCTCCAAAACAGACAAGCACTATGTCGAAGGCAACAACGTGTTAACGTTTGACTACAAATGTCACAATTTGACGGTTGCACTGTGCGGAGACGTGTGGGAATTTCCGCAAAAATTTAAAAACGACGACATATTGATTTGGCCCGTGTATGTAGATTTTTCCTTGCAAGAGTGGAAAAACGAAGAAAGAGACTACGCAAAACAAGCGCAGTCCATTTGCAACAACGTGCTTATGGTAAATTCACTCTTGAAAGAGCCATCTTGTTGCCACGGCGGATGTTTCTATTTTAGTGACGGCACAACCAAGAAAAAGCTTTCGTTTGATACGCAAGATGTTTTGATGGTGGAGATATAATCACGCAAATCCGTGCACAAGGGGTTGACTTTATACCAAGCGACATTTTACTTGCGGTAGTCGTCCAATAGCAGAACAGAACGAATTTTACAAAACTACTGCAAAATCGTTGTTAATTTGTTGGAAAAATTGTATAATATCAAAAATGTTTGTTTTGTCTGCAAAAAGAGAAAACTTCAAAGTATCGCATACTCAAAGTGTAAAATTCGCATAACGTATTGCAAAAATGCAGTTTTAATAAATTTAAACGCGGCGTATTTGCAAAATTTCACATATCTGTTTTTGCAAAGTTGTTATAACTTTCCAAACAAACACTACAACATTTGCACCTGTAGCTCAGTAGGAAAGAGCACCAACCTCCTAAGTTGGGTTTTGTCGGACGTTCGAGTCGTCTCAGGTGCGCCACATATTAAAAAGTCGACAAATCTCATATGTGTTTGTCGGCTTTTTTATTTGTTTTAATGTATGCTGAGTGCAAACACACCAATCTGTAAACGGCCTTGCTTATGGAAAATATGCTTTAATTCTTAAGCAATTCGACCAAAACAATCAACTATTGTTGGAGATCGATTATATCGAATTTTCGATTAAGAAACCTGAGACGCCAAAGCTTGGATATATAAAAGAATTAGTTCACATAATAGCTCAAGAAATATACTCAAACATGTTTGTATGTTTTGCGGTATTATATATCTGTAGGTTCTGTTTTTTGTCTGTTTTGAATGTATATTTCAACGCACGTTTTAACTGCAGAAAAAATTGAAGGGTATTTTAATGTGAACATGCGAAGTTAACCTCTTTATCTCAACGTTTATTACAGAACCCAAATTACACTTTTTTCGGCAATCGCTTGGAAGAATTTTTTATCGCAAAAAGCGAAAAATAAAACATGTGTCAAATGCTAAAATGGCAGCAAACCGCCCATAATGGATTGTAAAAATGCGAATAAAATACGTCCCAAACGCCAAGTGCATTTAGGACGTGTTTTAATTATGCTGTGTTTTTTCTATTCTTCTTCCAAGGTGGAAACTTTGATAAGGTTGGTGCAAACTTTTGCGCCAAGGGGCAAGCCTGCGGTAATAACGATGTTGTCACTCGGTTTCGCAATACCCATACGCAACACGGTTTCTTCGGCGTGTTTAAGCATATCGTCACTGTTTTCAAAAATGGGGCTAATCACCGGAATAACACCCCAACTTGTGGAAAGTTGGTGATAAATTCTATCGGTGGTGGTCATTGCAATAATAGGCATACTCGGTCTAAAACGAGAAACCATGCGTGCACTTGAACCGCTTGCGGTGTAAATTACAATCGCTTTTGCGCCGATATCGAAAGATGTGGAAACGGCAGCGTGGCTAATTGCATCGGTAGCGTCTATAAGAGTAAACGGACTTGTTGCGTACATATTTTTGTAATCTACATTGTTTTCCGCTTCTTCGCAAATACGAACCATCGTTGCGATTGTGTTTGGCGGATTGATACCAACGGCGCTTTCGCCGGAAAGCATAACGCAACTACTTCCGTCAAATACGGCGTTTGCAACGTCGACGATTTCCGCACGAGTGGGGCGAAGTTTGGTTATCATACTTTCCAACATTTCTGTAGCGGTAATAACGAACTTACCGTGCATTCTTGCTCGTGTGATAATCATCTTTTGCAATGCGGGCAATTTTTCGTAGGGCATTTCCACACCCAAATCGCCACGAGCAACCATAATACCGTCGCTTACGTCTATAATTTCATCCAAATTGGTAATGCCGCTTTGACTTTCGATTTTTGCAATGATGCAACTGTCTTTTGCGCCGTGATCAGCCAAAAATTGTCTAATTTCTACAATGCTTTCGGCATCTTGTACAAAACTTGCAGCGTACATTTCCGCACAATTTTTGATACCGAACTCCAAATCCTTTTTGTCTTGTTCGGACAAAAACGGCATATTAAGTTTTACGTTAGGCACAAACAAACCTTTGCGGTCGGAAAGTGTTCCACCGTTTTCTGCAACGGCGTGGATAGTGGTGCCTTCGATATCTACAATCTCAAACACAAGCAATCCGTCGTTTAACAAAAGCTTTCCGCCAACGGAAATATCTTTGTACAAATCTTTGTAGGTAACTGCAACGCGAGTGTTATCGCCCACGATATCTTCGCAAACAAAATCGAACTTTTGTCCTTCCACAATTTCGATGGAACCGTTTTCGAACGTGCCAATGCGCACTTCCGGTCCTTTTGTGTCAATCATGATGGGAATGGGCATACCAAGGCTACGTCTAACCTTTTTTACGTTATCGATTTTTGCTTGATGTTCGGCATAGGTGCCGTGGCTCATGTTGATACGTGCAACGTTCATGCCGGCAAGCGCCATCTTCTTTATTTGATCGTAGGTACTGCTGGCAGGACCCAAAGTACAAACAATTTTGGTCTTTCTCATAAAAGCCTCCAAATTCGCTTTTTTGTGGTAAACATATAAATAACGCCTACCACCCACTTTAACAATTATATACCTATTGTCAACTTTTGTAAATAAACTAAACGCAAATTGGCGCAAAAGTTTTTTATAGATTTATTCGTTTTTCATTTGTTTTATTTATGCTGTAAGGGTTATTTGTGGTAGTATTTTATAAATTGCTATGATAGTTATGCGCGTATTGTTTAACGTTACAACTGCGGAAAATATATATTGATGGCAACGCTACGAAGTAATTGCGATTTCGGGTGAGATCGCATTATTGCAATACGACGTGATAAAATGTGAGAAGTTTTTGTATTTTAGGGACGTTGTAAGATGTTGGTAATTGTTTCTATGATAGTGTTATCTAAAATTTGCACGGCAAAAAGTGTGTGGATTTTGGTGTGTTGCGAAGCTTTTGTCAATCCGCACGGGAGCGTGTTTAACTTGTAAATCTATTTTTGCCATAAGTTTGTCTTTTTTTTGTATGTAATCAATATTTAGGCGTATTTTCGGGCATTTTTGGCAATCAAAATTATTTTTTGCACTCAAAAATGGTAGACAAATCTTTTTAACAAGTATATAATTAAATCACCCTAATCAAGGGAAAAGGAGAAAAAGACTATGGCTCACAAAATTACTAACGATTGTATTGCATGTGGTGGTTGCCAAAGTGTTTGTCCTTGCGACGCTATTAGCGAAGGCGATGGCAAATACGAAATCGCAGCTGATCTTTGCGTAGATTGTGGTGCTTGCGCAGCACAATGTCCTGTTGGCGCTATCGAAGAAGCGTAAACACAAACCTTATTTCGCCCGTGTAAAATCTACACGGGCTTTTTTTTTGTTTAAGTCGACTTCGCTCCAAAAGGTTGAGTTTTGACGGCAAAATGTTATTATAACCGATATATTTCAATCGTATTTATAAACTACGTATTGTTGATTTTAATACATAATCAGCAAATATTTTCTTTCAAAACAACTACATTCACAACAAAATGTTGATTTATTATGTTCCTTAATTTAGCGCAAATGTAAAATAGTCTGTTAAGCGTGTTGAAATTAGCTGTTAAACATTGATATTTATGCAAAAATATGGTAGAGTATTACCGATATTACATCGTAAAGGAGTATTTCTATGAAACAAGCGTTAGAGTTTTATTTGGAACAACGCAAAAAAATAGTAGCGCAAAACTACGCAAACTTTTTAATATCGTGGGATCAGGAAACGGTCGCACCCGAGCAAAGCGTTATTGCCAACGCCGACCAAATGGCGGTACTTTCGACGTATAGTTACGAATTGATGACGGATGCGCGCTTCGAAAATGCTGTGGAAACGTTGTATGCTCATTTAGATGAGTTGGATAACGTGCTTGCTCACGAAATTGAAGTTACTTACAAAAACATCCAAGATACAAAAAAAATACCTGCCGAAGACTACGTTGCTTATAGCCAACTGCTTTCCGAAGCGTACCCGACCTACGTTCGTGCCAAAAGGGAAAACGATTTTGAACTTTTTCGTCCCTATTTGGAAAAGATTGTAGACTTTGTACGCAAGCAAACGGTATGGCTGGCTACCGACAAGCTTAGTGGTTACGACGTGTTGTTAGATACATACGAACCTAACTATAATCAAGTAAAATACGACGAATTTTTCAATCTGCTACGCGAAAAACTTGTACCCGTTGTCAAAAAGGTGACGGAAAATCCTGCTCCCGTGCCCGCTTGGGCTAATCAAGTTTGGGAAAAATCCAAGCAACGCGAGTTTTGTGAATATCTTCGTGACGTGCTTTGTTTTGATAAATCGCGCGGTATCATGGCGGAAAGTGCACATCCGTTTACTTCCGGATTCGGTACGGACGACGTTCGTATTACCAACTGTTATTACGAAGATAACCTTCTTTCGGCTATTTTCTCCGTCATTCACGAAACGGGACATGCCCTGTACGAGCAACAATGCGACAAATCCTTGAACGGTACGTTTAGTGGCGGTGGCGCAAGTCTCGGCATGCACGAAAGCCAATCGCGTTTTTACGAAAATCTTATCGGTCGTAGTTACGATTTTTGGAAAGTGCATTTTGCAAAACTTCAACAAGTGTTTGCACCTCAACTCGATAACGTTACTTTAGACGAATTTGTTGCTTATGCAAACCGTGTCGAACGCAGTTTTGTGCGCACCGAAGCGGACGAACTAACCTACCCGTTGCACGTTATGTTGCGTTACGAAATCGAACAAAAACTAATTAGTGGCGAATTGCAAGTTAAAGACTTGCCTGCGTACTGGAATGGAAAGTTTAACGAATATTTTGGCATAACTCCGCCAAACGATGTGTTGGGCGTGTTACAAGATATGCACTGGGCAGGTGGTAGTTTTGGTTACTTCCCCACCTATGCACTTGGTTCGGCAATTGCATCGCAACTGTATTATCACATGAATAAAGATTTTGACGTTGCACAAAGTTTGCAAAGCGGAACGACCAAGCAAGTAAACGATTGGCTAAAAGACCGCGTTCACAAGTATGGCGCAAGTATGTACCCCAACCAAATTTTGCGTCTTGCCATTGGCGAAGATTTCGATGCTAACTACTACGTCGATTACCTTGTAAACAAATACTCAAAATAACACAGCAAAAATACGACTTTGCACACAAACACGCAAAAGTCTGTGTTAAAGTGTACAAAAAATATGCTTAAACGTTGATAACGGTACAGTTGTTGACGTTGACGTAACTTAATTGTTACTGAGAACGGAAATAAAAATGGAACTGCTTATACCTTGCGCTACCGGTGTGGAAGCGGTAGTAAAACGACAACTTTATATGTTGGGCTACGGCGGTTGTCCTGCAATTAGCGGACGTATAATCGTGCAAAATTGCACATGGAAGGACGTTGCACGACTAAACGTTTTTTTGCGCAGTGGCGAGCGTGTGCTTATTCGACTTGCAACATTTACTGCAACCACCTTTGATATGCTTTTCGAAGGTATTGCAAAAATTCGTTGGGAAGATTTTATTGACAAGAATGGCAAAATTATCGTCGTTACAAAAAGTATCGGCAGTAAATTGTTTGCCCATCACTCTATTCAAGCCATCGGCAAAAAGGCAATTGTTTCCGCTTTGCAACAAAAATACGGTTTGATTGTGGAAAGCGGTGCGGAATACAAAATTGAGTTGGACATCACAAATGACGTTGTTTCCATAAACTTGGATACCACCGGTGCAGGGTTGCACAAACGTGGATATCGCACGCTAAACTATACGGCACCTTTGCGTGAAACAACTGCGGCTGCGCTAATTGACTTGTCGGTGTGGAATCCCGACAAAATGTTTACCGATTTGTTTTGCGGAAGCGGTACTTTACCTATCGAAGCCGCAATGAAAGCACTAAAAATTGCTCCGGGTATGGACCGTGATTTCTCCTTTATGCAGTGGGATTGCGTCGACGACAATGCCTACGATTTGGCACTGGAAGAAGCAAAAGATATTCGCGTGGACCGTCCGCTAAACATCATCGGCGGCGATATCAACCCCAAAGCCATCGAAATTGCCAATTTCCATGCGCGTCAAGCCGGTGTAGATAAGTACGTAAAGTTCAATTTGCGCAATGCCAACGATTTTGTCACAAAAAGTAGTTACGGCGTAAATATAAGTAATCCGCCCTATGGTGAACGCATCGGTAACTTGGACGAAGTAAAACAAATTGCCAAGGATATGGGTAAACTGTATCGCAAGTTGGACAAATGGAACTTCTACTTTTTGTCTCCCTATCAGGATTTTGAACGTGATTTTGGCAGACGTGCAGACAAAAAACGTTATTTCTACAACGCCGATATAAAATGTTCTTTCTACACTTTTAACGGCCCAAAACCACAAAAATAGCATACGTGTTGCCTTTTTTGAGGTAAGTGGTTGTTTAATTCGATGGCTACCTTTGGTTAGATAGCTTTATGTGTCAAATCTAACAATCAAAAACGCCCATTACGTCGTTTTGTCAAAATATTTTGGATGATGTTTTGTATCTAAATTATCTTGCTGTGAAAAATGCCACTGCAAACATAATTGTCCGTTGCAATTGTCTCGGTAGGGCGGTGGCTTGGCACCGAAACGAAAATATCATATAACTGCGCAAACCTTTCTCTCGCGAGAAAGGTTTTTGCATATTTGTGGCATTTTTCGTCAACATGGTGCAAATTTTGCAATCGTGCAGGGTGTACAATAGTGCAAACAACTTGTAGGGGTGGCAATATGTATTGCAAACGTGTTCTCATTTTGCAACAAACAAACTCTCGATTTGCTCAATTCGGCAAGCAACTGTGCGGAATGGTAAAGCTGGTAAATTCCGCCAATCAAACGTCTGTTACAATATTCGTTACCAATGCCGACGTTAAAAGTCAGGGAGAGTGGTGGTTGTTACTCAATTTGGGTGGAACGTGCATTTCTCGCAAACTGCAAAATCTCGACGGCGAAAGTTTTACATTGCAACAACATTCGTTGGAGCAGGTAGCCTGTTTGCTTGTAAAAAAGGAACAATCTGCGTGGGAAGTTGCTCGGGCATATCTTGGCAACGGCAATTTGTGTGATGTTTTGGCGGCACGTATCAACAAATTAGACGATTCCCCGATGACCGCCTACGAACAATTCGTTGCAAGTACCAATAATTTTTACCCCGATGTTTCGGTGGACGTTTCTGCTTTGCGCCAATCTGCCGATATGCGATACAAAGTGGTGGAGCAGTATAGCGACGCTTTTGAGCGGTTTTACGCAAGTGGCAGCACAACCGACTATTACCAAACCGTCAAAAGGGAAATCGGCAAGGTTTTTGTACAGTTTCCGCCCTATTATCCGCTTATCAACAAGTATAAAGGTTCCTTTTTCGTCCGTGTGGATTTTCCGTCGTCCGAACGGTATTTTGTGATGGGTGTGTTGCAAAAACAAAACCAAATCAAATACATCTGCTACGGCTTGCCTGCGGAAAAACAAGGTATTACAGACAAAGATTTTGTGTATGTACCCAACCAACCGACGTCGTTTTATATGCTTTTTCAAGATGCCGACAGCGGGCAAATCACCACCATGCAGGACGTTTAATAGACGTTTTACCACTTGCTTTGACAATATTGTGGGTAATTATGCTTATTTTTGTGAAAATAGCATCAATAACAATCGTTAAAACTGTTGCATTTTTCGGCATTTTCGGTTATAATTTAAACCTATGTATGCAATTACATAAGGAGTAATATACAATGTTTAACAAAACTTTCAAAAAATCTTTAATTATTCTTGTCGCTTGCTTGATGCTTGCACTTGTAGCGTTTTCCGCTTGTAGTTCGGTAGACGAGTTTAAGCCCGTTGCAACCGAAGGCATTTCCGGTCAAACGGTAGAAGGCAACGGCGGTAGTGCAGTTAAGTACGGCGACTATATCTACTATGTAAACGGTATTCAAAGTAGCGCAACTGCGGACAATTCCTACACAAACACAGTTCGCTCCGGTTCTATTGTACGCGTTTTGGCTTCCGAATTGGACAAACTTGTTGATCTCAACAACGAAGACGCAAGTAGCACAGTCAAGGCAGAACGTATCGCGGCAGCTGTAAAGGAAAACGTTCAACTTATCGTTCCTTGCTTCTATTACAGCACAAACTCCACAAACACAACACTTACAGGTATTTACATCTTTAACGATCGTTTGTACATCACAACCCCCAACCAAGAACTTACAAGCGGCGGTCAACAAAAGACAAACCAACTTGTTTTGGAAAGTTACAAACTGGATGGTTCCGATCGCAAACAACACTTTACCTTTGTTGGCGACACTTGGGACACTTCCACAACAAGTTTGGAAATTATGCTTACCGAAGTTGACTCTACTGTTTGGGCAACCTATGTCGTAGATAGTGACCTCCACTCTGTAAATGTCGGCACAGGTGCAGACGTAACCATTCTCGAAGATGTTTCTAACGCAAAATTCGACAAAGCAAACGACCTTGTATTTTTCCAAGACGAAGACGGTCAAATTTGCCAATTTAATGCAGGCGCAAGCACACACACCGTTTTGGTAGAAAAGGTTGATACTGAAGTATCTAAGCTTACCTATACAATCTCTCAAGTAAGTGATGGCTACGTTTACTACACCCAAGCAGATTCTGTCAACTCTTCTTTGGACGGGAAAGCCCTTTATTACGCTCATCACAACGGAACGGAAGTTAAAAAGGGTACAGCATTTAACGCTGTTCCAAGTACTTATTATGGCTGGGGCGAAAAAATAATTATTGTTGATAACGAAACTCTTGGTGATACAACTGCAAAAACTTACACCGTTTGGGCAGCTTACGAAAACGGCACACCTAAAAAGGACGTTTTGTTTACCAATCGTTACGAAATCTCCATTGTTAAGGTTCAAAACGGCAAGTTGTTCTACACAATCGACGGCGTGACTTACACACGTACACTTGGGGCAACCGAAAGCGACGAAACCTTCTACGCGAAAGACCTTAGCAGCAGTGCGACGTCCAGTTGGGCGGAAGCAGACGTTATCGGCAACTATACATTCGCTTTGGCAACCGATTCTGTAACTGTTACAATCTACGATTCGGAAACAAAAACAAACTCTTCCGCAATCACAATCACTCTTACGGCAGACGATGCGGAATAACTTTTAATCAAATAACCCAAAAACAGCAAGGCAATTACGCTTTGCTGTTTTTTGTTTCGACTTCGTCGCAATCTTGTTGTCGTTTGGTGCAAAACAACAACTATAGCCGATAGATTTTTATTGCATTGGTTAACTGTATATTGTTGGTGGCTAATACGTAACGGATCCGCCGCGCAATTATCCGTATTTTGCTCGGTTACGTAGCTACGTGTACGTTCCCTCATAATAATACGTCTCTTGATTGCGTTTTACTACCCAAACCACTGCTTTTGCCAATAATCTTTTACGCCGAAGCTGTGGCTTGTGCAAATAAAATAGTCATAAAACATATTATTTTTGTAAAAACTTGCATTTGAACAAATTTGGTGGTATCATATTATAAAGTTACGATGCAACTGCGGATTTTTTTGTTCGCAATTTGGCATTTGGCACAGTTATGCCATAACAATTTGTCAATTTTGTTCGCAAAACTTCGGTGATATGCTAACTGTTTAGGATATCGTTGATTATACATATTTATAGGGAGTATGTTTATGAGTACTATCAATACTGTAATATTTGGCGTATTTGCCGTGCTTGGCATCATCGGTGCATTGATAGGTTTTTCTAAAGGTCTAATTCGTTCTGCCGTTAAAGTTGCAAGCATCGTTTTGGCGATTGTCGTTGCGTTTGCTATCACGCCGTCGTTGCTAAATACTGCCTACGACCTTGCTGCACCGCAAATCGACCAATTTATGTCGTCCTTTGACGAACTACTAACCGCATCGCCTACACTAAAGGAATATTTGCCAACGTTGGTATCGGCACTTATTTCTCCAATGGTATTTATCGTAGTGTTTGCAGTATGCTTGGCAGTAGTCGCAATTTTACGTAAAATCGTGATGTTGATTTTAGGTGCACTTCTTCCCAAATCTCGCGGACTTATCAGCCGTATTTGCGGTCTTGTATTGGGCGCAGTCGGCGGAATTATGATTGCACTGTGCTTCGTTTTTCCCGTTACGGGATATTTTACCGCAGTGCCGACAATCTACTCCAATGTTAAGGAAATCGTTTCCACCGACGAAAATCCCATTCCTACCGACGTGGACGAACTTTTGTTAAAAATTGACACGATTTCTAACGTTAAAAGTGTAAATAACTCCACCAAAAACTATTTTAACAAACTTGTTTCCTACACCGACGGTGATAAAACCGTATCTGCTTTGGACGATTTTGCAACAATAACGTCGCTTGTTCCGCCTATGTTGCGGTTTATAACAAGTATGGCAAATGTGGAAACTATGGATGTTGATGCTATCCGTGATATTATCAACGCTATGGGCGACAACACAAAACTGCGCACAATCACTGCGGAAGTGGTGTCGGTAGCTTCTAAAAATTGGAAGGGTAACCAAGCGTTTATGGGTGTTAACATCAAGGAATCGCTCGATCCCGAATACGAAAATGCTTTGGATGTTGTGCTTGAAAAACTGTCTAAAACCACGGAAGCAACGGTTACCGACGATCTTAACAACCTTGCCGACACAATCGTTACAATTCAACAACTTAATAGCTACGCTAATTTGCTTAAACAAGGCGCTACGCTTGCCGACTTAAACGACAAATTGGAAGATGTACTTGCCGGGCTTACCGAAGACACGGTTGACATTATGAGTAGTTTGGTAACCGACGACGTTTTGGGTGAATTCGGTATCGATAAAAAAGAAAACGCAACCGTTGTTGCCGGTTTGGTAACCGATGTTGCGAAAAATTTAATCAACAGCGAAACCTCCACTCCCGAAGATACCGCAGCAGCAGTAAACAGCATTATGCAATTTGTATCCGGCGATAGTAACGATGCGGACCAGGTTGTGAATGGCATTCTCGGTTCTTCTGCCGTTAAAGATGCAATTCACGATACGGTACATGTTGACGAAGGCGAAACTGCTCCCGTTATTGACGTGGATGATTCACAAAAAAGTGCGATAGAATCAGCTTTGAGCGAGTTGGAAGATGACCAACTAAAAGCTGATATAAAAGCGTTGTTTGGTATTGATGGATAATCGTTTGCGTAAGTTTAAAGTTATATTTGTATTTCAAAGTAACGGTAATACTACTTTTGTTTTGCAATCCGCTACAACAAGATATTTAATAATTCTCAAAAGCAATCGAGCACAACAGCTTGGTTGCTTTTCGTTTTACATAATCTTACGATAATGCAACACACTCTGCTATCGTCAGCATTGTGTCCGTTGTTATTATTTGTTGATATTATAGACCTCGATACCTACGTATCGCCCTACGGGTTCGACTACGCTCAAGAAGACATGGTATGTTGCCTATGGCGAATACTGTGTAATTGGCAGTATGATCGTCGGCGCTTGGACATATTAAAAAACAAATCCAAATGCTTCTAATAACTGCAGGGGCGACCATTTGTCGCCCGCATATTGTTTACAGCAGTGTATTTCCGTATATCTCAATATATCATTTATGCTTTTACCCATTCGCTCTGTTGTGAAATTTGCAATATTAATTCACAAAATTTCATTTACGTCTTGAAAAGTGTTTTTAGATAATATATAATATCTATATATACAATAATTTGGCATAATCGTTCAAAATGTTGTTTCGGGCGTTTTATTGCCGTGTTATGTGCAAGGAGGACTAATGAAAGACGTAATTATTATCGGTGGCGGTGTTGTTGGATGTTCCGTCGCGCGTGAGTTATCTCGCTTTTGCGCAGATATTTTGTTGTTGGAAAAGGGCAACGACGTTTCCGTTGGTACAAGCAAGGCTAACAGCGGTATTGTGCATGGCGGTCACGACGCTAAACCCAACAGCAAAAAGGCATATTACAACGTAAAAGGCAATGCAATGTTCGACGAACTTTCCAAGGAATTGGATTTTCCTTTCCGCCGAAACGGTTCCATGGTTCTTTGCTTTGACGAAAATCAAAAGGACGGTTTGCAACAACTGTTGGAACGCGGTGAACAAAACGGCGTAAAAGGACTGTATATTGTTGATGGCGACCAAGCGCGTAAAATGGAGCCATATTTGTCTCAAGAAGTTGTCTATGCTTTGGTAATTCCCAGTGGCGGAATTGTTTCTCCATACGAAATGACAATCGCCTATGCAGAAAACGCTTGCACAAACGGTGTTCAATTCCGTTTTGAAAGTCAAGTTGTCGCCGTTAGCAAAAAGGATGGCATTTTTACCGTAAAATGTGCCGATGGTTATGTCGAACAAACAAAAATTGTAATTAACTGTGCAGGTTTGTACGCAGACGAAATCAACAATATGATTTGTCAACGTAAATATCATACGCAAGCACGCAAGGGCGACTATGTTTTGATGGATAAGTCGTGCGAATATCTTGCAAGTCACACGTTGTTCCAAATGCCGACAAAAATGGGTAAAGGTATTTTGGTTACTCCAACCACTCACGGTAATATATTAGTTGGACCTACTGCAACTGATCGTGACGACAAAGATGATACCAATACTACCATAGACGAACTGACAGAAGCATTTTCAAAAGGATTACTTTCCGTACCGACGCTTTCAAAACGCAACATTATCACTCAATTTAGCGGATTGCGTTCGCACGTTGCGGAAGACGATTTTGTTGTAGAAGAAAGCGAAGTTGATGGTTTCTACAATCTTATCGGTATCGAATCCCCCGGTTTAACGTCCGCCCCGGCAATTGCTGTGGATGTAGCAGAATGGGCATCTAAAAAACTTGCATTGCAGCCCAAAGCGGATTTTATTGCAACACGCAAAGGTATTCCGCATTTTTCTAAATTATCTAACGAAGATAGACAAAAACTTATTGCGCAAAACCCGTTGTTCGGCAAAATTGTTTGTCGTTGCGAAGTGGTTACAGAAGGTGAAATCGTCGAGGCGATTCGCCGTAGACCTGGTGCTGTCGATTTGGACGGCGTAAAACGTCGTACTCGTGCGGGTATGGGACGTTGCCAAGCAGGTTTTTGCACACCGCGTATCATGGAAATTATCTCACGCGAACTTAACCTTCCGTTGGAGGAAGTTACCAAACGTGGAGGAAATAGCCAAGTTGTGATAGGGAGAACTAAGTAGTATGAAAAACGTTAATTTGGTTATTGTCGGCGGTGGTCCTGCGGGGCTTGCCGCTGCAAAATCCGCCTACGACTGTGGCGAAAAAGATATTTTAATTTTGGAACGCGAAGCGGAATTAGGCGGTATTTTGAATCAGTGTATACACAATGGGTTTGGGTTGCATACATTTAAGGAAGAGTTGACAGGTCCCGAGTATGCACAAAGATATATCGATCAAGTTGTAGAACGCAATATCGATTATCGCACAAATGCTACCGTTATCGACGTTTCCGCCGATAAAGTTGTAACCTACGTTTCCGCAACGGATGGACTTACTCAAGTGCAGGCAAAGGCGATAATTCTTGCTTGCGGTTGTAGGGAACGTCCGCGTGGTGCAATCAACATTGCAGGTATGCGTGGCGCAGGGGTATTTTCCGCAGGAACGGCGCAAAAACTGGTAAATATCAACGGTTATTTGCCGGGCAAAGAATGCGTAATTTTGGGCAGTGGCGATATCGGTCTTATCATGGCGCGCCGTATGACCTTCGAGGGCGCAAAAGTAAAGGCGGTTGTAGAACTAATGCCATATTCATCGGGACTTAACCGCAATATCGTGCAATGCTTAAACGACTTCGATATTCCGTTATATTTTTCGCATACGGTAGTGGATATCAAGGGAAAAGACCGCGTAACGGGTGTTGTCGTTGCTCCCGTGGACGAAAAACTTGCACCAATTATGGATAAAGCGCAACTTATCGAATGTGACACGTTGTTGCTTTCGGTAGGATTATTGCCGGAAAACGAACTTGCAAAGCAAGGCGGAGTGCAACTTTCTAACGTAACTGGCGGTGCAGTGGTAGACGAAAATATGATGACCAACGTCGACGGCGTGTTTGAGTGCGGTAACGTTTTGCACGTACACGACCTTGTAGATTTTGTTTCTGCCGAAAGTGAAAACGCAGGCAAATGCGCGGTAAAGTATATCAACAACGGTGCCGTTTGCAAGGATAAAATCGCAATCAACTGCACAAACGGTGTTCGTTACTGCGTGCCCACTCAACTTAATCGCGACCAAAACTATCAATCGTTAAGTTTTAAAATGCGTGTTGCCAACGTTTTTAAAAAGGTAGAATTGGCAATTTTTGCCGACGGTGTAAAGGTGTTTGGCAAAAAACGTCCTGTTGTTGCTCCCGGTGAAATGGAAAACGTCAACTTGACTGCCGAACAAGTGCAAGCGCTTAAAAACGCACAGCGCGTAGAAATCACTTTGATAAAGTAAAGGAGAACCTACTATGAGAGAAATGATTTGTATAAACTGCCCGTTGGGGTGTCATTTAATTGTAGACGACTCCAATTTGGACGATATCAAAGTAACAGGTAATACCTGTCCGCGTGGAGTTGTTTATGCCAAAAACGAAATAACCAGTCCCAAACGTATGGTTACCGGTTCGGTGCGCGTTAAAGGTGGTAACATTGCAATGGTATCGGTAAAAACTCGCGAAGCAATCCCCAAACAACTTATTTTTGATAGTTTGCAAACGCTAAAAACAGTTGTTTTGCAAGCACCGGTGCATATCGGCGACGTGGTTGTCGCAAACGTTTGTGGTTGCGGAGTAGATATCATTGCCACCAAGGAAATTGAAAAAATCTAAAAACGCGAATAAGAAAAATCGCAAATAAACGATAACGTATATTAAAAAATTTAACACAATCAGTTAGTCGTAACAAAAATATTGTAGAACATAAAAATTGCACAGTAAGTAAAAATCGTGTAACGTGCGATACGTTAAAGATATTGCTAATCAAAACTTAAAAATAACAAAACAGTGCAAAAACTTATTATTGCACAATTTAACTAAAATCAAAATCTAACGTCCCATAAACATTCCACACGAATATCACATCTGCTAAGGCAAAAGGAATACTACTATGAAATATATTTTAGCACTTGACCAAGGCACAACAAGTTCTCGCGCAATCGTTTTTGACAAACACGGACAAATCGTAGGCAAAGCCCAACAGGAGTTTGAACAAATCTATCCCAATGCTGGCTGGGTAGAACATCGTCCGCAGGAAATCTACGGCTCGCAAATTGCCGTGATGACGGAAGCAATCGTCCGCGCTAATATTTCCGTAGACGATATTTTGTCTATCGGCATCACCAACCAGCGTGAAACGACCTTTGTTTGGGACCGCAAAACAGGTCAACCGGTGTACAATGCCATTGTGTGGCAATGCAGAAGAACTGCCGACTACTGCGAACAACTAAAGGAGCAGGGTTGGAGCGAAAAAATATATGCCAAAACGGGACTTGTTTTGGATGCGTATTTTTCTGCAACAAAAATTAAGTGGATTTTGGATAACGTTCCCGGCGCTCGCGAACGTGCCGAAAAGGGCGAACTTATTTTTGGTACGGTAGATACGTTTATTATGTGGAAATTGTCCAACGGGCGTATTTTTGCTACCGACTACACCAACGCCAGCAGAACTATGCTCTACAATATTCACACTCTCGATTGGGACGACGAATTGTTGCAACTGTTTGGTATTCCGCGCAGTATGTTGCCGAAAGTTTGTCCGTCTGGCTATAACTATGGTAACACCGAAGAGACGTTTATCGGTCGCGAAGTGCCAATTTGCGGAGTTGTCGGCGACCAACAATCGGCGCTGTTTGGACATCTTTGCGTAAACGAAGGCGATATCAAAAATACCTACGGAACAGGTTGCTTTTTACTGATGAACACCGGCGACAAAGCGGTGGAAAGCAAAAACGGACTTGTTACCACTTTGGGTGCGTGTGTTGACGGACAAAAACCGCAGTACATTTTGGAAGGTTCTGTATTTATCGGCGGTGCAATAAATCAATGGTTGCGTGACGAAATGCGTATGATTCGCTCCGCTCCCGAAACGGAAACCT